>SXID01000229.1 GCA_005772955.1 Planctomycetia bacterium
ACGTTCGAAGGGGAATTCCGCCGCTCGTTTGAGCACGTCAAACGAATTCTCGCGGCGGCGGGCGCGACGCTCGATGACGTCGTGCAAGTGAATTCATACTTGGCCCGGCAAGTTGATCTGCCTGAGTACAACCGCCTCTATCGAGAAATCTTCGCCGACCCCCGCCCCGCCCGCACGACGCTCGTCGGCGTCCTCGGCGTCGATTCGATCAAGCGCGTCGAAGTGTTGGGCGCCCTCGCGGAGAGCATCGAGGCCGGCGCCGACGGCAAGCAGCCGAACCTGGAGATGGAAAAACTCTCCGTCATCAAGACGCTCCGCGGCATCGCGGACTACGTGATGGGCGCGCTCAACGAAGCCGCCCCGGCACCAGCGATTGCTGCCACTCCTTCCACCAACGGCAAACACGAAGCCGCACCCGCGCCAAGTGCGAACGGTGACTTCCACCCCGGTGCGAGGCAGGGCGACGTTCAACGCCTCGTGGTGCGGTTGATCGATGCGCCGCTTCCCATCCGCCCGAAGTTTAGCCCGCCGTCCGGCACCATCGTCATCACCGACGACGGGCTTGGCACCGCGCAAGAACTCTCCGACCGGCTCGCGGAACTCGACATCAAGACCGTGCTCGTTCGCATGGGTAAGAGCGATGGCTTCGCGGCCGACCTCACCTCGCCGGACGCGGTGACGGACCTGCTCACCCGCGTCCGCGCCCAGTGCGGTCCCGTGTCCGGTCTCATTCACCTGCTGCCGCTTGCGGAACCGCCCGCAGACGAGACCGACGAATCGCGCATGAGGCGCGAAGTGAAGTCGCTCTACCTGCTCGCCCGCGGTCTGGAGAACGACATCCGTGACGCGGGGAAAAACGGCTCAGCGGTGCTGCTCGCGGTCACCGCGATGGGTGGCACGATGGGCTTCGGTGGCGATCTCCCGGCCGACTTCTTCGCGGGTCACGGCGGCGTCGCCGGATTCACCAAGTGTCTCGGCTACGAGTGGCCCGAAGTGACCGTGCGCGTGGTGGACGTGATCGCGGACGTGCCCGCGCCGCGGCTCGTCGAGCAACTGCTTGGCGAACTCGGCGACCCGGACGGACCGTTCGAGGTTGGCCGCGCCGGGGAGTTCCGCAAGACGTGGCAGGTCGAACCCGGCCCGCTGGACAAGGCCGCGCACGTGATTGAACTCGACGCGACTTCAACAGTGCTGGTCACCGGCGGCGCACGCGGCATCACGGCACGCGTCGCCCTGGAGATTGCACAGCGGTACAAGTCGCAACTCGTGTTGGTCGGCAGTTCGCCGGTGTCGGTGGCCGAGCACCCTGACACGGCGCTGCTCACAACCCAGGCGGAACTCAAGGCCGCGCTGATGAAACTTCTTCAGGCAGACGGCAAGCCCGCCGCACCCGCCGCCGTCGAGAGCGCGTACAAGCGGTTGCTCAAGGGCCGCGAGATTCGGCAGAACCTGGACGCGATCCGCAAGGCCGGCAGTGCGGTGGAATACCGCTCGCTCGACGTGCGAGACGCCGTTGCGTTTGGCGCACTGATCGACGAACTGAACTCGCACGGCGGCATCGCCGGTGTGATCCACGGGGCCGGTGTGATCGAGGACAAACTCCTCCGCGACAAGACCCCGGAATCGTTCGACCGCGTGTTTGGCACGAAGGTTGACAGCGCGTTGACACTGGCCCGCAAGCTCGATTCGTCGAAACTGAAGTTCTTCGCGCTGTTTGCGTCGATCACGAGCCGGTACGGGAACCGCGGGCAGTCCGACTACGCCGCGGCGAACGAGGTCCTCAGCAAACTCGCGTGCGACCTGGACCGTGCGTGGCCGGGGCGCGTGGTGTCGGTCGCGTGGGGGCCGTGGGCCGAAGTCGGCATGGTCGCGGACCTGGCGAAGCACCTCGTTGCTCGTGGGCTGAAGTTGATCGAACCGGCCGTGGGCGCCGGGTTCGCGGTGGACGAGGTGATGTTCGGCTCGAAAGGCGAGCCGGAGATCGTCGTCGCGGGCGGCACCGAGTCCGCGCCGAAGCCGCGAGCGATCGCGCAACCGGTGGCGGCTAGCGTGTGATGTTTGGCGCCACTCGCCGGCGCGAATCAATCGCGAATACGATCCCCCATGCCTTCAACTCTGACCGAACAGCGACCCCGCGTTGCCCCGCCCGCGACCGGGTGGGACACGGAGGTGTTCGTGCTGCGCGGCGACGACCGTGCAGCCTTGCGCGACCGCATACTCGCGCTTGCGGCGCAGGTCGAGCAGCAACCCGGTGTCGCACTTACGGACGTTGCCGCGGCACTCGCGGCGGAGATGCAACCCGGCGGCGCACGGCTCGCGGTCGTCGCGGGTTCGCACGCCGACCTGCTGACTCGCCTCAATCGAGGCGCGGACCGGCTTGCGGACCCGAAGTGCAAGCAGGTCCGCGACGCGAACGGCATCTACCACTTTGACACGCCGCTCGCGGAACAGGGGAGTATCGCGTACCTTTTCCCCGGTGAAGGCGCGCAATACCTGAACATGCTCCTGGATCTGTGCGGTGTGTTCCCGGAAGTGGAAGGCACGTTCGCGTGGTGCGACGAACTCGCGGCCGAAGTGGGGCGCCCGGAAACGTCGCTCCGCCGCGTGCTTCACCTCGCGCCTGACGCGACCGCTGAGGACAAGACCGCGGCAGAAGCCGAACTCCGCGGGCTGGGGCCGTCCATCTTCGGCGTGCTGCTCGCGGACCAGGCCATTCTCCGCGTGCTGCAGAACCTTCAGGTTCCGGTGTCGGCGATGGCTGGGCACAGTGCCGGCGAACTCGGTGCGCTGCTCGCGAGCGGGGCCATGCGGGCGCAGGATCAGCACGAGTCGCGCCTGCCCGAGATTATGAACATCATGCAGCGTCAGGAGGACGAAGTCGGCGGGCCGGACGTGGTGCTGCTCGCGGTCGGCGCGAGTAAGGCAACCATTATGGAGGTCGCGAACGCGGTCGCTGGCGGCGCGGTGATCGTCGCGATGGACAACTGCCCGCACCAGTGCGTCGCGGTCGGCCCTACGCACGCGGTCGCCGCAGTAGAAGCCGCGCTCACGGAGAAGGGCGTGATTGTAGAGCGGTTGCCGTTCAAGCGGCCGTACCACACGCCGCTGTTCGAGCCGTACATGGGCGCGCTGCGCGAGCTGTTCGTCAACGTACCGTTCAGCCCGACTAACACGTCCGTCTACTGCTGCTCCACCGGTGAGTTGTTCCCAACCGACCCGGACGCGATGCGCGAACACGCGGTGAATCACTGGATCACGCCGGTCGAGTTCACGCGCATGATCGAAACCATGCACCGCGACGGGGTGCGCCTTTTCGTCGAGTGCGGCCCGCGTGGGAACCTCTCGGCGTTCGTGGAAGACATCCTCCGTGGCAAGCCGTTCGCCGCGATCCCCGCGAACGTGCCCCGCAAGAGCGGCCCGACGCAGATCAATCACATGGTTGCGCAGTTGGTTGCGCACGGCGTCGATCTGAACCTGGGGTACTTGTACGCGGGGCGAGTGGACGAACCCACCCCCCAACCCCCTCCCTGCCGGGAGGGGGAGAAAGAGGCGGGCGCATCGTTGAGCGCGAGCGGAACGCCAATGTCTGACTCCCCCTCCATGCCGGGAGGGGGTTTGGGCGTGGGTCTGTCTTCTGGGGGCGTGGGTTCTGCCGACGCCCTCATGCACGGCTACCTTGATGTGATGGAGCAGTTTCTCGACGCGCAGCGCGAGGTGATGTCCGCGTTCTTCGGTGGGCACGCGTTACCGTCCGCGCTGCCACACGAACTGTTCGCGTTCCCGGACTTCTCGCTGCCCGCGAGTGATTTTTCTGTAGCCGGTCCGGAGTCACAGACCCCGGCTCCAGAAAGACCGTTCGCGCTGATCGAATCGATCATCCACCACGAACCGGGACGCGAGATCGTCTTTCGCCGCGTGATGGACGACCGCGAAGATCGGTACGCGGACGACCACACGCTCGGCGGACGCGGCGTCAGCCGCGAGAACCCGGCGCAGAACGGCTTGCCCGTGCTGCCGATGACGTTCAGCCTCGAAGCGATGAGTGAAGGCGCAGCGATGCTCGCGCCGGGCAAGGTGGTCGTCGCGATCCGCAACATCCGGCTGTTCCGGTGGCTCCCGTTCGACCCTGGAGCGACCACACTCGAGGTCCGCGCCGCGGTGGCGTCGGTCGATGAAGCGACCGGCATCGTCGAGGTGAAAGCGGACGTGCGTGACCTCGGCAACTCGTTCCTCCGCGATGGCGCGAACAAGGCGTCGGCCGAAGCAGTGGTCGTACTCGCGGACCGATACCCAGACCCGCCCGCGCCGCGCACGTTCGCGCTTACCGACGAGGTGCCGTGCAAGTCCACCATCGAAGACCTGCGCCGGAATATGTTCCACGGTCCGCTGTTCCAGATGATCCGCACGCTTGGCCGCACCGGGCGCGAGGGCATCGAGGGCACGCTGGAAGTGCAACCACGCGATGGGTGGTTCCGCTCGAACCCGGACCCGCACTACGCCATTGATCCAGTGCTGATGGACGCCGCGATGCACATCCTCGGCGCGTGGCACCTCGAACAACCCGACTGGACCGGGCGCATTCTCCTTCCGTTTGAAGTGCAGAATGTCGAATACTTCGGCCCGACGCCGGAGGTCGGTTCGCACGTGGTCGTTCGCGGACATAACGAGCAGGAGTCCGCGCGGCACTACCGGCACGGGATTGAAGTGTTCGACGCACGCGGCGAAGTGTGGCTCCGCATGACGGGCGCGGGCTACTGGCGGTTCTACCTGCCGTTCGGGCACGTGAACTTCTTCGGCCCGAAGGACGAGTACTTCCTCAGTCGCGACTGGCCCGAAGCCGTTCCGGCGCGCGCCGAGGGCGCGCCACCGCGCCGGTGCCACTTCCTCGAACCGCCCGTGGACTTGAAGCAACCGGTGCTACGCGCGGCCGGCGCGCGTGTGACCATGACGCCCGCCGAACTCGACATCTTCGGGAACTGGACCGGCAACGACGCGGAACTGAACGACTGGTTCTTCGGTCGGATGCTTGCGAAGGATGCGGTTCGCGCCGCGTGGACGCAGAAGCACGGCGAGGCGATGTTCCCCGCCGACATCGAAACCGACGAGGTGGGCGGCCGCATCGTGTGCCGGCCACGAGGAACCGCCAAGTACGAACCGTTCCCGCCGGTCAGCGTCGCGATTTCGGAAGGTAAGGTGGTCGCGTTCTCGGCGTTTGCGGAGCGCATCGGTTGCTCGCTCCAAACAGTCGCGAAGAACGCGCCGCCTGAAGTTGAACGCGAAGCGCGAACGAGGGCCGCGTGCCTCGCGGTCGCGGAGGCGATGCGTGTTCCGCCTGAAGGCTGCACACTCGAATCGCTCGACGCGAACACCGGGGCCGCGATCGTGACCCTGAGCGGTCAGCGGTTCCGCGTGCAGACGGCGCGGATGAAGGACGCGGTTGTCGCGACCACTCTTTGCGAGGCGGCGTGATGCGCACGACGGAAGACCTGCTTGCCGCGCTCGCGGAGGTGGTGCGGAACACGTTCCCGGACCGCGATCTGCCCGAACCAGTCGAACTCACCACGCGTGCCTTCGCCGATCTTGGGTTCGCGTCCATCGACCTCGTCGTGTTGGCCGAACGGCTCGACGCTCACTTCGGCCGCCGGTTGCCGTTCGGCACGTTCCTGAAGGGTCTGCGCGACTGCGGCGCGGAAGACCTGGAGTTGGGTGAGTTGGTGGCGTTTCTCCAAAAGCACGTTTAGCCGCGACCCGAAGGGGAGCGTGAGAGAAGGACATGCCCGAAGTTGAGGTGAACGGAACGCGGCTGTTCTACCAGCAGTCCGGCGAAGGGCCGGACGTAGTGCTGGTTCACGCGGTCACGAGCAATCAGGCTGTGTGGACGTTCAGTGGCCTGCCCGATGCACTGGCCACGGACTTTCGTGTCACGACCTACGACATGCGCGGTCACGGCGCCAGCGCGCGACCGGCCACCGGGTACACGTCCGCGGGTATGGCAGAAGACTTCCGCCAGCTTCACACAGCGCTCGGCTTGAAACCCGCGTTGCTCGTGGGTCACAGTTTTGGCGGCGTGGTGAGTATGCACGCGGCTGCGCTCGCGCCGGAGTGCGTCGCGGGCGTGCTGCTCTCGGATTCGTTCTTCCCCGGACTGAAGCACGTCGAACCGAACTTCGGGAAGATGAGCATCTGGGTCGATCTGCGCGAGACGTTCACGCGGGTCGGCGTCGAACTCGGCGACACGGTGGACTTCGCACGCCTCTTCCGCGAAACCGCCGCGCTACCACCCGAGAAGATGAAGCAACTCGAAGACATCTACGGGGCGTTCGGTCGCGGGTGGTTGCGGCAACTTCCGAGGCTCGCGGAGACTACCTGCGGCGACGAAGTTCTGGCCGAAGCCGGACTGACCGCAGACGTGCTCGCGTCCGTCGCGCAACCGGTTGTCGCGCTGTATGACGAATTCTCCCCCTTCCTTGCCACGTCCCGTTGGCTAGAACAACACCTTGCGAAGTGCGTGGCCGAGATCATCCCGGCCGCGAAACACTTCGCCATGCTCGACAATACCGCGGGCTTTACCGACGCCGTGACGCGGCACCTGAAGCGGTTGACTCAAACGACCTACCCCCCCGGCCCCCCTCCCTGAAGAGAAGGGGGAGACGGGCAATCTTTTCCTCCCCTTCCCTTCAGGGAGGGGGCCGGGAGGTAGGTCTTCGGGAACTATGTACTTCGTCTCATTCATCCTGAAGAACCTGACGCGGCGGCCGGTCCGCACCGCGCTCACCGTGCTCGGCCTCGCGGTCGCGGTCGGGAGCATGATCGCTCTCCTCGCGGTCAGCTACAACGTCGAGAAGTCGGTCGAGTCCGCGTTCGACCGGCGCCGCGTTGATCTGGTTGTCATGCAGGCCGGCAAGTCGAGCGGATTGAACAGCGACTTCAGCGAGTACCTTGTCGAAGAGGCACGCAAACTCCCCGAAGTCGCTAAGGTCTCTGAGGGCGTCGTTGATGTCACCGACATGACCCGCGACAGCGGCGCCTCCGACCCGGTACTCATCCAGGGTTGGAGGCTCGACAACTTCGGATTCGAGGACATTCAGATTCAGCCCGGTGGCCGGATGCTCGAACGGGGCGAGCGGAACAAGATCATGCTCGGCCGCACACTCGCCACAAACCTCAACAAGAAGGTTGGCGACCAGATTGTGTTCGGCGGCAACAAAGAGAACCCCTACGAGGTGGTCGCGGTCTTCAAGAGTTTCGTGGTGTTCGAGGAGGGCGGTGCGATCGTTCCGTTCGAGGACGGGCAGTTGCTCACCGGCAAGCGCGTGACCGGATTCTCGGTTCGCGTGAAGAAGGTTTCGCCCGATTCTGCCGCCGAGATCGAAGTGGTACGCCAGAAACTCGAAGCCCTGCGCGACGCGAAAGACACCACCGTGCGGCTCGCGGCCCAGACCCCCGACACCTACGTCACATCCGTTTCGCAACTGAAACTGATCCGCGCCGTGGCCTGGCTCGTATCGGCAATCGCCCTTGCGATTGGCGTCATCAGCATGTTGAACACGATGGCGATGTCGGTGCTGGAACGCACGCAGGAGATCGGCATCCTGCGTGCGGTTGGCTGGCCGCCGTTGCGTGTCATTAGCATGATCCTGGGCGAGGCCGTGGTCCTCGCGAGCATCGCAGCCGTTGGTGGTACGGTGATCGCGTTCCTCGGGCTGCACCTACTCACGCTCTCCCCGAAGGTGAACGGATTCATCGAACCCGAACTCGCGCTGGTGGTTATCCTGCGCGGCGTGGGGATCACCGTGCTCATCGGGGTTCTCGGAGGCGCGTACCCCGCGTTCCGCGCCGCCCACCTGCTGCCGACGGAGGCGCTCCGCCATGACTGATGGCCCCGCCGAACACCTGATCTACGCCGATCGGTTGGTGAAGACCTACCCCGACGGAGATGTTCACGCACTGAATGGCGTCACGGTGGGCGTGCGGCCTGGGCAGCACGTCGCCATCACCGGGCCGTCCGGGTGCGGCAAGTCCACGCTCCTGAACATGCTCGGCATGCTCGACCGGCCCGATGGCGGCGAGATCTATTTCCGCGGCGAACCGCTCTCGAAGCACGCCAACCTGGATCACTTCCGCGCCCGGCAGATCGGGTTCGTGTTCCAGTCGTTCTTTTTGATCCCGACGCTGACCGCGCGCGAGAACGTGCAGGTGCCGATGTTCGAGGGGCCTCGGCTCTCAGCACGCGAGCGAGCGGAGAAGGCCGAGGCGTTGCTTGAACTGGTGGGCGTGGCGAAGCGCGCCAGTCACCTCCCAAAGCAACTTTCGGTGGGCGAGCGGCAACGCGTCGCGCTGGCCCGCTCGCTCGCGAACGACCCCGTCATGCTGCTCGCGGACGAACCCACCGGGAACCTCGACTCCGACAACGCGGTGAAGGTGCTCGACCTGTTCGCGTCGCTCCAGAAGTCGCGCAACCTCGCGCTACTCGTGGTCACACACAGCGACGAGGTCGCCGACCGCGCCGACCGCGTGATCCACATGAAGGACGGCCGCGTCCTCAGCGACTCTGCCACACGGTAAGTCACAAGAGAAGACCGAGAAGAAGATCTCACGCAAAGCCGCAGAACGCAAAGAAGACAAGGAAGACTGAGTTCTTTGAGGAACAGTCTTCTCTCTTGTCTTCTTTGCGTTCTGCGGCTTTGCGTGAGGTCTTCTGTTGTTATCGCTCATCGGTTCGGCTTGTCGAATTCGCGCCGCTGAAGTCTAATCGCGCATCTCTTTCGACACGGAGGTCGAACATGCGCGTCGCCATCGTCATCCCGGCCCGGTTCGCGTCCTCGCGGTTGCCCGGCAAACCGCTCCTGCGCGAAACCGGAAAGTACCTCATCCAACACGTTTTCGAGCGCGCGAGCGAAGCAAAGTGCGCGACAGATGTGATCGTCGCGACCGATGACGAACGCATCTTCACCGCCGTGCGCGAGTTCGGCGGGCGCCCGGTGATGACCCGCGAGGACCACATCTCCGGTACCGATCGCGTGGCCGAAGTCGCGGAGCACCTCGCTGCGGACGTGGTCATCAACCTGCAAGGCGACGAACCGCAACTCGATCCGCACGCGATTGACCTGCTCGCGGACCTGATGCGCAACGGCTCGGACATGGCCACGCTCGCAGTGCCGATTGCCGACATCGAGACGTACCGCAGTCCGAATGTGGTGAAGGTCGTCTGCGACATGCACGGGCGCGCGTTGTACTTCTCGCGATCGCCCATCCCAATGGTGCGAGACGGCGTCCCAGATTTCAGCGCGCGGCCGGCGATGTTCCTTCAGCACCTCGGAGTGTACGCCTACCGGCGCGACTTTCTGTTGCGCATTGCGACTGCGGCACCGCACCCGTTGGAGCAATCGGAAAAGCTGGAACAACTCCGCGTGCTCGGCACCGGCGGCACGATTGCTGTCGGGACCGTGGCGGAAGCGCACCGTGGCGTGGACACCTCCGCGGATTACGCCGAGTTCGTGCGGTGGTATCGGCAGAACGGGGATGGCGGAACGCGCTGCGCCGCGTGACGCTGTCTTTGCACGCGCGGCAACCTACGCTGATTGGTCCGTCTCGCGGCGGGCGATATAGTGAGCCTGGATAGCCCACCACACGCCAAGGATTGTCGCGCGATGACCAAGCACATTTTCGTTACCGGTGGCGTTGTCAGTTCACTCGGAAAAGGCCTCACTTCGGCGTCGATTGGCCTCCTCCTCGAGCGCCGTGGCTGCACCGTCCGGCTTCAGAAGCTCGATCCTTATTTGAATGTTGACCCAGGGACGATGTCGCCGTACCAGCACGGCGAGGTGTACGTGCTCGACGACGGCACCGAGACGGACCTGGACCTCGGCCACTACGAGCGGTTCACGCACGCCGTTCTCAACAAGGACTGCAACTACACCACGGGCAAGATCTACCTCTCGGTGATTGAGAGGGAGCGCCGCGGAGACTATCGCGGTAAGACCGTGCAAGTGATTCCGCACGTCACCGACGAGATCAAGAGCTGCATCCGGAAGGTAGTCGCGCCGGGCGTGGACGTGGTCATCACCGAGATCGGCGGCACCGTC
>SXID01000029.1 GCA_005772955.1 Planctomycetia bacterium
ACCCGCAGTGATTCCCTCTCGCGTTCTCTCCCACCGGCGGATAGAATCACTCTCAGGCTTGCCAAGACGACGCTACGCACCCCGTCACGCAATCGACGACCGCCGTTTCCTCTGGTCTTCTGTTTCCATTGTGCCCAGAGCTTCCGAAGCCGGGCGCCCGGTTCCTGTATGAGAGTAGAGTTCCCGCATGTCTGACCCTCGCAACAGCGCGCATGGCGTGCTGGAGATGCACCCACGGGGCCACGGGTTCTTACGTAACCCGGCCAAGCACTACGCCGCGACGCCCAATGACGCCTACGTTCCCGGGCCGCTCATCCACAAACTGAACCTCGCCGAAGGCGTGATGCTCGGTGGCACGCTCGAACCGCCGCGCCGCGGACAGGGACCGCGACTCGTCACCGTGACCAGCATCGAAGGCGCCGACCCGAAACTGTTCAAGCGCCGCGTCTGGGAAGAACTCACACCCGTTGACCCCACCAAGTGGCTCAGGCTCGAAACGGGCGCGGAACCGCTCACCACGCGCGTGATGGACATGTTCACGCCTATCGGCATGGGCCAACGCGGGTTGATCGTCGCGCCGCCACGAACCGGCAAAACGGTGCTGCTCACGCACATCGCGCAGGCGGTCATCACCAACCACCCGAACGTTCACCTCATGATGTTGCTCGTGGATGAGCGGCCCGAAGAGGTGACCGACATCAAGCGGAACGTGATCCGCAAACCGGCCGAGGGTGACACCGCCGCGCCGCCACCGGTGGAGGTGATCGCGTCCAGCTCCGATCAGAACACCGCGAACCACACCCGACTCGCGGAACTGGTCGTTGAGCGCGCGAAGCGCCTGACCGAGCAGGGAAAGGACGCGCTGGTGCTGCTCGACAGCCTCACGCGGTTGGCGCGCGCGTACAACAAAACATCTGGCAGCGGGCGCACGATGAGCGGCGGTGTGGATTCCAAGGCGCTGGAGGTGCCCAAGCGCCTGTTCGGCGCGGCCCGCGCGTTCGAGGAAGGCGGTACGCTCACGATCCTCGGCACCGCGCTGATCGAAACTGGCTCGCGTATGGACGAGGTCATCTTCCAGGAGTTCAAGGGCACCGGGAACATGGAACTGGTACTCAACCGCGCCCTCGCGGATCGCCGCGTTTACCCCGCGATCGACCTGGGCGCGTCCGGCACGCGCAAAGAGGAACGTTTGCTGCCGGCGGAATCGTTGGCGCAGATCACGCTCATCCGCCGTACCCTGATGCAACAGAAACCGGTCGAGGCGATGGAGTCGCTGGTGAAGCAGTTGGCGAAAACCAAGTCCAACGCCGAGTTCCTGATGAACATGAGCAAGTTGGGCCGGTAGCGAGAGGGGACAGGTCGTTGGTTTTTCGCTGTGTCGAGGGGCGTGATTCCACAGTCCAGGGCAACGCCCGAATGGCACTTCCTGGGCGCTCTCGTGGCTCCTCCTTTCGCTGTTATTCAACAACACCGTCCCCGCGAGCGCGGTTCGATCGCAAGCGTCCGTCTTGATCTTCCCTTTTCCCGTCCGCGACGGTATTCCGCGCGGCATGAGGCCGCATTCCGACGCGACCCGCGTTGCCTTCCGCCGGGCGGTGTGGGCGTCCGTCGCAATTCACGTCGTCGCGGTGGGCGCGTTCTTCGTTCTGCTGCGCTCGAGCGAACACAAGCCGCGCGAAGCGGCGATCGACACCCGCGCGCCGGAAGTTCGCCTGTCCTTCGCCGAAGACACACTGGGCGCCGAGGTTTCGTCGCAACCCGCACCGCCAACGCCCGCCGCGCCACCAAACACAGGTGCGGCGACAGGCGCCACGAACACAAACACATCGCCTCAGTCGCCTGAAGCGGTTCCGCCGCTTCAGGCGGGGCCGTTCGCGCCAACCCCGCTGCGCACGCTTCCGGCCGAACTCGTCGCGATTCTGCGAAAGCCTGGCGCGAACCCCACCCCGACAATGCTCCTTGACCCGAACGTGAAGCCTGCGGGCGCAACCGGTGCCGGTGCCAACGCGAAATCCGCGCCTGCGCTACACGGCGCACGGAAACCCGGTCAGACGGTGGTGTACGTACTCGATGCGTCCGGCAGCATGGGTGCCGGGGGCAAGTTCGATGCGGCCCGCGCGGCGCTTGTCGCCACGTTGATGCAGCAACCCGCGACCGTGCGGTTCCAGGTAATTGTGTACGACAGCACCGCGCGACCGGTCCTCGCGTCCGACGGTACGGCGCTGGCCGCGACCGACGCGAACGTCCGCGCCGTGACCACGAAACTCGCGATGTTGGAACCGCGCGGAAAGAGCAATCACCTTGTCGCGGTGCGCGCCGCGCTGGGGTTCCGCCCCGACGTGATCGTGTTGCTGACGGACGCAGACGACCTGACCGCCGCAGCGATCAAACCGGTGCTCGCGACGGAATCGAAGCCGGTCGCGGTGTGCGTTGGGTTGGTGACTGCCGGGGGCGTGCGCTCGCCTCGCGAGTTGAAATGATGAAAACGAGCCGGGAGCGTGAGCGACCGGAGGCAACGCGCGTTGAGTTCGCGAAACCTCCGGTCGCTCACGCTCCCGGCTCGTTCAAGCGAACTACTTAGCCGGCTTGAGCGCGAACTTGCGTGCAACAGGAGTCGCGAGTTTGTAGATGTCCGCCTGCGCCGCGTCGATCTTCTCCATCCGCGTCTTCAGTTCCATCACCTTCCGCTCCGCAACGGTTGCGGCCACGTCCTTCAGCCAGTCCTTGTTCGGGAACTGAAACATCACCACATCGAAGAACCGCTGCGAGACGATCGCGTTCTTCGCGTTGATCGCTTGCAACACCTTGTTACCCTGGTCCCACACCGGGCCATTGATGACGTTGCCGAGGTTCACGCCGGCGGCCAGTTCCTTCGCGGAGAAGTTGGCGACGCCAACCCCGTCGATACTCACCGTGTAGCCGCCGTCCTTCAGCCCCTTCACGGTCAGGCCGTAGTAGTTCAGATCGCGCAGTTCATTCGTGTACGGCAGCATCGGGAGCCAGTCTTTTTGAATCGGCATAGGCAGCGCATCGTCGGTGCGGGTGAAGGTCAGGACCGCGTCGTTCGGGGCGGTCGAGATGTCGGTGACCTTGCAGCTTTTGGTGTCGGCCTTCGCGGTCGACATGTCGATGGTCACGTCGCTGACGCGCGCCGGCGCTTTCAGCCCGGTGAGGATCGCGTGGGCCATGAGCATCCCACCGGGGGGCGAGGTGTGGAACCCGTCGTAGTACGGCTTTGCTTTCTTGGCTTCGGGGTCGTCCAACTCCATCTTGTCGGTCGCGGCGCGGGTGATCGCGTACTGATCGACGTAACTCACCTTGTGCTTCTCCGCGAGTTCTTTGAGCGGCGCGTAGAACTGTTTCTGTGTTTCGACGTACAACTTACCGTTGCTCTTGTTGCGGCGGTCCACGGCGTTGGGCGAGAGCAGCGCGACCCGCGCGCCGGCCTTGTTCGCCATTTCGAGCATCGCGACCGTCTTCTCAACGAACACCTTGTTTCCCTGCGGGTTGAACGCCCCGTACCCGCCGTCATTCATGCCGAAGTTGATCGTGATCGCGGTCGGCTTTTCCGCGAGGACGTGGTTCTGGAAGCGGCCCGCGCCGCCGTTGGCGGTGTCGCCGCCGATGCCCGCGTTGATGAACGTGAAGTTGCCCTTTGGCATCCGCGTCGTGAGGTACAACTCGACGTAGGTCGAATACTGGTACTGCGCTGTGATGCTGTCACCGAGGAACACGATGCGGTCGTTCGGCTTGAAGAAGAAGTCCTTGCCGTCTTCGGCCGCGTGCGCCGCGACCGGCTTCGGATCGGCCGCGCGGAGCGCGGGGGCTGAGGGCATCAGCCCGATGGCGAAAGAGGCCGCGAACGCGACCAAAGCGAGAAGGC
This sequence comes from Planctomycetia bacterium, assembly GCA_005772955.1. Lineage (GTDB taxonomy): Bacteria > Planctomycetota > Planctomycetia > Gemmatales > Gemmataceae > Gemmata. The sequence goes on from SXID01000029.1 coordinate 3,884, forward strand.
GTGTCATTGTGTGGAACCTCGTGCAAGGAAGTGAGCACGAGGCGGATTCTAACTCAGCGCGCTAGCCTGACGCCAACTGTTTACTCGCGTAGCCGCAACGCGCAGCGGAGCGCGACGACTTCACACCTTCTTGTACTGGGTCGTCACTTCAAACGTCCCATCGGGCAGCGGCACCTTCTGGTAGTCGCTGAAGAGGTTGGGCGCGTCCTTCACAAGCACATCGAGAACCGCGGTCGCGAGTTTGCGGATCTCCGGTTCGGCGTGACTCGAACCGCGCATTTCGATGAAGTGCCGCAGTGCGCGCGCGTTACCCGTAACGAAGATCTTCGTCTCGGTCGCGTTCGGCAGGACGCTCCGCGCGGCCTGGCGCGCGGTCTTGCGCCGCGTCGTGCGATCCGAGTTCGGAGGCAGCATCGCGGCCGTGGCCGCCGCAGGATCGGCCAACTTCGCGTTCAGCGCTTCGGCTAACTTGACGTAGGCCACGTGCGATTGTTTCACGGTTTCGAGCCATATCGCGTGCAACTCAGGGTCGTTCGCGATGATGTCCGGCTCGACGTACTCGGCCACTGACTCATCGACGTAGCGTTGACTTAATTGTGAAAATCCGAAGCCGGCTCTGTGTCGCACCAACTCGTGCGTCAGACTGCGAGACACGCCCGTGAAGAGCAGGTTCCAGACGGCGTGTTCGAGGACGCTGCCGTGACCGACTTCCTTGATGTGCGTGAGGTACGCCGCGTTCCCGCCGGGGCGCGGCTTCGCGAACGACATATAACAGAGACGGCCCGCCGTCTCCGTCAGCACTTCGCCGGCGACCTCGCTGTCGCTCTCCCAACTCACCCCGTGGTCCGCGAGGAAACGGTCGAGTTCGGCGTCGTCCACGGTCTGACGACCGAGGACGTAGACCGACGGTTCGGTGATAACGCGGATGCTGGTGTCCACTGAGTTCGCCGCGTGAGGAGTTGGCACGACCATGCGAGAATCCCATCCGTGGGTTACGATGTAGTCATTAGTTCGACCATCCCGGTTGTGCAAGTTGAGCTTGAGTTTCCTCATGCCGCGTTTCGATGTGTCCCCGGCCGCGCCGCACGAACTGTTGCCCGCGTGCCGGTTGCTGTTCAACACACCGGATTCGGAACAGTCGCGAGAGTGTCTCCTGTCCGCTGGGGCCGCATCAAGGCTGTTCGTCGCGCGCGCCGCGGGCCGGTTGTGCGGTGCAACGCTGGTGCAAGTGATGCCTGGCGCGATGGGCGTGACGTGCCCGCCGCACGGCGAGTCCGCTGAAGCCCAGGACGCGGTAACTGCCGCCGCGTGCGCGTGGCTCCGCGAACGCAGTGTGAAGGTGTGTCAGGCGTTTGCCGCCGCGGACGAAATCGGCGCGATGGCTCCGCTGGAGCGATATGGCTTCCGGCACGTTACACAACTTGTGTTCTTGAGACGAGAGGTTGATCGGGCACGCGACACAATCGCATGGCAACCGCGCGAATCGCCTGTGTTTCTGTCCTCGTACAAGCCGGGGAACGCGAAGTTGTTCGCGGAAACCCTGGTCGCGACACACGAGGCGAGTCTCGACTGTCCTGAGTTGAACGAGGCGCGCACGCACGCGGACATTCTCGACGGCTTCAGCCAACCGCACCCGACGCCGGAGAAATGGTATCGCGTTCTGGTTCACGAGGCGTGCAACCCGTTCGCGAAACCGGCCGCCGGCGTCCTCGTGTTCGATGACGGCCCGGAACCGGACACACGCGGCATTTCGTACCTCGGTGTTGTGCCCGCGTGCCGCGGGCGCGGGTACGGCGACTGGCTCATCCGCTTCGCAGTCCAGACCGCTTCGGCGGCCGGCGACGCGCTGACTCTCTCCGTCGATGTGCGAAACACACCGGCGATGAAACTCTACGCGCGGCACGGGTTCGTCGCGTACGACCGGCGCGAAGCGTGGCTCGCGACGTGGCCCGGGTGACTTCACTTCGATTTCGCTCAAGTGCGATTCTCTTCGCGCGAGTTTGGCGCAGACGCCAGGCCGCGCCATGTTGCGCCGTCTGGCGCGACTAATGCGCGCACGCCCGGCGCGCATGACTCTGCCGACCGCGCCAAGCTCCGGACCGGATTGGTTCACTTACTGACATTCCGGCGCGTAGGCGCCGTGCTCTCAGCGCAGATATTGAAAGGAACTCAGAATCACACCGGGGAATTCGTCCGTGCCACCCCGACTTACAACACGTGCCGCCCCGCCTCAAGAAGCGTCTCACCCGGCGCCGGCCCCCGCGCGAACGCTGCCGTCCTCGACCGCACTGACCGACGCGGTTGCTTCGCGGATAGGTGCGGCGCGATTCAACCTGTGGTTTGTGGGCCACGCGACATTCGTTCCGCTCGGCGGGCGGGTCGTCGTCGCGGCGCGCAACCAGCATACGCAGGAGTGGCTCGAACACACGTTCGGCGCGGCCGTGAGGGCCGCGGTCGTGGAGGTGTGCGGAACGGGCACCGCGGTGCAGTGGGTCGTCGATGCGGAATCGCTCGACGCGAACGCGACTGTCGCAGAAGCTCCGCCCCTCGTGGCGAAGGCGGAACCGGCCGCTCCACGGCGAGCCCCGCGTCTCGCGTTGTCGCCCACAACGCGAACCGAAAACCTCCTCGCCGCTCCTGCGCAGAAACCGAAGCAACAAGTCGATATCTTCGGCGAGCCGGTCGCGGCACCGAAGCCGAAGGTGAAGCGCGCCGATCCGGACGAAGTCGCCCTTGCCCGGCCGCTCGCGACCCACCGCACCGGGCGCCGGTGGAAATCTCTTGGCGACTTCGTCAGCGGTCCGTGCAATCGTGTCGCACACGCATCTGCGCTGAGCGTGGTCGAAGAACCGGGGCAGGGCGCAAACCCGCTTGTGATTCATGGACCGGTTGGGACCGGCAAGACGCACCTGCTCGAAGGCATCTTCCTCGGCATGAAGAAGCAGAGCGACCAGCGACCCTGTTACGTAACTGCGGAAGAGTTCACGACGCGGTTCGTGCAGGCGTCCAGATTAGGGAAGATGTCCGCGTTCCGGCGGCAGTTCCGCGAGTGCTCCACGCTGCTCCTCGACGATCTGCACTTCCTCGCAACCAAGAAAGCGACGCAGGAAGAGTTCCTGCACACGTTCGACGCGCTCATTGCCGACGGCCGGCAAGTCGTGGTGACAACGGACTGTCACCCACGCCTGGCCGACGAACTGATGCCGGAGTTGCTCGACCGGTTGCTCGGCGGTTCTGTGTGGGGCTTGATGCCGCCGGACCCGGAGACGCGGCTCGAAATCCTTCGCAAGAAGTCGTGCGGTGCCGGCCCGACGATCCCCGACAGCGTGCTGAAAACGCTCGCGAACACGCTTCGCGGCAACGTGCGAGAACTTGAAGGCGCGGTCAACAGCGTTCGCCACTACGCAAAGGTAACCGGGCGTCCCGCAGACATGGCGACCACGCGCGAAGCCCTCGGCGATCTTCTTCGGCACGCAGTGCGCGTTGTCTCCGTGCCAGACGTGGACGCAGCGGTGTGTGCGACGCTCCGGCTCGCGGCCGGTACGCTGCAATCGAAAGCGCGGACGTGGGCCGTGAGCCACCCGCGAATGATCGCGATCTACCTGTGCCGCAAGCACACGGCCGCGACCTACGGCGAGGTGAGCAAGCACTTCGGCGCGAAGACGCACAGCACTGCAGTCGCGGCGGAGAAGAAGGTGCGTGTGTGGCTGGACAAGAACGCGAGTGTCGCGATCGGCGACCGCGACTGGCCGGTGAAGGAATTGCTCGACCGCGTCGAGCGCGAACTCCAGCGGTGACGCCAGCGTCGATGGTAACCATGGACATTCGCGACTACAACCGCGCCGCGTGGGATCATCAAGTCGCGACCGGCAACCGGTGGACGGTTCCCGTTAGCCCGGAAGTGATCGCCGCCGCACGCCGGGGCGAATGGTCCGCCGGTTTTGGCCGCGGCCGGCGCGAACGTCATGGTGTTTGACAACTCCCCCACACAACTCGCGCGATTCGGATGTGATGGATTTCGCGATTCTTTGGCCGCTTGCGGCTTCGCGGGCACAAGACAGACGACACCTCAAATGCATTCCCCGCGAAGCCGCAAGCGGCCGAAAACGTAGCACCTGTCGTGAGGCGATTAGGCGATTTTAGGCAGTCCCCTCAAGTAGCTGCTGACTGTTTCGGTCGTGTATCTGCTCGCACACGATAATCAACCGGTTCATCGACGCCACCAGTGAGAGTTGCACTTCGCTCGGATTGTAACTCGGCTTCCGGTTGCTCTCCTGACCGATCAGCGGCGTGGTGACGCAATCGCGGCAACAGCGGCTGCACCATGTACCCGAGCCAGGTGGTCGGGGTCGGAGTGTTCAGCCCGAAGCTCTCCGGCTCGTGATCGGGACAACGGTACGTCCCGAAGAGCAGGTCCATGAGCGGGCACACGTTCCCGTAGTTGCCAGCGTCGCGGTCTTTCGCGTGGTGCCAGTGGTGAAGTTCTGGTGCGCCGAGGATCGCGTGCAGCGGGCCGAGCGGCAGACGCACGTTCGAGTGGATGTAGATCGCCCACACGCCGCGGAACGCGATGAACCCCGCGAGCGTCTCCAGCGGAAACCCCAGCACGAACGCGGGCAGGTTGATGAGCGTCACCGTGTACACCGTGTCGAGCGGATGCTCGCGGTGCGCCGCCAACCAGTCGAGGTGTTCGGCGCTGTGATGCACCGAATGGAACCGCCAGAGGAACCCGACGCGGTGCTGAAGCCGGTGGCCCCAGTACACGCAGAAGTCACTCAGCAGGATCACTTCCAGTATCTGGAGCCACAACGGTTGCGCCGCCACCGCGGACGTGAACTCACGCGGCACAACGCCGGTCAGCGAGCGGCTGAAGTACCCGAGGCACAAGAATAGGAGTCCGTTCCAGAGCAGGTACTGCCCGAGGAGGAAGGACAGATCGAGTAACCAACGTGGACGAAACAGACGTTGGTTCGGCTTCGCGGGGAACGCGAGTTCGAGCGGCCTGAACACCACGACCAGGAACAACAGGCTGAGACCTGTCGCGAGTAGAAGCGAGGTGATGTCCATGAGTGTTCCCGCAAAGGTCACGGCTTGGGCGTGTTCGGTTTGGATTCCCGCGTGGGCACGTCCAGATCCGGGGTGAAGGTTCCGGCCGGGGTTAGGCCAACCGTGATGCTGGGAAGGTTGGGCGACTTGGCACCGCTGAAGAACACCGGCTTGGCGTTGGGCGTGGGCTGAGGAGTTGGCGGCTGTGGTGTCGTGAGCGAAGGCGGCATATTCAGACCGAGCGGGTGCGGTTCCGGTGGTGGTTCGGGTTTCGTTAACCGCTCGAACGCGCCAGAGCGACAGCCGATGAACGCCCCCACGAGGATAATCGCGGGGATAAACGCCGCGAGTTTGAGATACCGTTTACGCTGCGCCATCGTGCGTTCCTCCGGGGTCCACTTCCCGCGGCGACAGTAGCACACGTTTGCCAGTTGCCGCAACGTCAACGACCGAGCGCGAGGCGATCACGGACGCGGCTGATTCGGCAGCGGCGGCGGTACTGGCTTCGGTTGATCGGGGGAGAAGATGGTCTTCGATTTGGAGCCACCCAGGAACGGCGGCGGATTGGGCTTCGGCGGGTCGGCCGGAGTGGGGGCAACGACGATGTACTTGGAACCGCCCAGGTACGTCGGCGGGCTGCCGGCCGGGTGCGCGGGCGCCTCGGGCGTGAACGCGGGTGCCGATTTGGAACTGTACATGAACGTCTGCGGCGATTGCTCCACACTCAGCACCGGTGGCGCTTCGGGGTCGGGTGTGGGCGCAGCGACCGCCGGTTGCGATTCGGGTTTCGTGAACCGCTCGAAAGCGCCGGCGCGGTAGGAGACGAACGCCCCGACCAGAAGCACGGCGCTGACAACGGACGCGACTTTCAGATACGGTTTACTCTGTTCCATGAGCCGGCCTCCGCAGGTTCGCTTCTCACGCCGATTGTACCCGGTCTACGCCACGCGGGAACGTGTCGTGCGGCGACCGGGCCGACTCGTTACCTACTTGTGACGCTCCCGAGCGCGCTTCGCCTCTTGCGTGCGGAACGCGGTCGCGTGGCCGCCGGCCAACTCCTTGAGCAGCGCAATCGATTCGTCGGTGCTGAGCGCTTCGAGTAGCTCGATCGCGCGGCAGTCGGTGAGCTTCGCGGCCTCCTTCTCGGCATCGCCCTTCTCGGCCGGCTTCAGCTTCATCTTGATGAGTTTGAGTGCCGCGTCCGGTTCGCGGCTGACGCGGGCCATCGCGAGGTACGCGGCTTCCGCCTTGCCGGTGGCGAGCGTATCCCACAACTTCGCGGCGTTCGTCTCCTTCTTGACCGCGTCCGGCAGCGGCACCGATTGGAGCCGCATGTCCCACACGAGAACGGTGTGATCGCCGCCCGCGGTGAGCAACTTCGTGCCGTCCGGCGTGAACCCGAGGACGCGAACCGACCCGCGATGCCCGCGCAGTGTGCGGCGTAATTCAGTCGAAGCGGTTTCGTACAAGTGGATTTCGGCGGACTTGTCCGAAACCCCCGCGGACAGGCGTTCCGTCGAGAGGATGGTGGCACGCGGTTTCAATGCCTTCGCGTCGTTGGGTAGTGGAACCTCCAAACCGGTTTGTAGGTCGCGTGCGATCAGCGATTTCTTGTTGCTGTAGACGACCGCCGTTCCGTCGGACGCAAACACCGGCCGGGAATCGCCGGTCGCGCGGGCGAACGCGCGCAACTCCTTCCCGGTCGCCACGTCCCACAGTCGCACGGTTTCGTCCCCCGCCCACGTCAAGAGTCGCTTGCCGTCGGGCGACAACTCCGCGTGTTCCACCGGCACGCGGTGCCCCCTCGCGTCGTTCACCGGGCGAAACGTCTTCGCGTCCCACAACCGTACCAGCCCGGACTCATCGGCAGTCGCGATACGCGTGCCGTCGGCCGACACCGCGACTGCCGTTAGTGCGTCGGCGTGCCCTTCGAGCCGGCCGAGTTCTTTGCCGGTGACGATGTCGAGGACGAACGTTTGGCGGCCGACGGCAACGACGAATTCGCGGGCAGACGGGGTGAACGCGAACCCGCCCAAACTGAGATCGGGGGCGTCGCGCGCATCGTGGTACTCCGCGATGCGCCACCGCACCAGTTCGCGGCGCTTGCCGGTCACGAGGTCGAACCGATCAAAACCCCACTCGTCGTCCCCGACCACGCGGACGATCAGGGCGCGGGCGTCCGGCGTGAGGATCGGCAACTGAGCGAATGGGGTCAACACAGGGCGGGCGGGCTTGCCCGTCGCCACGTCCCACGCGGTCGCGATCATCTCGTCGCCGTTCGCCGGCCATTGAAAGGTGACGACGGTGCGGCCGTCCGCGGACAGGCGGACGCGATCCGCAACGCGGGCACCGAGGTCGATGGTGCCGACCTGGGTGAGCTTCGCGACGGTATCGACGGGTTTGAGGTCGAACACATGAACCGCGTGCCGCCTGTTGGCCGACTCCCACTCCGCCGCCACCCGCCAGCCGTCGGCACTGAAGCAGAAGTCGGCGTACCTCGGTCGATCCTTCGGCTGTTCACGGAACAGGGCGTTGCCGTTCCAGTTGGGTGACAGCGCCGGCGGCGCCGCGGCCGTTGGGTCGGCGAAGGCCCACACGTGAAAGTCGTCGGGAAACGACCGGCCCGGATCGCTGGGCTTCCGCCCCCGTTCGGCGCGGGTGACGATCGCCGACGCCCCGCCGGACGCCCATACCAAGCCCTGAAACAGCTCCGCGTTCACCTCCCACGCGTACAGCGGTCGCCCGGTGAGCGCGTCCCAAACCGTGACAACGACGTTCAGGGACGACCCCTTCCGCACCGTGGCGAATTGCTTCCCGTCCGGCGAAAGCGCGAGGTGTTCGATCTCACCGCCAGCGCGGAAGCGGTCGTCGCCCAGGCGCGCGAGCGCGCCCGGCGGCAGGTCGGCCGCGCGCGCCGGCTCCGAACACACCACGAGCAGCACCAGCGAGCAAGCGACACGCGACATCGGTAAACCCTCCGAACCGCATCGTAGCCGAACTCGCCCGTTCACCGCGAGACGAACCTGTTGCCCCGAAGCGGGGAAGCACGAAAGGAATGCAAATCCGAAATTCGAAAGAAGACCCGCGTGCGATCCTCTTCCTTTCGAATTTCGTGCTTCGGATCTCTTTCGAATTTGCCCGCTTCGGGCCACGCCTTCCGCGTCACAGGATGAGAAGTAAACCACGCGACCCGTCCGGCTTCACTCTTTCTTTTCCGTTCTGGGAACGATGGGCGGTGCGAACCTCCTCGTTGGCGCGGTCGTTCCCCACTTGTTCTGCCTCTCAAGATCGTACCCTTCCGACGGAATCGTGTGCGGTGCCGCGTCGGAGTTGAATTGGGGCGTCGGAACCGATCTCGAACTCGAACGGCCCAACAAGATCACACCCACGAACACAATCACGCAAAGCCCAACGATCAGTGCCGTGGCTCCAACGACCCGTTGCTCGACCGGATGCGTCAGGAACGGCGCGGGCACAGCGTACGTCTCGGGCACGACGGGCGCCGGAAGGTGCGCCCATTCGGGCATCCGGAGTGGCAGCGGAACCGCCGGCGGGCGCGGCGGAAGCCCACCCAGAATGTCGCGGAGCGCGGTCCGCATCTCGCCGTGTGGCAGGTGCCGCGCGTTCGCGTCGGTGATCTTCGAGAGCAGCGCGATGTCGCGGTCGGACATCGGCCCAGTGCCGGACCACGCCCACCAGTCGCCGCCGAACAGGATGTACCGCAAACTGCGAAACGACTCGTTCTCCGCGACCGCTTCCAGCACGTGCGGGAACGGCCGGCTGTTCAGCACCAGCGTTTCGACGTTCGCGAAGTTCCCCGTGCGCAGAAACTCGAACACCGGCGTGACGAAGAACGACACCTTCAGCCACCCGACGCGTTCCAGCGACGGACTGCGCCCCACTTCCGCGAGCAGGTCGCCGTATTGCCCGTGGTCGTTCCGCTCGTCGTTGTTGTCGTAGTCCGTTGCGTACAGGTGAACGTCCCACAGCGGGCACACGTCGAACGGGTCGCCGTCGGGGATGTACCGGAGGGCCGGGCTGTCGCTCGGCAGCGGCCACAGCACCGGGATACCACGGTACGGTGCCAGCGGACGGCCCAGGAACTCTTGCGGGCACAGTGCGCGAAACGGGCGCAGGAACCCGCGATCGAACGGGGCCGTCCGCACCGGAATGGGAAGCGCGCGGCGCCACTTTCCCCCACACCGAAAGTGAAGTCGCTTCTGGCGCGCGACCAGTTCCGGGTCGGACGGGCCACCGGTGTTCCACCCGCCTGGACCGAGGCGGGCGAGAGCGCACTGCATGCGAATGAACTCGGCCCGTGCGCGTTCTGACCGCGCGAGCATGTCCGGGAACCGCTCGGCGTTCTCGTCGAGCCAGTCCGCGTACACGAGCCGCGCCGTATCGTCGTGCGGCGTGCTCAGGATCGCCCGGTATAGTGCCTGCTCTTCCACGCCCTCTCCACCCACTTGCAGCACACGCGGCGCGTCGGTATCCCAAACTCAACCGGTCCGCCCTTCACGCTATCACAACGGAGTCGCGCGTGCGCACACTCATCACCGGCGGCGCTGGGTTCATCGGTTCCCACCTCTGCGAACGGTTCCTCGCCGAAGGGCACGAAGTGATCGCGGTGGACAACATGATCACGGGCGACCTCACGAACCTCGATCACCTTCGCACGAACCCGCGATTCCGATTCGTCGGGCACGACATCTCCACCCCGCTGAAGTTGAAGCAGAAGCTCGACAACGTGCTGCACTTCGCAAGCCCGGCCAGCCCGGTCGATTACCTCGAACACCCCATTCCAACGCTGAAGGTCGGCGCGCTGGGCACACACAACACACTCGGACTCGCGAAGGCGCACGGCGCGCGATACCTGCTCGCGAGCACGAGCGAAGTCTACGGCGACCCGCTCGAACACCCGCAAAAAGAAAGTTATTGGGGCAACGTGAACCCGATCGGGGTGCGCGGCTGTTACGACGAAGCGAAGCGGTTCGCGGAGTCGATCACGATGGCCTACCACCGCGCCCACGGCGTCAACACGCACATCATTCGCATCTTCAACAGTTACGGAGAGAGGATGAGGCTCAATGACGGGCGCGTGCTGCCGAACTTCATGTATCAGGCGCTGATGGGCGAACCGCTCACGGTGTATGGCACGGGCGACCAGACCCGCAGTTTCCAGTACGTCTCCGATCTGGTCGAAGGCATCTGGCGGTTGCTGCCCCTCGACTACCCTGAGCCGGTCAATCTGGGCAACCCGGCCGAAATCACCATCCTGGAGTTCGCGGAGGAGATCCGGAAACTCGCCGGGAGTAAAAGCGAGATCGTGTTCCGCCCGCTCCCGCAGGACGACCCGAAGGTGCGCCAGCCGGACATCACCCGCGCGCGGCAGTTGTTAGGCTGGGAACCAAAGGTCGGGCGCGATGAGGGGCTTGCGCGGACGATGGCCTTCTTCCGCCGCAAGTTGGGGAAGTGAAGACGCGGCGCCGCTTGCGGCTTCGCGGGCAGCCGTCAAGACCGGAGCTTCAACAACTTGTTCATCCGGCGGTCGAGGCGCTCCCACACATCGCCCACGGGAACGCTCACGGCGGGAAGGCGATCCGGGAAGTGCGTGAGCCTGCCGTCGGGTTTCACCTGCGCGAAGCCGAAGAGAGCTTCCGCCCACACCCCGCCGTCGTCCCACGGTGCACCCACCAGCCCACACACAAGGTACGCCGCGGTGCGGTGAAGCACCGCCCCCTGAATCTCCACCACCACGCCCACCGGTACCGGGCGTAGGCACTCCATGTTCAGCACGCGGCGCAGCACCAGGTTCGCCTCCGGGCCAACGTGCTTCCACGCGGTCGCGTACCCCGCTTCCAGCATGAGCCGGAGCATCGCGCCCGCGTACAGCGTGCCGTAATGGTTCGCGTCGGCGGGGAGAACGAGTTTGTGACTGTGCGTGATCGACATAACAGACAGCTCGGGTTACCCGCATCTCCAAAGCGGCGGTGGGGGCGGTGGAATCACCTGTTCGATGAACATCCGGGCGATGTCGGCGAGGCTCTGCGTGTTCGTGAACCGTGACGGCGGCAGCCGTCGCTCGATGTGACAATCGTACCGCTTCCGGCCGAACTGGTACACGGCAGCAAACGACCGCTCCGGTTCCCACTGCCGGTTCTCCGTCCCCACCGACGCGACCCGGAACATCGGTTCGTGCTCAAGAGCCAGAAGCTCCGCGCGCGGAATTGCGTTCCCAGCGGCGTCGAAAAGACCAACACGCACGTCCGCACGCCCCCGGTGCGCGAGGTGCCACTGCATGTGAACGCCTTCCTCCGCGCCGAGACCGCCGGTTGCGGGATCGCCGCTCACCCACGCGACCGCGACCCCTTGCGGCGCGGTCGCTTCGAGGTGGCGCGCCACGTCCCACAGCATCCGCGCGCGGTTCGCACTTCGCTCCTGGCGATGTACGTTCAGAAGCAGCACACACGCGACCCCGGCGCACACCGCGACCCACGCGGTTGTTCGTGGCGCGCTCGCGGGCAGTTTCAGCAGCGCGGCGAGCAGCAGCGCGAACAGGACATCGAGACCCCACACGGCGGGCATCGCGTACCGCCCGGAGATCATCCCGACCGGTAAGTACACGACGACACCGGCGGCGAGAAGCAACAGCGCGCAGAGGATCGCGGGGGAAAGCAGACCCACCCACCCACCCCTCTCCCTGAAGGGAGGGGGGGGGTAGGTCTCTTCGCCCACCACACCGCACCGGTCGCGAGCGCGATCCCGGCGCCGAGGAGATCCAACCCCGCGGCGCCTTTCAGACACACCAGGAATCGCACGAACTGCGCCGCACGCGGCCCGGTCACCTCATACTGTCCGGGGTGCCAGTTCAACTGGAAGTACGCGAAGTGCCCGACCGGGAGCGCGAGCGGAATCAAGAACAGCGCCACGCGCCACTTCGCACGCCGCCCTGCTTCGCGGAATGGAAGTTCGTCATGCCACAGCCGCAGCGCGATTTGCGCCGGTACGATCGCAGCGAATGTGTTCTTGCACCCAAGCGCGAACAGCACGCACACAAAACCGACCACATCCCACCGCCACGGGCGTGCCGAAGTCGCGGCCTTGCGCGCGGCCACGAGCGCGAACAGCGCGTAGGGCATCGCCACGCCTTCCGATAACGTCAGACTCGTCCAGATTTCGTTGCGGTATGGGTTCCACATCGCCGCCGCGCCCGCGATGAGCGCCGCGGTTTGTGGAATGCGCAGTTCGCGGAACAGCCACAGCAGCATCCCGGCCGCGAGGCCACACCACACAAGCCTGCATAGACGCCACGCCAAAGGATCGGCGCCGAACACGTTGGCCTGGACGTGCCAGTGCAGCCACAGCACCGGGCGAAACGGACCGAGGTGTTCGACGTTCGCCGTCACGCGATGCCACCACAACTCCGCGTGCCCGCGAAGCGTTGTTCCCGCCGGTGCGGGGTACACGAGGTCACCATCATCGACGAAATCGAACGGCGCGTTGAGTGTGGGGAGGTACGCGAGCGCCAGCAGGGCAGCACCGCCAAGAATCCACCACGGGAACCGCGAACCCGAATCGCCCATACGGTGTACATCCTCCACTCCGCCGCGCCCTCTTACCGGCACGCCCCGAACGTCGCAAGGTCACCTGCACGGTGGACGAACCCGCGGCCGTTCCGCACCATGACCGGGACGCGAGTCACTCCCTTCCACAGAGAGCCACCATGCAACGAACCCTCATTCTCTTGAAGCCGGACGCGGTCCAGCGCCGGCTGGTCGGTGACATCATCGAGCGATTCGAGCGCAAGGGACTGCGGCTCACGGGACTGAAACTGGTGCAGGTGCCACGCGAACTCGCCGAGCAACACTACGCCATTCACAAGGGCAAGCCGTTCTACGAGAGCCTGCTCACGTTCCTCACAAGCGGCCCAACGGTCGCGCTCGTGTGGGAAGGCCGCGAGGCGGTCGCGGTGTGCCGCAGTCTGATGGGCATGACCGACGGCGCGAAGTCCGCCCCCGGCACGATTCGCGGCGACTTCGCGATAAGCGTGCAGAACAACCTCGTCCACGGCAGCGACAGCATCGAGAACGCGGCGCTGGAAATCGCGCTTTGGTTCAAACCGGAAGAACTGGTGACGTTCACCGCGACGGATGCGAACTGGGTCGCGTAACACCACAATAAAGACGAAGTCCACTCGCAGCGTGTCCCGTGATCGCACGGGACACGCTGCGAGTGGAAAGGCACACGTTCAAAGAGCATTGACGCAGATCAAAAAACCGAAGAGAGTTACCGCTTCAAACGCTTCTATTCGAAGCCGTGGCTACTCTTAATTCTGGATGTTCCCATGACCGCGAAGGAAGTGTTGGCTCAACTCAAGGCGTTCGGAAGCGAACAAACCAAGAAGACCTTCTTGCGGCACGGGGCGAAGGAACCGTTCTTCGGCGTGAAGGTCGCGGATCTGAAGGTGCTCCAAAAGAAGATCAAGACGGACCACGTACTCGCGCTGGAACTCTACGACACCGGCAACTCCGACGCGATGTACCTCGCGGGCATGATCGCTGATCCCATCGCGTTCACGAAGGCACAACTCCAGAAGTGGGTGAAAGGCGCGTACTGGTACATGCTCAGCGGGTTCACGGTTCCTTGGGTGGCGTCGGAAGGCAAGTTCGGCCGCGAACTCGCGATCGACTGGATCGACAGCAACAACGAGATGATCGCAAGCGCGGGTTGGTCCACCTACAGTTGCATTCTCTCGATCAAGCCGGACGCGGACCTCGACCTCAAGGAGATCGAGAAGTTGCTCGGGCGTGTAAAGGCAGAAATCGGCAGCGCCGCGAACCGTGTCCGGTACGCGATGAACAACTTCGTGATCGCCGTCGGCGGTTACGTCTCACCACTGACGGCGAAGGCGAAGGCCACCGCAAAGGCGATTGGCGCGGTCGAGGTGGACATGGGCGACACGTCCTGCAAGGTGCCGGACGCATGTGCGTACATCGAGAAGATCGAGAAGATGGGTCGTGTCGGGAAGAAACGCAAACACGCGGGCTGTTGAAGCCGGTTGGTTGGCTTGTGGCACAAAACCAGAGGCGGTTTGTAACTTCTTCGCGCCAGACTTGCTTCTCCCACCCCGCCGTGTTCAACTACAGGGTGAGCTAGTGCAGTCGTTCAGGAGTTGCATCATGTTCCGTGCTGGGAAATGGGTCGCGATCGCGCTCGCGCCTGTGTGGGTCGGGTTCGCACTCACCGCGCAAGAGCCGAAGCCGGTAGCCACGCCCGACGACGCCAAACCCGTCGATCTGAGCGCGCTGCGCGAGGCCGTCGATACCGCGGGCAAGCGCGGTGAGAACGTGGACGAGATTCGCAAGGCGCTCGACGCATTCGCCAAGACGAAGCCCACCGCGAAGGCGGCCCGCGTGCCCGCCGAACTGCAAACCCTCCGCGACGCGGTCGATGCCGCCGCCAAGAAGGGCGAGAACGTCGAAGCCATCGCGAAGGAACTCGCCGTGGTCGAGATGGCGGTCGCGGGTCGGTCGCTCGCCCGGCCGAGGCCCGACCCGGAGGTGCCGCCGAACCCGTTCAACCCGCCGAACCCGCTGGTGCCGTTCCCGGTCGTGCCGTTCCCCGGCAACCCCGGTGGCGGGATCGACGTGGAAACGTTCCAGAAAGGCATGGACCTGCGTATCAAAGCGCTTGAGTTGATGGCGAAGAACCCGCGCGACCCGGAGGCGATGAAGCTGCTCACCGAGGCCAACGACCTGCTGCGCAAGGCGATGCGGCCCGGTGGCGCCAACGTCGTACCCGCGATCCCGGACCTCCTCGACGTCGGCCGCGTTCCAGACCGCGCCCGTCTCGGCATTCGCCTGGAGAAGATCACACTCATCACCGCCGAGCAACTCGGACTCGACGCGAACGTCGGTGTCGCGGTCACGGCGGTCGTCCCTGGTTCGGCCGCGGAGAAGGCCGGGCTGAAGGTTCACGACATCATCCTGGAGTTTGGTGGCAAAGCGGTGAGCGACAATACCGAGGACTTCATCCGCTCGGTGATCACGGCGAAGGCCGGTGAGAAGATCGACCTCGTGGTGATGCGGAAGGGCAAGAAGGTGGACGTGAAGGGCGTGGTGCTGCCGGACGTCGGCGCGCCGCCACGACCGCTCCCGCGGCCCGCGCTGCCGCTCCCCGGGGTTCGGCCGAACATCCAACCGCTCCCGCTTCCGGGGTTGTTCCCGGCGCTTCCCGCGCCGGCGATCGACGTCCCGGTTCGCGCCAACTCCGACGAACCGAAAGTCGCAAACCCGGACCTCGGCGAGTTAAAGTACGCGGTCGCCGCCGCGGACAAACGCGGCGAAAATGTCGGTGCAATCTCGGAGGCACTCGCGGCGTTTGAGAAGGTGCTGGCGAAGAACGCCGCAAAGCCAGGCGAGGCGTCGCCGGAACTGACCGCGCTGCGCGAGGCCGTGGAAAGCGCTGCGAAGAAGGGCGAGAACGTCGAAGCCATCGCGAAGGAACTCGCGCTGATCGAGAAGGCCATCACTGGACGCGAGTACGAGCGGCCCAAGCCCCCCGAACCGCCGAAGCCGGCACCAGTTCCCCCCTTCCGGCGTCCCGGCGGCATCGCCATCAACGGTGGCGGCTTCAACGGCACGTCTATCACGATCTCGAACGGCAACTTCGTCATCAAGGCACGCCAGGGCGACGTGACCTACACCGTCACCGGCACCGCCGACGCGACCACGGCTCCGAAGATCATCATCAAGGACGGCGAAAAGACGATCGAAACCGACGACCTCAAGAAGGTGCCCGACGCGCACCGCCCCGCGGTCGAGCGCCTGTTGAAGGTGGTCAATCGGGGGTAGGCAGCCCGGTTGGTGTCTGTTTGTCGTGGTGCAGGTGGCCGCCCACACCACGAGAACGACCCAACTCAGAACCGCAGTTCCAGCCCGACGCTGAACAAGTGCGTGGTGAAGTCGATTGCCTGCGGGCGTAGCACCGGGGCAAGTACGAACATCTCTTGTGCGCGCCGCACGTTGTTCCAGTAGAGAAAACTGTACCCGGCCGTGACGCGGACGTGTTCCGTCGCGCGCCCGTTCAAGCGCACGCCGCCCTCGCCCACCACGCCGAAGTACGACAACCGGCTCACCGCATTCGACTGCACCGGCGGGATCTGGCTCGTGGCGGCTGCGCTCGCGATGTTCGCGGGCGTGGCCGGAAGGCCGAGCGCCGCGAGCAGCGCCGCCGGGTTCCCCGCGGTCCCACCGCTCTCGCCCGAGCGCGAACGTGCGAAGTCCAGCGTACTGGCGGTCACGCCGAGCGAGCCCGCCGCGTGCCCCTCGACCCAAAACCGGTCGCCACCGCTCGAAGCATACAGACCCAGTTGCGGCCCGTAAAAGTTGTTGCGCGTGCGCACGCTGTCGCCTCCGGTGAGTTGTGGCGCGAACAGCGGGTAGATGCCGACCGGCGCGACGGTGAAGTTCGCACCAAGTTCGTCCGCGAGGTGCAACTGGCGGTAGCCCGCGAGCAGTTCCACGCGCACTCTCTCGTCTTTGAGTGCAAGTCGCCCGTTCAGATCGCCACCCGCGAACGTGGTCTGTGCGCTGGCGCCGACACGCCCCGTGGTCACACCGGGGAAGCCCACGAACACCGGCACCTGGACCGCCAGCGGACCGGCGCTCACAACCTGTGGCACGTTGATGACGGACGCGCCGTTGGGGATCGCGCGGAATTGTTCACTGGTCGAGAACAGCGAGTAAAACCGGGCGCCGACACCGAGAACGTACTCGTCGTCGAGCCACACGCCGAGTTCCACGCGCACACCGCTGCGCCAGTCGTCGAGGACGCGTTTCCCGCCGAACAGCGGGAGCGTGGTGGGTTGACCAATCGCACCCGCGAGCAACCCGTTCTGCGATGGTCCCGTGGTCACGACCGGCGCCAGGCTCGGTCCGCGTGTGCGCCCGATCAGAAGTTCAGCGGTCACCCACGTCTTGAATCCGGGGTCGCACACGCACGCAATTGTCGCCTCCGGCGGGAGAGCGATGCTGCGCGGGTCGTTGGTCGCGACCGCGTTCGAGAGTGTCGCGCCCGACGGTCCGAATGTGGCCTCCGAGCCGCTCAACGGCTGGAAGAACGGCGCGGCGAAAGGGTCTGTGCCCACAGGTTCCTGCGCGCGAACACCGCCGACCAGAAGTCCAAGCGTCGCCGCAACCGCACACAACCTGTTCCGCACGGCCGCGTCTCCGCCCGAGTACGAACGCATACGGCGTTGTAATCGGCACAGATGCCCCGACCGGATTAGAGCGCGTTTGGGAACGGTGTAGCGTTGTTTAACGAGCCGCGACCGCAAGGGAGTGGTTGAGCTTTGCCGCTCCCTTGCGGTCGCGGTTCGTTGAGGTGCTACGCATTTCCGGAAAGCGCTCTAAGCGGAATTGAGACCACCGCGTGCCACGGGAAGCGCGCGAAGATGGGTATTCTCCTGGGAGCGCGGGCGTCCCGCTCTTCGCTTCCGCAAAGAATCGTGCGAGACGTTCGCACTCCGCAGAAACTCATTTGCCCGGATGCCGCAGAACGCGACCGCCGAGCGCCTCGGTGTACTTCCCGTCCGCAATCGCGGCGTGGCCATTAATCACCACCCACTTCACCCCGGCCGCGTACTGGTGCGGCTTCTCGAATGTTGCCGTATCGCGGAACGTCTTCGGGTCGAACACCACCATGTCCGCGAAGTAACCCGGCTTCAAGTACCCGCGATCCTTCAGTTTGAGGATGTCGGCCGGTAGCCCGGTGGAACTGCGTATCGCGGCTTCGACCGGGATGAGTTTCTCTTCGATCGCGTAGAAGCCGATCTTGCGCGGGAAGGTGCCGTAGCTCCGCGGGTGCGGGACCGTCGCGCCGGGCGTCTGCACACCGCCGTCGCTGGCAGTCGCGACCCACGGTTGCTTCATGTAGATGCGCACGTCGTCCTCGCTCATGCCGAAGTTCACGATTTGCGCGCCGCCGTTCCGCTCGATCTCCATCACGATGTCGATTGGTTCTTTCTTCTCGCTCTCCGCGATCGCGGTGACGTTCTTCCCCTGCCACTTCGGGTTGGGCGCGTATCGCGCGATCTGAATGCGCTTCGCACCTTCCCTTCCACCCAGTGCCTTCTCCACGTCGGCCTTGATCTGCGGTCCGGTTTTTGGGTCGTCGAGCCGTGCGACGAACTCCTTGTCGGTGCCCTCGCGGTACTTCGTGGGAACGAGTGTCGCGCGCAGCGAAGTGGAACTCGCGATGTACGGGTACTGGTCCGCGGTCACATCCACCCCGCGTTTGCGAGCGTCTTCGATTACGCCGACGGCACGTCCGCTCGACCCCCACGCGGACTTGCCGCTGGCCTTGATGTGCGAGATGTGAACGCGGCAACCCGATTCTTTCCCGATCAGGATCGCCTCTTCAATGGCGTCGAGCAGCGCGCCGGACTCGTTGCGGATGTGGCTAGCGTAGAACCCGCCGTGCTTCGCCGCGACCTTCGCCAGCGCGACGATTTCGTCCGTCTTCGCGTAGGTGCCGGGGTTGTAGATCAAGCCCGTTGACAGACCGTAGGTGCCGTCCTTCATCGCCTGGTCAGTCAATTCTGTCATCTTCTTGAGTTCGGCGGCGGTAGGTGGGCGGTTGGCGTTGCCCATGGCGGCGCGGCGGATGCTGTTGTGCGGGGCGAGGTGGATCACGTTCGTGCCCACACCGCCGTCTTCCAGCTCTTTGAAGAACGCGCCGGCGTCCACCGGCCCGGAGCCGCAGTTGCCGGTGACGGCGGTGGTGCAGCCCTGCGTCACGTAGTTCTTGTTGAGGCGCCCGGTCTTGCCGGTCAAGCCGGAGTCGCAGTGCGTGTGCAGGTCGATGAAGCCGGGGCAGATCACCAGTCCTTCGGCGTTCACCTCGGTCGCGCCCGCGACTTTCCCGACGTTGCCGACGGCCACGATCTTGTCGCCCTTGATGTGAACGTCCCCCGTGGTGGACTTCCCGCCGGAGCCGTCGTAGATGGTCGCGTTGCGGAACACGACGTTCGTGTCCGGCGGCTTTGGCTCCACGGCCGGTGCAAACGCGGCGAAGAAGGGAGCCAAGAGAACGACGAGAAGGCGCATCGTGAGAACTCCATGGGAGCAACGCGCTCCAGTTTACGGTGTGAGCGGAGCAGGAGTCACCTTCCTTCGCTCAGTTCCGTTGGTACGATAGGAGTGTCTGACCGCAGGAGGCGATTCCGTGTCCGCTGCTGACGAACCCGTTTCACCGTTCCCCAACGACTTCCGAGCCGCCGTCGCCGCGCGGCTCGCGGACGCGGGGTACACCATTGACGGCTGGGAGCAGAACGGCGTGAACGTGTGCCCGCCGGGCGGGGGCGACGAGCAGTACATCGGGCTAGCCAACTTGCACCGCCGCGTCCGCGCCGCGGGCCCACTTGAGTGGCCGGAACTGATCGGCGGGTTCCTCGAACGGCTCGCACGAGCCGTCACCGCGCCGGACATCCCGCACGACTTATCCACGATCACCGACCGCCTCCGCCCGCGATTGGGTCGGCCGTTCGACCGCAGCGCGGCGCACCCGTGGGGCATTCCGTTACCGGGCACGGGGCTGGAGATCACACTCGTCGTGGACTTCCCGCACACGATGGCGTTCGTCACCGACGAGATGTTGAAGCGAAGCCGCAAGCGCGGCGAAGACCTGCTCGACACAGCGATTGAGAACCTGCGCGCTTCGACGCCGGACGACTTCTTCGACCGCGCGTCGCCGGACCACAGCATCTACATCGGGTACACCGGCGACAGTTACGACGCGACCCGCGCGCTCCTGGTCGAAGAGCTGATGCCGGACTCGCCCGCGGGGTTCTGGGTGGCGATCCCGAGCCGCGAGGAACTGGCCGTGTGGCCGGTGTCGTTCCCCGCGATCAAGGACGTTCACGGTTTGCACCTGTTCGCGACCGAGAACTTCCGCGAGCACGCGTACCCGATCACCGACGACGTGTTCTGGGTGTGGCAAGGGATGTGGCACCCGTTCATCACGCTGAAGAACGGTGATTCCGTGATCGACCCGCCAGACCTGTTCATCGAGGCGCTTCAGGAGTTGGAAGGGCCGAAGTAGTCACGCGAAGCCGCGAGCGGCGTCACCGCCCCGCGTCACTCAAGAACCGCTGAAGCAACTTCCCGCTGTTCGTCGCATCAAATGGCGCTTCGAAGTGCGCGAACGCTCCGCTGCCGCCGGACATAGCCCCTTCGACCTCTTTTACTCGCGCCAGGAAGTACACGCGTACGCGGTCTGCGGTCGCGCTGTCAGCGGCACGCACCTGCACCTTCAGGCGCGGTTTCTCGCCGAGGCTGACCGCGACCAACCCGCCGCGCCCGTCTTTCACCGCGGGCAGCCACTTCTTCGCCTCTGCGGACTGACCCACCAGTTTCGTGACCGGCTTCTGCGTCCAGTCGCGATCGTCGTCGGCCGCGAGCCACACCGCCGCCGAAGCGGGTGCGGCCGAAATCATCGTCCGCACGCCGTCGCGGAATTGTGTTCCACCGGGGCCGTGGTTGTCCAGCGCCGCGAAATCCTTCTCGTCGAGGCCGAACACCCACACCGTTGGCGAAACGCCCGCGAGCAACATCGGGAACTTGCCCACAACAACATCGTTGTGCGACTTCTTCCCCGCGACCGGTTTCGCCTTGAGTTTGGCGAGGAACGCGTCTTCGTCCGCGAGCGGTTGTTTCAGCACGAGTACCAGCGTGAGCCGCAGTACGTTCTCACCTTCGCCGAGAGTAAGGCCACCGGCGACGTGGTCGATCAGCGTGAGTTCGACGCCGAGTTGTTCGATGGTGGTGCGTGCGGCGTCGGGCAGCCCGGTTTGCGCGAGCACGTCGCGTGGCTCTTGCTTCGTATGTTCGGCGTAGTGAAGCAGCGGCCCTGGTTGCACCGCGAACACGACGTTGCAATCCGCGCGCAGGTAGCCGAGCGCCGCGAGTCCCGCCGGCGGCTTCACGCCCTTCGCGGTGACGGGCGTGACCGGTGCGGGCTTCGGCTTTTTGCCGCGCCAGTGAACAATGAACGGCGGCAGCCCGGCGAGCAGAATGCCCATGAGCGCCACGAGGACCACGCCGACCATGCGGCGCCCCTCACCCTGCGTGCGTGTCGCGCTCGCTTCACGGGTGTCGGTCGCGGGCGCCGGTTGTCCGTCGTCTGCTTCTTCGGTGAACGTGCGAACCAGGAACACGTCGCCGCAGCGCGGGCACGTGGCGCGGCGGTGTTCCGGCAGCGCGGGTAGCGCGAACGCGGAGTTGCACGACGGGCAGGACAACCGGACACTCATGCGCGGCCTCGCAGCAACAACGGGCGACACTTCATCCTACGAACGGCTTGAACAGTTCGGTGGTGAACTACCGTTCCATTCGGTCCGGGAACACCGTGACGACCTGTGCCATCGGATCATTCAACTGGCGGAGCGTGCCGAGCGCGGCGCAGTAGTTCAGCCCGGAGCTTGGCCCGACCGGGAACCCGAGTCGGATCCGTTCGCGTGAGGATTACTCGCCTGAACATTTCTCTCGCGCCCGCCTCTATACTGGAAATGTGAATTCGTGAACAGAGGTTGTCGTATGCCGCGGGTCGTGCTGGCGATGAGTGGCGGGGTGGACAGTTCCGCGTCGGCCGTGCTGTTGAAGCGGCAAGGCTACGACGTGATCGGGCTGTTCATGCGCACCGGCACGCACGGCCACGACCAGCCCGATGAACGGCGCGACAGCAAGAAGGGCTGCTGCTCCGCGATCGACGCGGGCGACGCGCGCCGCGTCGCCGATAAGTTCGACATCCCGTTCTACGCGCTCGATTTTGAGAAAGAGTTCAACCTAATCATCGACTACTTCGCAGCCGAGTACGCGAAGGGCCGCACGCCGAACCCGTGCGTGGTGTGCAACAACTGGCTGAAGTTCGGTCAACTCTGGGCGTTCGGCAAGAAGCTCGGTGCCGACTTCATCGCCACTGGCCACTACGCGCAGGTGATTAACGGCGAACTTCACAAGGGTGTGGATAGCGACAAGGATCAGAGCTACGTGTTGCACGGGATCAAGCGCGAAGTGCTGCCGCACCTGCTATTCCCAGTCGGCGGATACACGAAGCCGCAGATCCGCGAGTTCGCGCGCGAAGCCGGATTAGCAGGCGTTGCGGAGAAGCCCGATAGCGTGGAAATCTGCTTCGTGCCAAGCGGCGATCACACCGACGTCGTTCGCTCACGCCGGCCGGAAGTCGCACACGCAGGTGTCATTGCGGAACGCGACGGCACCGTGCTTGGCCCGCACGACGGCATCGACCGGTTCACGATCGGTCAGCGCAAAGGCTTAAACATCGGCGGTGGAAAAAAGAGGTTCGTGCTGGAGTTGCTGCCGGACACGAACACCGTTGTTGTGGGCGACGAAGCCGACCTGCTCGCTTCGGGGCTGGTCGCGAGCGAAGTGAACTGGCTCATCGACGCGCCGACGGAGCCGTTCGCGTGCACCGCGAAGATCCGCTACCGGCACACGGGCGTCCCCGCCCTCGTGACCGCAACGGCAAATGGCGCGGAAGTACGATTCGATGCGCCGCAAGCGGCGGTAACGCCGGGCCAGGCGGTCGCGTTCTACGCTGACACCCGCATCCTCGGCGGCGGCTGGATCGAGAAGGCTCAAAGAGAAGAGGATTAACCACAAAGGGCACAAAGAAGGCAGCAAAGAAGGCAGTGTTCTTCGACGCGGTATTTCTCTGGTCTTCGTCTTCTTTGTGTCCTTTGTGCCTTTGTGGTTAATCCTCTTCTCTTCGTTTCCCTCGGGAATAATCTCCGCGTCTCGGCATCGTATCTGTCGAGAAGCAACAACGAGCGCGGTTGAATCTCAACGACCGGTCACGTCTGATTCGCGCTCATCACAATTCCACATCACTTTCTGTCGAAGGGGTACGTCATGTTACGGACATGTGTGATCTGCTGCGCGCTGGGTGGCGTCGTCGCGCTAACGATCGGGTGCAACAACTCAAAAGACACGAAGCCTGCGCCGACCAAGAAAGACGAAGCCGTGACCGCGTACAAGACGCAGTTGGGCGTTCTGGAGAAGCAGGTGGACGACCTGAAGGCGAAAGCCGACAAGGCCCTCGGTGAGGACAAGACCAAGTCCGACGCGAAACTCAAGGATGCCTCCGCGAAGCGCGACGCGGCCAAGAAGAAACTCGAAGAGTTGGAGAAGGCCGCGGCCGACAAGTGGGAAGCCGTGAACAAGGAAGCCAACACCGCGCTCGAAGACTTCAAGAAAGCAGTCAAGGAGTAAGCCCGTATGACCAGCCCGCCGCGCGAGCAAGGGCCAGCATCGCCCTTGCTCGCGCGGCGGGCTGGTCGAACCTTTCGACTTTCGCCTTTACGACCTTCGACTCGCAACGAGAATAGACGCGGTGCCGCGATCCGCGTCTCACGGGAATCCGCTCATGCGATCTCGCCTCTTCACTGGGCTTCTGCTCGCGGTGGCCCTCGCGTTCTCACCCAACGCCCACGCCGACGATCCGAAGGTAATCACCAAGATCGCGTTCGGCTCGTGCGTCGATCAGGACAAACCGGTGCCGATCTTCGACACGATGGCCGCGGCCAAGCCCGAACTGCTGCTCATGATCGGCGACAACATGTACGCGGACCTCGACAAGAAGTTGAAGGTCACGCCGGATGTAATCCGCGACAAGTACCAACAGATGGCGAAGGTGCCGGGGTTCATCAAGCTCAAGGCGACGTGCCCGATGCTCGGCACCTGGGACGATCACGACTACGGGCGCAACGACGCCGGTGCGGAGTGGGAACACAAGGACGCGGCGCAGAAAGAGTTTCACGACTTCTTCGGCACGCCCAAAGACGATCCGCGGCGCACGCAGAAGGGCATCTACCACGCGGAGATTTACGGCACGCCCGGTAAGCGCGTGCAAGTGATTCTGCTCGACACGCGATACTTCCGCAGTCCGCTAAAGAAGCTGCCGTTCGACCCGAAGACGCGCATCGCCGCTTACATTCCGAACACCGACCCGGACGCGACCATGCTCGGCGCGGATCAGTGGAAGTGGCTCGAAACGCAGTTGAAGAAGCCCGCCGAAGTGCGGCTCCTCGTGTCGAGCATTCAGGTTGTTTCCGACGAACACCCGTTCGAGAAGTGGACAACCATACCGAAGGAACGCGAGAAGCTGTACGCGCTCTTGAACAGCACCGGGGCGAACGGCGTGATCGTCCTCAGCGGCGACCGGCACCTCGCGGACATCAGCGTTGATACCAAGTCGATCGGTTACCCGCTGTACGACATCACGAGCAGCGGCTTCAACCAGGCGTCGAAGAACTGGCGCGCGCCCGAACCGAACGCGAAGCGCGTCGCGGGGATGCCATACGGCGACAACTTCGGGTTCATCACCATCGACTGGAGCGGCGATGACCCCCGCGTGGGCGTTCAGATCCGCGACGAGGACGGCGACGCGACCTGCGGGTTCAAGGTGCGGCTGAGCACACTGAAGGGGAACGGCCCAGTGGTCGCGGTGAAACTGCCGGACGGCATTCTCTCGCCCGCGGACGCGGCGAAGAAAGTCGGCGAAACGGTGAAGGTGCAGTTTGTGGTTCAGTCGGTCGGCGGCAAAGCCAACCTCTATCTGAACACGAGTAAAGACTTTCGCGCGAAGGACAACTTCGCGGTTGTGCTGCCGGTGAAACTGCAAACCGGCGCGTGGGCGAAGGCCGGTGCGGACACGTTCGTGGGCAAGACGGTCCGCGCAACCGGCAAGATCGAAGTGAACAAGTCCGGCTCCGTGCAATTGGAGATCGCCGAGGAGAAGGCATTAGAGATCGTGAAGGAGTGACGTGGTTCTTGACGAGCCAGAAGCGTGAGCTTTGAAGTTGCGCGGGATGCCTGTCCAAGAAGAATTGTCTTTTGGTTTTAGCCCCGGAGGGGCGTTGGATGGTAGCCAGGGGTGAAGCGAACCGAAGGTTCGCGCAACCCCTGGTACACGTCGAGAGAAACCAGAAGCCCCGTCGGGGCGACGGAACCTCCGGGTGACGGTGTCTGTCGCCCCTACGGGGCTTCGATCCATTGCCGTGTGCGTGGTTCCAGGGGTTGCGCTCGCAAAGCCTCGCTTCACCCCTGGCTACCATCCAACGCCCCTCCGGGGCTTAAAGCAAAAGACAACTCCTCGTGAGCATTTGTCGAGCGCAACTTCAAAGAGCGTGAGCGACGGATAGCGATGTCCGTCGCTCACGCTTCCGGCTCGTCATGTCGCTTCTATGTTTACTTGTCGAACTTGATCGTCTTTGCGCCCGCGCCGGCGCCGTACACTTTCACGCCCTTGATGTCGGCCGGCGGGTTCTCCCATGTGTGGCTCGCTTTCACCTTCGAGATAACCTGCGTCACGATGCCGCTCGGGCGCACCGCGGTCAGGTCGTACTCGTAGATGCCGTCTTTCGGCGATTCCTTCGTCGCGCGGGGGGTTAGTTTCGCGCCGCTCCAGCCGCCGGTCGGAACCTGACCGATCACGTTCACGGTCAGCTTCTTCTTATCCTTGTCGAACTCGTGGCTCGCGTCGATGATCGTCTTCAGCACCTCGCCCTTCTTCTCTTCCTTCTTTTCCTGAGCGGAAACGGTCAGCGTGAGAACAGCGACAGCGAACGCGAACGCGAACGCGGCGGCACGAACGAAACGCAGCATAGGGGTAACTCCGATGGTATAGCGCCGGCAGTCGCGCCGGGCGAAGGCATGATATGACTGCGACCGGAGGCGCGGCGTAACTACTCTTCAGGTGGAAGACCACCTTGTTCCTGCATGCGCCGCTTGTGCTTGACCGCGTACTTAACTCTTGTTGGCCTTCTTCAGATTCTTGTCGCTCGCCCCGTGATGGCTCGATAAGAGTTGAGGCGTGAACTCTCGCACGGACACCACAGAGGGGTCGAGATTCTCTCTGAGCCGAACTTCTTCCGCTTGTGAATCACCAGTGCATGACGTAGCCGCCGTCCACGTTGATCGTCTGACCGGTGACGTTCGCGGCGCGATCGCTCGCGAGAAACACCGCCATCGCGGCGATGTCTTCGGGCGTTTGCCACCGGTTCAGAGGTACGATCTTCGCGATCTTCTCCGCGGCCCACGCCTCGTACTCCGTGCGTGTCTCCGGCGGCTGACGGTCGGCCCACGCCTGCCACACGGAGCGGTTCAGCGGTGTCTTGATCATTCCCGGACACAGGCAGTTCACGCGAACCCCGAACGGGGCCAAGTCCTTCGCGGCGCACTGCGCGAAGTTGATCAGGCCCGCTTTCGACGCGCTGTAGGGCGGGTCAGTTTGTGAACCGATCTGACCCGCGACCGAGGCGAGGAACAGCATCGTGCCGCGTTTCCGCTCCGCGAACTTCGGCGCAAACGCGTGGGCCACACTCGCGGCGCCGACGAGGTTCACTTGAAGCACACGCGCCCAGTCGGCGGGGTCGAGTTGCCAGAACGGGAACCCGAACTTGCCGGACCCGATGCCCACCGCGAACACGATGTGATCCACCGCGCCGAGCTTCGCCCACGTTTCGGTCGCGGCGCCGCGCACGGCCGCGTTGTCGGTGACATCGACCTGCCAACCGGTGCTGCCGAGTTCGGTCGCGGTGGTGTGGACGTCCGGCGACACGTCCCACACGCCGACGCGACAGCCTTCCTCCGCGAACGCCGCTGCAATCGCACGCCCGATCCCCCTCGCCCCGCCAACGACTAACGCGACACTTCCAGCTAATCCCAGATTCACGGCGAATCCTCTTAACGGGGTTAATGTTTCGCGGGACCGAGCGCGATGCTTCCGCCGCGCGAGTCGGTGAGCGTACCGTTCACGCGAACCTCGAACGAGGTCGCGTAGCCGAACGGCGCTTCGCGCGACCACAGGTTCGGTTCGGGAATCACGCATCTGAGTGACAATGCGT
The DNA here is from genome assembly GCA_005772955.1 of Planctomycetia bacterium. Lineage (GTDB taxonomy): Bacteria > Planctomycetota > Planctomycetia > Gemmatales > Gemmataceae > Gemmata. The sequence continues at coordinate 30,855 of SXID01000029.1, forward strand.
TGTCACTTAACTTCGCCACCGTGAAGGGATAGACCACTTCGACAGTCGAGATAGTGGCGCACCGCGGGCCGACGGCACGGCCGCGGACTTCGCACTCCGCTGCGGGACCGCTCAATTCGATGTGAATGAGGATCTCCGCCGCGGCTTGCGAGCAGCGCACCGGTTCCATTCGTATCGACAGAATCTTCATTACAGCACCAGCATCGCGTCACCGTAGCTGAAGAACCGGTACTCGCGCAACACGGCTTCGGCGTAGGCTTGTTGTAACAGATCGCTGCCCGCGATCGCGCCAACCAGAAGCAAGAGTGTGGTTCGCGGCAGGTGGAAGTTGGTCACGATCGCATCGACCGCGCGGAACTCAAACGGCTCGTGAATGAAGAGATTAGTCGCGCCGCAGAACGGGTGTATTTTCCCCTCTCCCGCAAGGGGAGCGGGCAAAACAGAATAGTGTGCCGCGCTCTCAAGGGTACGGGTCGTGGTCGTGCCAACCGCGACCACGCGACCGCCCTGGGCCTTCGTCGCGCGGATCGCATCGACGGCGTCCTGAGTCACTTCGCACCATTCCGCGTGAATGACGTGCTGCGTCGGGTCTTCCACTTTCACCGGGGCGAACGTGCCCAGGCCGACGTGCAGCGTGACACGCGCCGTGCCGATGCCCTTTGAACGAAGCCGGGCGAACACCGCGGGCGTGACGTGCAGTCCGGCCGTTGGCGCCGCGACCGAACCGGCCGCGTTCGCGTACACGGTCTGGTAGCGCTCGCGATCAGCGTCTTCTTCGCGGCCTTTGCGAATGTACGGCGGCAGCGGAATGTGCCCGTATCGCGCGAGCAGTTCCGGTGGCGTGCCTTCTTCAGCGACTTCCATGAGCCAGTGACGATCCGTCGTGCGCCCGCGAAGCACCAGGCGGAGATTCGTGTCGGTGACGAACGCGGTGCCAAGTTCGGGGTAACTACGCGTTTGGGCGAGCATCTCCCACAGTCCACCTTCACTCACGCGGAGGAACAAGCCTTCCCACTTCCCGCCAGTCGATTCGCGCCGACCCACCAACCGCGCCGGAAGCACTCGCGTGTCGTTCAGCACGACGAGGTCGCCAGGCGCGAGGAGGTCGGGGAGGTCGCGGAACGTGCGGTGTTCGATCAAGCGCGCGGCGCGATGCACGACGAGCAGCCTAGCTGCGTCGCGCTCGGCTGCCGGGTGCTGTGCGATCAGATGTTCGGGCAGGTGGTAATCGAAGAAGGGCATGGGAGGAGTGATTTGGCGAGCGGGGGGCGTAAGCCCCCTGATGCGTTGAGTGGCGAATGGCGCGAGAAGCAATCAGGGGGCTTACGCCCCCCACTCACCCAAGACGATCACTTGAAGTTCTTCAGCCACTCGTCGAAGTCTTTCTTGTGCTTCTCGACGGTCTTCGTGGGACCGAGAAGCGTGAGCGAGAGTACCGCGTCCTTACCCTGCGCGTCCTTGCCCTCGAAGATGACGTAAATCTGACGGTAGTTCTCGACCCGCGTGATCTTCGCGTTCGGGTCGAACGGTGGGAACTTCTTCAGCAGCGTGCCCTTGATGTCCTGGTAGGTGGCTTCTTCCTTGACGATTTTCAACTTCATCACGGCCGGCTTCGCGTCCTTGCCCAACTCGAACTTCTTCACCTGGCGTTCGAGGTTGGCGTCGATGGAGCCGCCGCCAGGCGAGACGAAGAGCGCGAGTTCCGCGTCTTCCGGGTCGCCCTTTTCTTTCGCGAGTTTGAACTGCGCCACCCGCATCGTGTTCGATGGCGTCTCTTCTTTCCACCCGGCCGGGGTGGTGGACTTCACGTTGCCCCACTGGACCGCAACACCCTTGTCTTGGGCGCTCGCGCCGACCGCGACGACCGCAGCCAACACAGAAGCGAACAGCATACGCATGGCAAACATCCCCTGGGAAGGAACATGCGAGTTCCGATACCGTGGGACATTCTACGCGCGAACGCGAACCGGGCACGGTTCAATCCGCCGCGTGTGGGATTGGGGTTGCTGCCGCAGGGACGGTGAACTCAGCCGGCGTGGTTGCGTCGAACGGCAAGCCGACCGGTTGGCCCAGTAGCGGGTCGAGTAGCGGCTCCGTGTCGGTCACTTCGACGACGTGCGCCAACACGACCGGTTCCGATATCGTCAGCACGACCGGTTCTTGCGGCATCGGGACCGGCTTCGAGAAGAACGCGAAGTGAACCACCGCGTAGCCCGCCAGCGTTCCCAGCGTGCTAATCAGTATCAGCTTCCGCATGACCGCTCCTTTTGCACGTTAACGGAAGCGCGTGGAATAGCGACACCTGGAAATCGGGGCAAGCTCAACCGCGGACCGGTTGCCGCTCGGCGATGGACAACCGCGTGAGCCACTCGCGAAGGAACGCGGCGCGCTCGCGGGCCGCGGCTTCCGCTTCTTCTGACGTGACTCGCACGAACTGCACGCGATCACCAGGCCGCAGTTGCGCGAGTCGGTCGAGATCGGCGCGAATGACGTGTGCAATCTTCGGGTAGCCGCCGATGGTCTGCCCGTCCACGCCGAGCACGATCGGCAACCCGTCGTTGGCGACCTGCACCGCACCGGGCGCTACCGCTTCCGAGACGAGTTCGCCCGGTCTGCGTGCCAGCGGTGTCCCCTTCAGCCGAAGGCCCATGCGGTTGCTCGCGGGCGAAACCACGTATTCTTGCGCGAAGAAGCTGTCGTCGGTGAACCAGTCGCGCTGCGGACCGTCGAGAACGCGGAGAGGGAGTAACCCCTCCCCAACCCCTCCCCTAAGAAGGGAGGGGCTTTCGGCAGCAGACAGAACGCGCGCTGCCCCTTCTTCTCTTGCTCCCCCTCCCTTCTTAGGGGAGGGGGTTGGGGGGAGAGGTTCTTCCACCCACGCGAACGCTAGCCCTCTGGCCTCCGTCTGGCTCGCCTCGCACGCAAGCGTGTCTCCTGCGCGGAGCGGTTCAATCGCTGAGCGGCTGCCGTGAACTTCCGGCGCGTCGAAGCCACCCGCGACGCACAGGTACGCTCTCACGCCGGTGAGCGTGCCGCCGACGCGGAGTACATCGCCGGGGTCAAGCGTGAACGTGGTGCCGACCGCGACCGGGGTACCGTTCACGGTAGCCTGGAACGGCGCGCCAAAGAGCACGCACGCGGTCCGGTGAAGTGCCTCGACGGTCGGCCCCGCGAACGCGGCTTCGAGCGCGACCGTGTTCGGTGCGTTCCCTACAAGCGCGTTGCCGAGCGCGAGCGCGGCGCGATCCGCCGCGCCGCCGACCGGCACGCCAAGCGCCCGTGAGCGCTCGCGACCGAAATCGACGAGAAGTGATTGCAGTCCAGGTTCGCGAACGAGCAGACTCATGCGAACGCCTTGAGCGTGAACCCTTTCGACAGCATCGCCGCGCGAACGGCCTTCGTGAACGCGACCGCGTCGGGGTTGTCGCCGTGCACGCAGATCGTCCGCACGCCCTTTTCGCGCACGAGCCATTCCACTTGCTTCACGGCTTCGTTGGGATCGTGTACGAACGCGTCCGACTCCGTGCGCGGCACGAGCGACCCATCCGGTCGGTAACGCCGGTCCGCGAACCCTTCCGCAACGAATGGGTACTCGTGATCCTTCGCGGCGGCTTCGATTTGTGAGTTCGGCAGACCCAGCACCGGGAGATCGTCGAAGCCTTCGGCCGCTTCAATGATTCCGCAGGCGAGGTCGAAGTCGCGACACGCCTGGTTGTACAACGCTCCGTGTGCCTTCACGTAACTGAGTCTGTACCCCATTCCGGTCGCGAGCGCGGACAACCCGCCAAGTTGCTGAAGACACAACACGAACACATCGTGTGAGGTGACCGCTTGCTCGACGCGGCCGAAGTTGGCGCGGTCCGCGAACCCCGGATGCGCCCCAACGACGACACCGTGTTTTTGCGCGAGTTGGAGCGTCCGCCACAGTTCACTCGGCGACCCCGCGTGCGCGCCGCAGCAGACGTTCGCGGACGTAACCAGCGGCATCAGTTCGGCGTCGAAGCCGGCGCCTTCTCCGAGGTCCGCGTTCAGGTCGATTTCCATGACGCTCACCTACTTCAGCACGCCGGCCGCGAGCATCGCGAAGATCGCCGCCGCGAGCACAAGCCGGTACACGACAAACACCGCCATACTGTACCGCTTCAGGAAGTTCAGCAGGCACGCGATCGCGAGGTAACCCACCACCGCCGACACCAGCAACCCGACCGCGAGTGACACGACTTGATCCGACGCGAACAGCGAAGCGCGCTCGTCGTACATCTCCTTCGCTCCGGCACCGAGAATCGCCGGCAGCGAGAGCAGGAACGAGAACCGCGCCGCGGCCGGACGCGCCAGCCCCGCGAACAGCCCAGCCGTGATCGTCGTACCCGACCGCGACCCGCCCGGCATCAGTGCAAGCGCCTGGAACAGGCCGATCCAGAGGGCATCGCGCCAACCGATCTCGGATTCCTCACGCGGCAACAGTCCGCGTCGCGTGCGTCGTCGTGCCCACCACTCCGACCAAGCCATCAAGAGCGCGAACACGATCGCCACGACCGCGATCGACGTGGGATTGAAGAAAGTCTCCTTCAACCACGTCTTGCAGAAGAAACCGATCAACACAACGGGTACGGTACCGAACACGATGAGCCAGCCAAGACGCGAGTCGCGCGTACTCGCGAACCGCCGCGCACGGATGTCCGCGACCAGACCTTTCCACATCCGCACGATGTCCGTTCGGAAGTACACGAATACCGCTGCAAGCGTGCCGAGTTGGATCACCACCGTGAACGCGTCTTCGGGCTTCTTGTGACCGAGCAACTGCCGCGCGACCAGAAGGTGTGCCGTGCTGCTGATCGGGAGAAACTCGGTCAGTCCTTGAATTATCCCGAGTAACGCCGCTTCCCAGATGGGCATTCCCTCTCTCCGGTCAGTAAGATGATTCGGACGCCCTTTCCCGGAACTTTCCATGCGCGCCGCCCGTCTCATCGTTCTAGCGACCGCCGCGACCGCGGGCACGCTGCTCGCGTCCGGCAGTGCTCGCGCGCACGACATCAACGCAACCGTCAAAGTCGGTGCGGATGGAATCCGCGTGGAGGTGTTCTTTGAAGAAGTCGTGCCAGCCGAGTTCGCGACGGTGAGCGTGAGCGACGCGAACGGTTCCGAGGTCGTCGCGGGAACCACCGACGCGAACGGTGTGTGGACGTTCCCCGCACCCGCGCCGGGCGAGTACCTCCTCACCGCGAAGTGCATCGGACACGTCGCGAAGGTGAAGTTCTCGATCGCCGGCACTCCGCCCGTGCCAGAGGCGCCGCCCGTCTCCTACACGGGTTACCGGTTGAACAAGGCCGTTGGTCTGACCGTTGGCGTCGGCGGATTGCTCGGCGCGTCCGCATTGTTGTGGTTGTTCCGCCGCCGGCGCGAGTGAAAATAGCGTAACCAGCTCCCGGAGCAGTTCCGTGCCGCCTGCCGACGACAGAACCCGCGCCGACCTGCCGGACAACACCATCTCCGGCCGCGACGACATCCCGCTGACGGACGGCGCCACGTCCGGCGCCGAATCGTTCCTTCGTCTCCTGAAGCGCGCCGCGCCGTCCGTGGCTCTCCCGTCTACGCCCGCACTATTCCCCACCATCCCCGATTACGAGATTGAGTGCGAACTCGGGCGCGGCGGTATGGGGGTCGTCTACAAGGCGCGCCACGTCCCGCTGAACCGCATCGTCGCGATCAAGATGATCCTGACCTCCGAACACGCGACAGCGAGCGAGATCGCGCGGTTTCGCGCTGAGGCCGAAGCGATCGCCGCAATCAAGCACGCGAACGTGGTGCAGGTATACGACCTTGGCCCGGAGGGGTGTACACGCCCGTACTTCGCGATGGAGTACGTCGCGGGCGGGAGCCTCGCCAAGTTTCTCAAGGCAAACGGTCGCCAGTCCCCAACAGCCGCAGCCGAACTGCTCGCGGCGGTCGCCGACGGCCTCCAGGCCGCACACGACGCGGGCATCGTTCACCGCGACATCAAGCCGGCCAACATTCTTCTCGCGAAGGACGAAGGACGAAGGACGAAGGATGAACAAACGAGCCAAGCCGTTTCTGGTTCTGATTCATCCTTCATCCTTTATCCTTCCTCCTTCGCGAGGCCGAAGGTGTCCGACTTCGGCCTCGCGAAGCGGCTCGCGTCGGACGTTACTCGCACGATGGCGCCGGCGGGAACCCCGGCGTACATGGCCCCGGAACAGGCCGGCGGGAAGTCGAAGTACGTCGGCCCCGGCGCGGACGTGTACTCGCTCGGCGCAGTGCTCTACGAATGTCTCACCGGCGCGCCGCCGTTCGAGGGAACTGACCAGTGGGAAGTCGTCGAGCAGGTGCTGACCACGCAGCCCGTGTCGCCACGCTCCGTCGTGCCCGCGGTGCCGCGCGATCTGGAGTTGATCTGCCTCACGTGTCTAGAGAAGGAGCCGCACCACCGGTATCACAGCGCCGCGGCCCTGGCCGACGACCTGCGCCGGTTCCTCGCGGGAAAGCCGGTCAGCGTGCGGCCAATCGGCCCCGTCACACGCACCTCGCGGTGGGCGAAGCGGCGCCCGACCGCGGCCGCGCTGGTCGCGCTCGTCGCGGCCGTGTGCTTCGCGGTGCCGGCGGCGATCGTGTGGACCGTGGGCGAGAGCGAACAGCACGCGACCGAAACGGCCGCCGCGAAGGACCGAGAAGACGCGGCGCGTGAAGAGGAACGCCTGGCCCGAATCGCGGAGGAGCAACAGAGGCTGGCCCGAATCGAAGCCGACAAGGCCGCAGCCGCGGCGCTCCGGCTCGCCGACGTGCGAGACCTGTTCGCAATTCAGAACAAGCTTCACAGCCGCATCGCAGACCGGCCGCTGTCGTGGACGTATGCAAACCGCGCGGACCTGCTGAAAGCGGTGATGCTCGCGGCCGGCGAACCAACCGCAGTGGGCGAACTTCGCTCGGCCGCGGCTGTCGCGTTCCTGTCTGCCGACCTGAAGCCGCTTCCCGTGGTCATGAAGGGGTTCACCGCGTCAGCCGCCGCGACCGACCCGAAAACCGGCCGAATCGCGGTCGGCGAGTACCTGTTCCGGTTCTCCGGGCGCGTGCGACTGATCGACCCCGCGACCGGGGAATCCGTGCGCGAACTGGTTGCCCCCGCGGGTTGGGTGAACACGCAACCGGACAGCGTGCGCGCACTCGCGTTCAGCCCCGATGGCAAGTACCTGTTCGTCGGGTTGCGCAGTTCCACCGTACTCCGGTTCGATCTTGACACGCCCGAGAACAAGCCCTCGAAGACGTGGAAAGCGTCCACGAGTCCGGTTGAACAACTCACCGTCAGTCCCGACGGAGCAACCGTGTACGGGTTGTGCCGCCCGGAGAAACCGGTGTTCGCGTGGGCTACCGACACCGGGAAGTTGGTCGCGAAACTCGAACCTTCGACGGAGGCGCCGTTCGGGTCGTTCGCGGTCCTCGCAACCGGCGACGTGATCGCGTGCGACACCCACCAGATTCGGCGCTGGACCCCGGACCACAATCTCGTGCAAACGGTCCCGAACTGTGGCGCGCGGCGGCTCGCGCCCACGGGCGCCGGCGCGCTGCTTGTCGGAGACGGCCGCAACCTCGACGTCTACGACCGCGACACGCTCGTTCCCCTCGATCGATTCGTGACCTCCGAGTTGCGCCGCGGTGTTCACGAGGAATACGTCAGAACCATCGTGGTCCACCCGTCGGGCGCGTTCGTAGCGACCTCGTCTGGCGACGTGGATCGCACCGTGCGGGTTTGGGAACTCGCGTCTGGCCGTCTCGTCGGCACGGTCACAGCCACCGGAACCGGGCCGATCGCGCTCGCGTGGGCGGGCGACGGCCGATCGCTCTACGCCACGGCGAGCGATCACCTGGCGCGGTGGGTGTTCCGCGCGGCCGAGGCGCAGCGGTTCGCGTGCCAGAGCGGGTCGCCGGTCGAAGCCGCGTCGTTCATTTCGAGCGACCGGGTCGCGGCGCTCACCGACCCAATCGGGCCGCATCGCGAACTGCTCGTGGGCACGCCCGGCAACGCGGCAACCTCCGCTCACGTCCCCGAACGCGGTGGGAACGGGCGCCCCGGCGTCGCCGCTTCTCCCGGCGGCGCACTCGTGGTCAGTGCGGGTTCGCCGGGCCTCGTCGCGTGGGAACCAGGTGCGCCGGTGCCGCCTGCGGCGTTCACGACCAATATCACCCGGTGTCCGCGGTTCGGCCCGGACGGATGCACGCTGTGGGCGATCGTGTCCTCGTCTAATGTCGTCGCGTTCGACCCGGTCACGAAGAAGCCTCGCTCGACCTGGAGCAACGCGGTCGAGGGCGCGACACGCGGCCTCGCGAGCCTGGACACGCTCGCGATCGGCCCGACCCTCGTGGTCGCGGGCGGGCGGAGCGGTTCGGTTCACCTGCTCGACGCGGCGACGGGTCAATTCGCCGCATCGTTCTCAACATTCGGCGACCCGGTGCTGTCGGTCACGCTCTCGCCGGACGAGTTGCTCGTTGTCGCGGGCACGCAAACCGGCAAGTTGCGGGTGATTCGGACGTGCGATCGCGAGGAATTGCCCGCGGTGATGGCGCACCCCGGCGGCGTGACGGCGGTCTCGGTGAGCCACGACGGGTCGCTGCTTGCAACCGGTGGCCAGGATCGCGTGGTGCGGCTGTGGAAACGAACTGGCGACCGGTTCGAGCCGGTACTCGCGGTGTCCGACCTGAGCGGTCCGGTGCGCGGACTCCAGTTCGGTGCCGACGACCGGTTACTGGTGCTGATCGCGCACGAGCGTGCGGTTCGCGTGTGGGACGTGGACCGACTGAAGACGCAACTGGGTCGATTCAGGCTCGCATGGTAAGGTGGATCGGGCCTTGAGGCGACAAGACGGTTGCAAAGTAGTAGGCACACTCCGTGTGCCGTCGCTGTGAGCGCGCAAATCGCCACGATTTCAACAGACCCAAGAACGGCACACGGCGTGTGCCTACTACTTTGCAATCGTCCAATCGTCCTGGCGTTCGGCCGCAGGTCTTGTGAACAGGCGCCACCTCGCTTACACTCAACATCATACTTATCTATTATCGTCGGTAACTCCTCTCCCCGCCCGGAGGCGTCGCCATGCCGCGACTTCAGGCTTTGTTGGAATGCATCGGACAGGCGTTGTGTGAAAAAGGCCGCAAGGCGCTTCAGGGTCAATGGGGTTTCGCAGACCTGTTGCCAGATATCGCACGGGCCACGTTCGACAACGCGCACAAGAAACTTCCCGGTGCCGACCTGCGCACGGCCATCGCTGACTGCGCTGCTGTCGATGCGAACGAGTACGAGCGGCGACTGGGCGAACTCATCACCGAACTCGCGACCTCGCACGCGGTCTCCAAGGTCGAACTCGCGGACTACCTCCGCGCACTGCCGGCCACCGTGCGGCAGAACCTGCGCCGCCCATCGGACCCGGATGGGCGCACGCTCCCGGAGAAGTTCGCGATCAGCAAGCCAGAAGAGTTCGTGGCGTACTTGCCCCCGCGGATGCCGCGGTTCCGCCCTGGCGACAAACCCAACGGTCTCGACAACTGGATCCTCACCGAACTCCGCGGACTGGGCCAGAACTCCGAGGTGTGGCGCGGCGAAGACCCGGAACAACCAGATCGCTCGGCGGCAATCAAGTTCATTACCGACTCCGAATCACGCGGACGCTTGAAGCCTGGCACGGAGTTGTTCACCCGCGCGTTCGATCTCAATGATGTGGCCGGTGTCCTGCCGCTGCGTTCGGTGTACCTGGAAACGGACCCGCCGTGTCTCGAAACGCCGTTCGTCTCAGGTTACGATCTTGCCGGACTGATGTTCGACTGGAAATGGCGGTACGACGGGGCCAAACCGGAAGCCGCTCTGAAACTGATCCGGCGGCTTGCGTCCATCGTCGCGAAGGCACAAGCAAAGGGCATGATCCACCGCGATCTCAAACCGAGCAACGTACTGCTCCACCCAACCGAGGGCGGCAAGTTCACCCTGTGGGTGAGCGATTTTGGCTGGGGGCAGATCGAGTGCCTGCGAGCACTCGAAATCGCGAAAAGCGCGCCGAAAGGCGAACAACGTCTGGCCCAGCGCGGCGCGGCGACGAGCCTCTATGCGTCCCCGCAGGTGGGCAAGAAAGAACCACCGGCGCCAACCGACGACGTCCATGCAATCGGTGTCATCTGGTACCAACTCCTGAAACGTGATCCCACGGCAGCCGCCCCGTTCGGCGCCGAGTGGATCGAGGAACTGCGCCCGGCCGGGTTCACCGACTCGCAGGCACGCATTCTGCAAGCGTGCCTTAGTACGCGCGCCGACAAGCGGCCCAAGAACGCTGCGGCTCTGGTCGAAAGCCTCGCGAGCGCGACCGTCGCGCCACCCGACCCCGCTGGCCCGGACGAGTCCAAACTGCCCTCGTGGAAGAACCCCAGTTCCATGATCCAGGCATCCGCGACGACAGCACGCGGGAGGGAGATGAATGCCGCTGCCGAGGCCGCTGCCGAGGCCGCTGCTGCCGCGGCCGGCGCCGCGGCAGCGTTGCTCGCCGCAGCGAGCGGCGGGCCGCTCACTGCCGGCGGTCCGAGTACGTCCAACACCGGCACTATCCGGCTCTTGCGGAACTCCATCGGCATGACATTCGCGCGCGTCCCCGCAGGCACGTTCCGTATGGGTGACGCCGCCTCCGGCCGACCCCACGAGGCACCAGTTCATGAGGTCAAGATCGCGCGGCCGTTCTACATGGCCGTGACACTGGTCACGCAGGCGCAGTACGACACGGTGAACGGTAAGAACCCCAGCAAGTTCAGCCGCGCCCGCAGTGGTGCCGATCACCCGGTCACACACGTCAGTTGGGAGCAGGCGATCCAGTTCTGCGACAAACTCGCGCAAGTGCCCGACGAACAAATTCACCGGCGTAGGTACCGGCTCCCGACCGAAGCGGAGTGGGAGTACGGGTGCCGGGCCGGAACCACAACCGACTTCTCGTGCGGTGACAAGATTACCGGCAAGGATGCGCTGTTTGCCGGGTCCGGCCACAAACTCGCCGGAAAGAGCACCTGCCCGGTCTCGCAGTTTCCTGCCAACCTGTTCGGCCTTCATGACATGCACGGGAACGTGCAGGAGTGGGTGAACGACTGGTTCGACGAATATTACTACTTAGACAGCCCAACCGAAGACCCGCCCGGCCCGAAGCACGGCCAACTGCGAGCGGTCCGGAGCGGTGCCTGGAGTCAGCCCGTGATCGAGTGCCGCAGCGCCGCCCGACGCGGCCACGCCCCGGACTCGGCGTTCGAGACCATCGGCTTCCGCATAGTGATGGAAGTGGGGTAGGACGAAGAACCTAACCCCCAACCCCTTTCCCTTCAGGGAAGGGGGAGCAAAACCACCTCTCGTTAACACTCGCGTGCAACCTGCAACCGACTCGTGCATTGCTCCCCCTTCCCTGAAGGGAAAGGGGTTGGGGGTTAGATTGCCTTTCGCCTTGACCGCGCCTCCCCTTCCCCAGTATCACGCGTGATTCTGTCGTCCGTCCCTTCACGGAGACGCCACATGTGCCGCGCCGCCGCTACGCTGTTCGCCCTTGTTGCCATCGCGCCGTTCGCACGCGCGCAAGTCACACTCGCCGAAGCACCGACCGCAGGCGACTGCTCGCGGTATAGCGTCGAACTCGATCTCACCGGCAAGTTGATCGTCACGCAGGAAGGCGCGAAGGAGTCGATCCCGCTCGCAGCGAAGGCGCGGCACGTATTCGCGGAGCGCACGCTCGTTGCAACCGATGGGTTACCCGCGCGCTCCGCACGGTACTACGACATCGCCGCCGCATCTGCCGTGGTTGGCGGTGACAAGTCCGACCGCGCACTCCCTAACGACCGCCTCCTGATCGTCGCGCTGCGCAACTCGGACGGCACGTTCTGCTTCAGCCCAGCCGGGCCGCTCACGCGCGACGAACTCGACCTCGTCACGGAACACTTCAACCCACAGTGCCTCGCGGGTCTGCTCCCAGGCAAGGCGGTGAACGTCGGCGATACGTGGACCGTGAGCCCCATCGCATCGCAGACCGCGTGCCAGTTCGATGGCCTCATCAAGAACGGGTTGACCGGGAAACTCACTGCCGCAGCCAACGGGCAAGCGACCTTCACCATCGAAGGAACGGCGGAGGGCATCGAACACGGCGCGAAGGTCACGCTTGCGATCACCGCAACCGGCACCTTCGACACCGCCGCGAAGCGCGTCACCGCGCTCACGTGGCAGCAGAAGGACGACCGCGAGCAAGGCCCGGTTGCGCCCGCGTCGCAGTTGGAGGCGACGGTGGTATTGAAGCGCGAGGCACTCGCACAACCGCCGAAGGAACTGAACGATGTCACGCTCGCGCCGGTGCCCAAGGGCGAGGTTCCCGCCACGATGACGCTCCTCCGCCACGCGGACCCGAAAGGCCGCTACGAATTCGTGTACGCACGCGACTGGCACGTCACCGGGCAAACCGAACAGCACCTCATTCTGCGCTTGCTCGACAAGGGCGAGTTCATCGCGCAGGCGACTGTGGTCGCGTGGAAGAAAGCCGACGCCGGCAAACACACGCCGGCCGACGAGTTCAAGAAGGCCGTGAACAACTCGGCGGGCTGGACCGTGTCTCGCGTGCTCGAAGACGCCGAGACCGTGTCCCCCGGCGGGCGCTGGCTGTACCGCATCGTCGCGGAAGGAAAGATGGAGGACTTGCCCGCGGTGCAAAGTTTCAACCTCGTCGCCGGCCCCCTGGGCGATCAGGCGGCGGTCACGTTCGCAATGAAGACCGACAAGGTGAAGGCCGTCGGCACCCGCGACCGCGAGTTGGTGAACGCGGTGACGTTCCCTGCGAAGAAGTAATTGGTGTTTCGTGTAGCCGCTCCCCTCCGCGGACTCCGGGTCGCGGCTACACGAAACACCAAACACGACTCACACACACGAGATACCCGAACCGCAATCGGTTTGTTAATGTAATACATAGCGGCGCAAAACCGAACCGGGGCGGAACGGGGGAACCATGCGGATCGGGGTAGTCAGCGACACCCACGACCGCCAGGAGGCGGTTGCGGAAGCTGTTCGCCTCCTGTTAGAGCAGGAGGTCGAACTCATCCTGCATTGCGGCGACATCGAATCACCAGAGACGGTCCGCGTCTTCAAGCCGATCCCCACGCACTTCGTGTTCGGTAACTGGGACAAGGACAAGGTGAGACTCGCGGCCGCGATCAAGGACACGGGCGGCACGCACTACGAGTCGTTCGGCGCGCTGACCTTGTGCGAGAAGCGCATCGCATGGGTTCACAGTCACGAGCGCCACCAGTTACGGCAGTTGGAGAACGCCGACTTTTTCGACTACGTGTTCTACGGTCACACGCACGTCCGCGAACAGCACCGAACCGGGCGCACGCTGGTCGCGAACCCCGGCGCGCTGTTCCGCGCGAACCCAAAGACCTGCATCGTGCTCGACCTCATCACGGGCGAGATCAAGCCCATCATCGTGCCGACGAAACCGGCGGGTGCCGCGGCTCCGCACGCCGCAACCGCGGCCCTCGACGCCGGTACCGGCTCGATCATCATGCCGCCCGGTTCGCTGCCAGACACGTCTGCTCCTCCGCCCGCTTCCAACTGATCCTGTCTCCTCTTACCTTTCCCTCTCGGCACGCGCATCGCGGTACGCCCTTCGTGGAGAAACGCCATGCTTCCCCGTCGCGGCCGACGTGTGTCTGAACGGCCCATCGGTCAACGGCACGGCGAGCGAGGAGGGCGTGCTCGCATCCCCGGCGTTGATGCCGGGCGAGAAATTCACGTTCGAGGTAAAGGCCCGCTGGACAAGTCACGGAAAGACCTACGAGAGCGTCCAGGCTGCGACGCTCGGCCCCGGCGACCGCAGTCGTCTGTTCGTCGTATCGGGAACCGAAGTGAAGTAAGTGGAAACTTGGATCACAGCGCTTCCGCCCTGTGACTTTATCCCGCGGCGCGACGTACACTGTGGGTATGCCAATACTCTTGGTGTTCGTCCTCATCGCCGCGTGCCTGCCAGTTGAGTGGCCGCAGCCGCCGTTCGCGCCCGCGCGCGAGGCGGCGTTCGGGCTGACGGTCGGGGCCGTGGCAATCGTCCTGGCACTCGCCGGCGCGCTCCGCACCTGGGTGGTTCGCACGCTCCGCCGCGACCCGTCCCGTCGGTACGAGGTCGCGCGGTCGTACAACAAGTGGCGCCGGTTCCTGTTCTTCGTGAACATCGGCACGGTGACCACGTGTGTCCTCGCCTTCGGCTGGGGGTGGCTCGCGCAGCGCGAGTTGCTCGTCTTCTGGAACAAGTCCGCGCAACTCGCACCATTCGCCGAACTCGCCGTCCCGCTCCCGTACTTCGTCATCCTCATCGGCTGCTGGCTCATTTACTACGACGCGGAACGCGCCCTCCACCGCGTGCTTCACCTCGGCGACCGCCCGTTCTGGCCGCGGTCCGCGTACCTGCTCCACAACGTCAGGCAGTTCGCCCTCATGGTGATGCTGCCCGTCGCACTGATCGTAACGCAGCAGACGCTCAACCGGTACGCGCCAGAAACCACACGGACTGTCGTGTACAAGGTCGCGTCTCTGGCCGTCGTGCCGTGCATGATCTTGTTCATGCCGCTCTTGATGAAGCCGCTTCTGGGGTTGAAGTCGATGCCACCGGGGCCAACACGCGACCGGTTTGAGGCGCTCGCGAAGCGGCTCGACTTCCGCTGCGCGGACTTCCTCGTGTGGAACACCCACGGCGCATCGATCAACGCGTTCATCACGGGATTGTTACCCCGCGTGCGGTATGTCGTGTTTACCGACCGCATCCTCGAAGACCTGCCCGCGGACGAACTCGACGCGGTATTCGGGCACGAGGTCGGGCACGCGAAGCACGGCCACATCTGGCTGTACGCGGGGTTCCTCACGCTCAGTCTCTCTGTTCTCGCTGCCCTGGTCTTGTTCCTCACGAAATACATCGACTCGGCCACGTCTGAAGACATGTTGCGTCTGCGGATGTGGCTGGAGGGATTCAAGTCGTGGCTCGCGTTGCCGCCGGTCGCGCTGGTCACGGCCTACCTGTTCGTCGTGTTCGGGGCGTTGTCGCGCCGCTGCGAGCGGCAAGCCGACCTGTTCGGGTGCAAAACGATGTCATGCACAGACCCGGTCTGCACCGGGCACGACGAGAAGACCGTTTACCCGCCCGGCGGGAGTTGCCTGTGCCCAACCGGTATCCGAACCTTCGCCCATGCGCTCGATCGCGTGCGCGAACTAAACGGCATGGAACACGAGAGCGGGGGACGCGCACTGCGACGCGTGTTGCGAGCGGTGTGGGGATGGTTGCGAGCCTGGCAGCACGGCCCGATGTCGCAACGCATCGCGTACTTGCTCGGACTGACCGACCGCCTGGCCGACGAACCGCGATTCCAGCGCCGATTGTTCGCCTTCAAGTGCGTGTTGATGCTGTCCTTGCTGGTGGCGTTGGTGGCGCTGGGCGAAGCCGTTGGGTGGAAAGACTTGTTCGACGCGATGTAGAAGCAGACCCACCCCTGGCCCCTCCCGCAGGAAAGAGCCGCTCGCGGTTTCGCGAGTCGCGCTACCGGAACGCTCGCGAAACCGCGAGCGGCTCAGACAAGCAAGTTCTTCCTCCCCTTTCCTTCAGGAAGGGGGTCTTCTTCTCGCTCTATGCGGGAGGAACCGCATGGGGTACGATAGTTTTCGACCGACGACCGACTCTGGAGTGAGCACGATGAGCGACACCCCGCCACCGTCCGCAGCAACACCCACCCGTTTTCGCTGGCCGTGGGCCGTCGCGCTCGCACTCGGGTGCGGCATGGCCTACCTCACGTTCGAGGCGGTCGCCGGAAACACGGAACCGCAACCGCCCGCCGAACCGCAGAACAAGAAACAACTCGGGATGTCGCGCCTTGATGGGCAGGACACCATCGCACTCCGCCGAGATGACAAGGACAAGAAAGACGAAAAAGAGAAGAAGAAGGTCGCGGCCCCGGAACTCGAAGGCGGCATCGCGTGGCTCAACACCGGCGGCCCGCTTACACTCAAGAAAGACCTCAAGGGCAAGATCGTCATCCTCGACTTCTGGACGCTGTGCTGCATCAACTGCATCCACGTCATCCCCGACTTCGCGAAACTCGAAAAGAAATACCCGAACGAGTTGGTAATCATCGGCGTTCACTCACCGAAGTTCGAGAACGAGAAAGAGACCGCGAGCATCCGCAAGGCAATTCTTCGTTACCAGATCGAACACCCGGTCGTGAACGACGCGAACCACAAAATCTGGGATAAGTACGAGGTCGACGCGTGGCCGACGCTCGTGGTCATCGACCCCGAAGGGAATCTCGTCGGATACGCATCCGGCGAGGGGAACTTTGAACTGCTCGATGTCGTGGTCTCGAAACTGATCGACGAGCACAAGAAGAAGAAAACGCTCGACGAAAAACCGATCCGCTTCGACCTCGCGAAGTTCCGCGAGACCGGTGACACGCCGCTGTTCTTCCCCGGTAAGGTCGTCGCCGACGAAAAGGGCAAACGCCTGTTCATCGCGGACAGCACACACCACCGCGTCGTGGTGACGGACCTACAAGGGAACAAGGTCGCGGTGATCGGCACCGGCACGCCAGGCAAAACGGACGGTGCGTTCGACAAGGCGCAGTTCGACGACCCGCAGGGCATGGTGGTTCGCGGCGACACGGTGTTCGTGGCCGACCGCAAGAACCACCTCATTCGCGAAATCGATCTGAAGGCGAAGACGGTCACCACGATCGCGGGCAACGGAGAACAGGACCACGACATCGACAGCCGTCGGCTGGTGCAGTCTGTGGGCGCGAAAGAGATCGGTTTGAACAGCCCATGGGATCTGGCGCTCGAAGGCGACAAGCTCTACGTCGCGATGGCCGGGCACCACCAAATCTGGTTGCTCAACCTGAAAGAAAAGAACCTCGTGCCCTACGCCGGCAACGGCCGCGAAACTATTGGCGACGGTGCGCTACGCAAGTCGATGTTCGCACAGCCGAGTGGCCTGGTGAGCGACGGCAAACACCTGTACGTCGCAGACAGCGAAATCAGCGCGCTGCGTAAGGTGCCGCTGGACCCTGAGGGCAAGGTTGAAACGCTGGTCGGTCGCGGGTTGTTCGTGTTCGGCGACGTGGACGGCCCCGGCCAGATCGCGGACGACCCCCTGATGCTCAAGGCGGAAGCCCGGCTCCAGCACGCGCTCGGTGTGACCTACGCGGACGGCAAGGTGTACGTTGCGGACACGTACAACAGCAAGATCCGCGTCTTCGACCTGAAGACCGGCGAGTTGAAGTCGCTGGTGGGCGGCAACCCGCTTGGCTGGTTCGGCCCGACGACGTTCAACGAGCCGGCCGGGATCAGTTACGCGGGTGGCAAACTCTACGTCGCGGACACGAACGCGCACCGCATTCGCGTCGTGGACGTGGCGACGAAAGCCGTGACAACGCTGCAACTCAAGGGTGTCGAACCGCCACTGGCGCCGAAGGAAGTGAAGAAGGAACCGAAGAAGTAGGCACTGACTCTGCTTGCCATCTCCCCTTGCGGGAGATGGTGGTCGGCGCTTCGCCGACCGGGTGAGGGGTGAAGTTTACCGCGAGTGAAGCCTTTCCCCTCACCCCGCCGCGAAGCGCGGCGACCCTCTCCCGCAAGGGGAGAGGGCGAAGAGAAAATCAAGAGGAGCTTCCCATGACCCGCGTTTACCTAGTGGCGTTCGCGATGACCGTGGCCGCGCTGCTCGCGGTCGTGCCCGGTTCCGCGATCGCCCAGAAGTGGTACGAAAAGGCCGTGAAGAAGGTCGAAGGTCGCTTCACGCCTGCAGAGGCGAAGCCCGGTCAAACGGTCACGTTCACGCTCACCGTCGAACTCAACGACGGCTACCACACCTACCCACTGGTTCAGCCCGACAAGAAGGCCGACAGCATGGTGAACGTGATCAAGTTCCCGACCGCGGACCGGCTCATCTTCGTGGGCAAGCCGGAAGACCCGAAGGACTTCGCCACGAAGGAAGAGCCGGACCTCGGCATCAAGGAACTGCGTTACTGCCCTGGCACCGCGGTCTACACCCGCAAGGCGGTCGTGTCGCCTAAAACACTCGCGGGCGCCACCACGGTGAAGCTCACGACGTTCAGTCTGAGCGTGTGCGACAAGAACAACTGCTTCCCCGCGAAGAACGTGCCTATCGAAGCCGCGTTCAAGGTACTCGACGGCCCCGCAGTGCCCGTGGAAAAAGCCTACGCCGACGAAGTGACGAAAGCGATTGGCGAGAAGTGAGCCTCGAATAACGCGTGCCCGGTTCGCGTCTGCAAGGTCATCTCGAAGCGTGCGGTATGCCTCCTTCACCGGGCAGACCGGCATGTCAGCCCTTGATCAATAGAAAAGCCCACGGGTTCCGTGGGCTTTGTTCTTGTTCCACCCGTCGCGGTGCCACGCCATGTTCCGATCCACCCTCTCGGCCGCGCTTTTCGTTCTGTGCGTTCTCGCCGCGCCCGCCCGCGCACAGTTCGACGATCCGCCATTCGGAAAAGACCCCGGCTTCCCCGTCGCGAACAAGCTACCGAAAGGCTTCGACCAACTCGCGAACGTGGAACTCGCGGTGACGCCCGCAAAGGCGAAGTGGGGCGAAACGGTCACGGTGAAGCTGACGGTGAAGTTGAAGAACGGCGGCACCACGTACCCGTTCCTCGGCGAGAAGAGTGGTCAGGATTCGCGCAACACGCTGGCCGACCCGCTGCCGGTGGGTGACCTCGTCTTCATCGGCACCGTCGCCAACCCGACCGCCGGGCTAAAGCGCAAGCCGCGCGAGGGCAGCATTGGCGAGGACGATTACTACGACGAGGCAGTGACGTGGGAGTTCAAGGCGGTCGTCTCGCCACGCGCGAAACCGGGCCAGAAGACGGTCGACCTCGGCGACACTTCGGTTCAGGTGTGCAAGGCCACCTGCATCACCGCAAGGGGTAAAGAGCTGCCCACCGCGACACTCGAAGTGTTGGAGGGCGCGTCCACCAACGTGAAATTGGAAGACCTCGCGGCGGCGCTGGAGGTACTGAAGGTCGAGAAGGCCGTGATCCCGGACCGCGGGAAGCCGGGTCTGAGCACCCCACCGTCCCCATCGACCGGCACCGCGAGCAAGACCGATATGCGCAAGGACGCCAAGCCGGCTGACGCTTACGCCGAAGAACTCAAGACGATCGCAGCAGCGATCGTTCCGGCCGAAGAAGGGACCGGCGCGAGCGGTGGCAAGCAAACCGGCCTGTGGGCATTCATCGCGACCGCGGCGATGTGGGGGCTGATCTCGCTCGTGACGCCGTGCGTGTTCCCGATGATCCCGATTACGGTGAGCATCTTCCTCAAACAGGCGCACGGTTCGTTCCGCGAGCGATTGAAGTTGGCCGGGGTGTATAGCCTCACCATCATCTCGGTGCTCGGCGTGTCCGCGTTCGCGCTCCTGAAATTCATGGCGTGGCTCAGCGCGCACCCGGTCACCAACGTGCTGCTCGCGCTGCTGTTCTTGGTGCTGGCGCTAAGTCTTTTCGGGATGTATGAAATCTCGCTGCCGAACTCGCTCCAGAAGCGGTTGCAGTCGAAGCAGTCGAAGGGCGGGGTGGTCGGCACCATCTTCGGCGCGCTGGCGTTCACGGTCATCAGTTTCACGTGCGTGGCGCCGTTCCTGGGCGGGTTCGCGGGCATCTCGGCCGGCAACGACGGGAACGGAAGTCTGATCTCGCTCCCGACAGCAAAGGAGATCGCGGGCGGGTTGGCGTTTGCGACCGCGTTCGCGGCCCCGTTCTTCATTCTCGCGCTCGTGCCGGGACTGATGAAGGCGCTGCCCAAGTCTGGCGGGTGGCTCGACAGCGTGAAGGTGGTGATGGGCTTTCTGGAACTCGCAGCGGCGATGAAATTCCTGCGCACCGCTGAACTGCGAGTGTTCCCAACGCCGCTCTACTTCACCTACGACGTGGTGCTGGGCGGCTGGGTCGCGATCAGCGTTGCCTGCGGGTTGTACCTCCTGAACGTGTTCCGGCTCCCACACGACGAGGAGAAGCCGAACATCAGTGTCCCGCGGTTGTTCTTCGCGTTGCTCTTCCTCGGCTTCGCGCTGTACCTTACGCCCGCGCTCTTCAAGGGCCACGACGGCAAACCGCAGCGCCCCGCGGGTGTCGTGTACGCCTGGGTCGAGTCGTTCCTACTGCCGGAATCGGAACCGTGGCCAACGGACCTGAAGGGCGCGATCGAACTGTCCAAAACGAGCGGAAAACCGGTGTTCGTGGACTTCACCGGCATGACCTGCACGAACTGCAAGTACAACGAGGAGAACGTCTTCTCCCGCCCGGAGTTCCGATCGCAGTTTGAACAGTTCGAGAAAGTGCAACTCTACACGGACGAAGTGCCCGCAGCGGCGTACTTGTCCGACCCAGGATCACGACCGCGAAAGGCCGAAGCGTACGCCAACCGCGAGTTTCAGGTCACGGTGTTTGGGGACAGCGCGCTGCCGCTGTACGCGGTGTTGCTCCCGCAACCGGACGGAAAATTGAAGATGGTCAAGTATGACGAAGGGAAGATCAACGACCCGGCGAAGTTCGACCAGTTCTTGAAGCGCGCGATGGCGCACGTGAAGCCAAAGAAGTGAACCGCTTGCGGCCGGGTCACGATATGGGTAGAACAACTCCTATTCGAGCGCGTTTGGGAACGGTGTAGCGTTGTTTAACGAGCCGCGACCGCAAGGGAGTGGTTGAGCTTTGCCGCTCCCTTGCGGTCGCGGTTCGTTGAGGTGCTACGCATTGCCTGAAAGCGCTCTAGTTGTGTGGTTGGTTTAGCTCGGTGCTTTGCACCAGGACGATGTTGCGTCGTCCGAGCATTTACCAGACGATGCGGCGCGAGGAAGGCTGTTCCAGCACCGCTATCCCGGCCGGGGGGTCATGATCACCTTCGGTCTGGATCAACCCCGCGGATCGTCGTTCCGAAGGTGATCATGACCCCCCGGCCGGGGCGGTGCCGTGAGCCTTCCACGAATCAGGTCGAGAAGTAGACACCACACAACCAACGACGAAAGCCCCAGGTGAAAACCTGGGGCTTTCGGCTTTTCTGCGACGCTGCAAGCGGCTTCAAATTCACCCGATGCCGTCGGCGAATCCCTCAACCTTCTTCGCCACCGGGGTCGGCGCGTCGGTCGTCTGGAAGTGCGTGCCCTTCGGGGCCGCATGCGGGCCGTGCGGCTTCACCGTCTTGCCAATCTCGCTAACCATCGCGCCGTAGCTCACCGGCACATCGTCGTCGTAGTCGAACTCGTCGTAGGTGCAGACGTAGCCCGGCAGTTTCGACCGCTCTTTCTCCTTCAAATACGACTCCACCACGGCCGACTGAATCAGCTCGCGGGAGCCGCTATGAATGGGGTGCGCAATGTCCGCGTGCAACTTCGCGCGGCCGTCGGTGGCCCGCATGGCGCGCTGGTCGTCGAGGCGTGTGCCGCACTGGTTGCAGAACCGCGCCCGCAGGTGGTTCTTGCCGCTACAGCGGCAACAGCGGTCGGTTAACTTGCGACTGGGCATCGCGACAAAGATGCCCTTGGTGCCCTCGATCACCTTCAGATCCCGGACCACGAAGGCGTTGTCGAGGGTGACCGAGCAGAACGCGAGCAGCCGCTCGTTGTTCTCCTCACACAGCTTGATGCGAACTTCCGTGATGACCACCGCACTTCTCCTTCAGCGGGATCAGGGGGTAAAACCGCGAACTACGAGGACGCGGGCCTCTGGCTCATCGCCCGGCCGTGAATCCTTGAACGCTGAGGCCACTCGTTGGGCTTCGTACGAGTCGCGACAGGGGGCGAACACCGTCGAACCGCTGCCGGACATCATCGCCCCGGCCGGGTTCAGTTGACCGAGCCGCTTCCGAATGCGGCCCACGATCGGTTCTAACGCGAACGCAGGCTCTTCGAGTCTGTTGAACATCGCCAGGCCGAGCGCCGTCGCGTCGCCGGACTGAAACGCGGTTCTTACCGCGAAGCCGGCAAGCGGCTCTTTCGGTACCGTGAGTCGCTTGTACACTTCGGCCGTACTCACACCCACGGGCGGGAACACCAACACGAAGTACAGTCCGCTTCCGCCGGGCGTCGGTTCCGGGGTGGTCACTTCTCCGCGCCCAGTACACCAGGCTACCGGCAGCGTGAGGAAGAACGCCACGTCCGAACCAATGGACGCCGCGATACCGACAAGTTCGTCGCGTGTCAGCCCCAATTTCCAGATTTGGTTCAAGCCAACCAGCGCGGCCGCCGCGTCGCTCGACCCGCCACCCAACCCGGCCTGCGTCGGAATGCGTTTCACGAGCCGGATCGAAGCGCCGAGTTCGGGCCGGGCCGCGAACTCGCGGAGCGCAGTTGCGGCCTTGTGGACGAGATTATCCGGCCCGGTCGAGAGCGTGTCCGGTTCGCAGCGGAGGGTGATTTCGTCCGGCGCGGCCGCGCGGGTTTCGAGCGTGTCGAACAGATCGATCGCGACCATCAGCGATTCGAGGTCGTGATAGTTGTCGGGCCGCTTGCGGAGGATTTCGAGGAACAGATTGAGTTTGGCGGGTGCCGCGATGACGACGGCGTCGCGCCCCGCGTGGAACGCCGGGTGGGCCCTGAGTGGGTCCGCGAAGCGGTTTGTGGCACTGGGGCGCGTCATGGTGTCGGGGCGGCTCACCGGCGAGGGAGAGCGGCCCATCCGTGGGTGCGTAGCGAATCCGTCCGGCCGGAGAGGTTGTGGCTCGCGTTTTGTGTTCTGCGCCGCCACGGTGAACTGAAGGCGAACGTTAAACGAAGATTTCGGGTGCGTCAAGAGGGGGAATTGGGCGAATTGTCCGTTCGTGTTTCCTGACCGAGAGTTCGGTACCGGAATTTTATCGCCGCCACGCACAACTCTTACTCCCCTTCCCTTCCAGAGAGGGGGTTGGGGGGTAGGTCGTCTTCGCATACCATCATCCTTCACACTCCCACGCTTGAAGGACGAACCCATGCCGCGCCTCTCTCTCACGTTCGCGCTCGCGATACTCGCACTCGCGCATGCACAGCCCGCGTCCGCACAAAAAGAGTTCGGCTTCGACAACCGCAAGGGGTCCGGTCAGCCATACCTCAAACCGGCGGACACGGTCGCGAAGTTCAAGGTCGCCGACGAGTTCGAGGTGAAGCTGTTCGCGGCCGAACCGCAACTCGTGAACCCGGTCGCGTTCACCATCGACGAGAAGGGCCGCGTGTGGGTCGTCGAGTGCTTCGAGTACCCGAAGCGCACGCCGAAGGGCCAGGCGCCGCGCGACCGCATCGTGATCCTCGAAGACACCGACGGCGATGGCACCTGCGACAAGCGCACCGTGTTCGCGGAGGGGAAAGACTTCCCCGTTACCGAAGAACGCAAGAAAGCCGGGTTAGGCGCGTTCGACCTCTGCACCGGCATCGAAGTCGGGCACGGCGGCGTGTTCGTCGGGGCCGCGCCTTACCTGTTCTTCATCGAGAACAAGAACGATAAGCCGGGCAAGTTTGAAGTGCTGCTCAAAGGCTTCGGAAGCCAGGACACGCACGAAACGCTGAACACGTTTCAGTGGGGTCCGGACGGCTGGCTGTACGGACTGCACGGCATCTTCACGAACTCCGCGGTGAAGCCGGGCGAGCAGTTGGATGGCCCGGAAGCGCGCATCAACGGCGGCATCTGGCGATACCACCCGAAGCAGAAGAAGTTCGAGATCTTCGCGGAGGGCACGTCGAACCCGTGGGGCATGGACTGGCGCAACACCGACGGGCAGTTCATCCTCGCGTGCTGCGTGATCCCGCACCTGTACCACATCGTTCCGGGCGGCATCTATCGGCGGCAAGCGGGCACGAGCTTCAACCCGCACGTGTACGGTTACCTCAACGAGATTTGCGACCACACGTTCCACAAGGAATCGGGTTGGGCGCACGCGGGCTTAATCTCGCTAGACGTGCCGCACATGCCGAAGCGATTCCAGAACAGCGTGATCTTCGGCAGCATCCACGGGTGCAGCATCAAGCAGAACATCCTCAAGCCCAACGGCAGCACGTATACCGCGTCGCGTGGCGATGACTTCCTTGTCAGTGGCGACAAGAATTTCCGCCCGATCAACATGAAGTGGGGTCCGAACGGCGACATCTTCCTGATCGACTGGCACGACCAGAACCCGTGCCACCAGACGCAGCCGGACCTGTGGGACTACGAACGCGGTCGCGTGTACCGCATTCAACTGAAGGGCACGAAGACGAAGAAGGCAGAAGACCTGAGTAAGCGCACCGCTGCGCAATTGGCGGAAGCAGCCGTCTACGCAAAAGACCCGTGGGAACGACGGACGGCGTTACGTCTCGTCTCCGAGCGCGTCACGGAGTTAAACCTCCAGAACGTCCCGGCCGATCTCTATCTGAACTTGTTGATGGCCGGTCATTGCACGTCGCCGGGAGTCGATGACAAGAACCTCGGCTTCTGGTCGGATTTTGCTCTGGCTCAGTTGGGCAAGGGCGACCCAGAAGTTCGAGCATTCGTCTACCGCACGATTTCGCACTACACCGGCGACAAACCGGAACTCGTACGCCGACTGACGAAAGAAGCCCAGACGGAGCCTTCAGCCGCCGCCCGTCGCGAACTCGCGTCGGCCGCGCTTCGGCTTTCCGAGAAGCACGACGTGATGCCGCTGCTTCGCGCGTTGATGGCCCGTAAGGAAGACGCGAAAGACCCGGTCATCCCGCAGTTGGTGTGGCTCGCGTACGAGAAGATCATCGCGAAGAAGGAGGGCGCCAGCACGCCCGCGGAGAAGGAACTCGTGTGGCTCGCGGACGAGGCGCCCAAGAACGAGTTCGTTCGCGACTCCATCGTGCCCAAAGTGATGCGCCGGCTGGTCGCCACCGGGCAGCCGTCCGACCTGCGGCTGTGCGTCGAGTTCGTCGCGAAGCTCAAGGACGCCGCGAGTCGCGAGAAGGCGCTCGAAGGATTAGCCCTCGCGCTCGACAAGCAATCCGTGAACGCGCCCGAAGGATGGGCCGCGCTCCAAGCGGAGATCGCGAAGGGCAACGACCCGAAACTCGTCGCGCTCGCGAACAAGCTCGCGGTGGTGTTCCGCGACCCGGCCGCACTCAAGCGCGCTATCGCCGCCGCGACCGATACGAAGCTCGCGACCGAAGCCCGCGCCGAAGCCGTGCGGCAACTCGGCTCCATTCGCGCGCCGGAAACCGTCGCGCTACTGCTGAACCTCGTTCGCAAGGACACGTCCGACGCGGTGCGCGGCGAAGCCGTTCGCGCGCTCGCGGGGTTCGACGTGCCGAAACTCGGAAGTGACCTGCTCGCCGGGTGGAATGACTACCTGAAGTCGCTGCGCCCGGAAGTCATCAACACGCTCGCGACCCGCAAGGAGTGGGCGAAGGCGCTGCTCCAGGCCATGGCCGACAAGACCGTTGCCCGCGAAGAAGTGACCGACAACACCATCCTCCGCATTCAAGCGTTCAACGATAAGGATCTGAACGCGCTGATCGAGAAGGCGTGGGGCCGGACACGCGCGACGCCGGCCGATCTCGCGAAGCTCATCGACAAGACGCGCGAATCGCTGTACGAAGCTCCCGCGTCGTTTTCTCGCGGTCAGAAAGTGTTCGAGAACAACTGCGGGAAGTGTCACAAGTTCGACGGCAAGGGCGCGGAAGTCGGCCCGCCGCTCGACGGCGCCGGGCGCGACATCGAGTACATCCTCGGTAACGTGCTCGACCCGAACCGCGTCATTGGTGCGCCGTACTTCCTGCGCACCGCGAACCTCAAAGACGACACCGTGTTCCAGGGGTTACTCGCGGAAGAGGACGACCAGAGCATCACGCTGAAGCTCGAAAACGCGGTGCTGAAGAAGATCAAGAAAGGAGACCTGGCGCAGCCGGTGCGGGTCGCGGAGAAGTCGCTGATGCCGGAGGGCCTGGGCTACAACATGACGGCGCAAGACTTCCGCGACCTGGTGCGCTACTTGATGGCGAACCCGTTCATCCCGGACGCGACCGTGAACGGCACGAAGCTCTCCGTGGGCGCCCCCGGCCGGCTGATACTCCCCGACACGAAAGGCGCGCCCGCCGTGGTCGAAGCCGAAGTGAACGTACCCGCGGAGATGAAGACAAAGCTGCTAATCGGCTCTACGAGTGACTACGAAGTGCGGTTAGACGGCAAGGTGATCGGCACCGGCAAGGGCGCGGGCAAGGACGTGCGATCCGACCGCGACAGCTTCGACATCACGCTGCCGGCGGGCAAGCACACGCTCGCGGTCGTGGTGAAGGGCGGCGGTCCGAACGCGGTCTACGCGCGGTTCCTCGACCCCGACCGCAAGTTGAAGTACCCCGATGTGAGCGAGAAGAAGTGATGTCTGACAGTTCGCTCGTGGTCTTCTCGTCCGGGGTTCGGTAGTGGTGTTCGGCATAGAATCGAACAAGGGACTTCGCTTGTTATCGGACAGGCGAAGTCCCTTGTTCACCCAACTCACTCACGGTCACACCACGGGGCGGGTGGCGATTCCACGAACCACTTACCCAACGAAGATGCCGTTCACATATCCTTGATCGAATACGAAGAAACTCAGAAGCTCTTCCAGGTTCGCGCCGCTGAACCTCTTCACATGCGGGTTGCTCCCAGGACCCGCGGCAACGAGAATGTCCGACCCGCTGAACCCAACGCGAACCCCGCCTGTGAACTCATCGAAGGCCAGGAAACTCTGCTCCTCAGCGTTCGTCTGTCCGTCGAACGTCTTGACGTGTGAGGTCGCGGTCGCGGTCCCGACGATGAGATCCGCGAAGCCGTCGCCGTCCAGGTCACCCGCTGCGACGGTCACTCCAGACGCGGAACCCGAGAACGCGATGAACGACCGGATTTCCGCTTGAGTTTGGCCGCTGAACACCTTCACGTGAGAAGAGAATGGCCCCGTGCCCGTGACGATGTCAGCGAAACCATCTCCATCCACATCGCCGGCCGCGACGCTCACGGCCCCGTTGAAGTCGCTGTAAGCAAAGAAACTTGTCTGTGTGGTCAGGTCGTCTCCGCTGAAGACCTTCACGTGGCTGAACCCACCGGCTCCAGCGCCCACGACAATGTCGGCGAAACCGTCCTGGTTCACGTCCCCGACCGCTACCGACACGCCGCCCGTGAAACCCGGAAACGCGAAGAAGCTCTGCAGGACCGAACCGTCGGTGCCGCTGAATACCATTACGTGCGACGAGCCGATGCCCGGAGCGGCGAGCAGGTCGTTGGTCCCATCGTTATTCACGTCGCCAGTCGCCACGTTCACGGGACCGTTGTAGCCGGGGAATGGATTGATCGACGACAGAAACTCGCCCGTTGGCGAGAACGTCACCACTTGAGCCGACACGCCACCGCCTGTGCCCACCACGAAATTCGCGGGCGGCGGAGTCAGAATGTCGCTGAAGTTCCAGTTCAAGATACCACTGAGCACGTCGTCGCTAAAGCCCTCGAGCAACCCCGCGGATTGCACGTCGGCGTTATCGTTGAACAGCGCCTGCCCGTCCGCGTCGGACGCGGCGCGGGACGCGTACAGCCCGACGTAAGCCAGGATGTATTGCGTCTCGCCAGGGTTGACCGTCAGGGTGTACAAGAATAACGGATTGTTACCGCCGTTCGTGAACCGGGACCCAGCATCGAGCGGGGCGGTCACGGTGCCCGGCCCCTGCACGACGGTCAGAAGGCGCGGGTCAAAAATCGAGGTGCCGCCAGGGTTCTGGAAACTCGTGATCCAACGATCCGTACTCGCGGTGAACGTCGTATCGCCACTACTCGTGCTAAAGATGGTCGTTCCGCTGTCCGACCCCAGGTTGTTGAAGATGCCGACCTGCTGTGTGATCGCCGATCCTGTCGGGTTGCGAACCATGAACAGTGAGCGGATGATCGGCACCGTGCTCGACCGGGCGAACACCGCGTTCTGTTGGGCAAACTCCAGTCCGTTAAACGCGGTTCCGTTACTGCCCACCGCGTTGAAATCGCCCGTGAGAATCGTCCCGGAGGTCGTGGTCTTCTTGCCCGGCCCAGTCGGCGTCGGAGTGATGTCCACGATCCCGTCGCTGTCAACGTAAGTCGTTGCCGATGGGGCGCCACTTGTAGGGATACCAAACGTAAGGGCCCCGTCGAAAGCGTCGTTGAGTGCCGCCATCTCCGTCCCGCCGTCGCGTGTATCAACGACCTGCGCCGCGGTCATTTCCGCTTCGCTAAACCCGAACGCCGAGGAGGTTGTGGCGAAGTTCGCGTTGTTCTGGTGGATGTTGTATCCGGCGACGTTGAATGTGAAAACGTCGGTGCCGAACCCAATGTTGACGGGCGACGGGTTCGTGCGGTCCTCGAACTGTTCGATCCGTAGCCGAGCGCGGAGGTTGGTCATCGATGAAACTCTCAACGTAATTGGGACAATTACAACTATAACAAGGGATTTCTGCCCGACGCCACCATGTTTTCCCAGTCTTTCCATCATTCCCAGTGTCACATGGCGTCAAATCCCACACGGGGTCTCCAACCGGTTGAGCAGCGGTGCGAGCATAGTTTCGTACCGTTTCCACCGGGCCACCGAACGGGTGTAAATCGGTTGCCGCACCTGCGACACACTGGCCGTACGCACCAATCGCTCCGTGCGGTGGAAGTTCTGGCACGCCTCGTCCCACTCCAGCCCCACGAAGTCAAGCAGGCGGCGGGTGGTGCCCTCCTGGTCCGCAACCATCTGCTCGTAGGTCACCTCGAACACTGGCAGCGGTAGCGTGCGGGCGTAGTGAGCCATCACGCGAAGGTACATGTTGATTCGTTCGGCGAGGTGTTCGAGGTCGTTGGCCCAGCGGATCGAACCGAACTGGGTGATCCAACACGAGAGCGCCACGTCGCGGACGTCGCGGGTGCAGTGAACGATCTTGGCGTTAGGGAAGAGGGTTGCGATCCAGCCGAGTTGCTGGAAGTTCTCCGGCATCTTGTCCACGACGCGGTCGCGATCCGCGTTCAATTCGTTCAGTCTTGCGAGGTGCCACTCGGCAACCCGACGAACCGCCTCCGGGGTGAGGTCCGTAAGGCACTCGAACGGGGTCGCGTTGCGCTGCATCGCGGCGGGGAGCAGACCGAAGCCGAGGTTGACGAACCGGCGTTCTCCAGCGCCGAATGCGCGTGGGTGGCTGGCGATGATTTGTTCGGTGAGTGTGGTTCCCGACCGTGGCATCCCGACGACGAACACCGGACGCGTACTCGCATCACCAAACCCGCGGATGCGCGCGAAATACTCCGGCGTGTACGTCGCGATCAATCGCTCAGTGTGTTCCCGTAAGGTCGCCGGGTCGTGGCCCTGTCCGCGGGCCTCACGGTGGACCTTCTGGGCAGCGTTTGCGGCAACCATGTGCGCGGCCGCGCGATCGTACTCGCCGCGCCCGTCGTACACCTGGGCCAGTGCGAACCGCACCGTGGCGCGCCGGTTGTCGGTCATCCAGGGCGCACCGAGCAGCGATTCCAACTGGCTCGCGTCATCATCCGGAGTTTTGCCGCGGAGTGTGGTTGCGAGGCCCGCGAGCGCGGGGACCGAGCGAGGGTCCAGGTCTAGCGCCGTGCGGAACTCCGCGACAGCCGCGTCCAGTTGCCCGGCCGTCGAGAGCGTGTAGCCCAGCGCGGCATGGGGGTTCGGCGATTCCGGCCGCAGTCGAATAGTGGCGTGGTGGCTGGCGACGGCCCCGTCCATGTCGCCCTGGTCGAGCCGCGCGTGGGCCAAGATCGCGTGCGCGTCGGCGCGATCCGCGGCTTGCGTCAGGACACCTTCAAGGATGGTCGCGGCCCCTTCCGGGTCGCCAGCCTCGATATGCATGGACGCGAGGTGGCACCGCACCTCGTCGGCGCCTGGGTCTAGCCGGAGAGCGCGATCGAACCACGCCTGCGCCTGCCGGTAGTCGCCCAGTTCGGTCCATGCCCGGCCCGCGGCGTCCGCGAGTGGCGCCGACCCGCGATCCAGTTCCAGCGCCGCGACGATCGCGGCCATCGCGTCATCGATTTTTCCATATTCAAGCAACAACAAACCGAGGTTGGCGCGA
The DNA here is from genome assembly GCA_005772955.1 of Planctomycetia bacterium. Lineage (GTDB taxonomy): Bacteria > Planctomycetota > Planctomycetia > Gemmatales > Gemmataceae > Gemmata. The sequence goes on from SXID01000029.1 coordinate 60,932, forward strand.
CATACCGGGTCGTTGGGGCGCAGCGCGACTGCGGTGCGACAGTGTTCAAGTCCCGCCTCGAACTCACCCAGGTACACGAGTACAAGTCCGAGGTTGGCGTGTGCGCCTGCGGCGGACGGATCGTTCGCGATCGCCTTCCGGTATGCCGTGATCGCGTCGCGCACGCGCCCCAGTTCACGTAGCGCGTCACCGCGTGCCGCCAGTGTCGCGGCACCATCCGGGGTTCGCGCAAGAGCCGCGTCGAATGCCGCCAGCGCTTCGGCGGGGCGGCGGACACGCAACAGGATCGTGCCCAGATTGTGTGCCGCTTCGGCGTAGTCGGGGCGAAGTTCAATCGCGCGCCGGGCAGCCCGTTCGGCGTCCTCAAACCGGTTCAACACACGCAGCGCGTCGGCGAGATTACAGTGAAACGCGGCGACACCGGGACTGACCGTGATGGCCCGTGAGATGAGGTCCGCCCCCCGCGTGCTGTCACCCCGCTGGTGATGCAGCACGCCAAGCAGGTGCAGCGCGTCCGGATGGTCCGGAACTTTTGCGAGGACCGTTTCGTAGCCGCGCTGGGCCTCGTCCATCTGGCCCGCGCGATGTGAAGTGATCGCGTTCAGAAGGAGTTCATTCGGGGTGGTCATCTCCGGTAATGGTATACCGGCGCGTCGGGTACGTCACCGCCCGCCGGCGGGTCGCGTGTTCCACTTGTCGACGTCAGTCGCGGGGACACGGCGAGACGATGATCGCGATGAGCAACGGCGAGGCCACGCTGAAGATATTCCGCCTGCTCGGAGGTCAGCCGTGGCTGTTTCCCACCAACTCCAAGATGAGCCGGATCAAGCTCCCCCCCGCGAAGAACACGTCCCTCGGGGTGTTGTTCGGCGGCGTCCAGAAAGCGAAATGAGCCGCGCCCGTGAGCCACAACATCGCGTCTCTGCCTATCCGTGGCGGCCTCCCGAAGAAGTTTTCGTGAACGCTCACGAAAACCGGGCTTTCGGGCCACTCTCTCTCGTCGGAGATAGGTAAGAATAAATGCTTTGGCTGAGATGACTTGCGACGAACTTCTGCAGTAGCGGGGGGCGGAATTGAACCGCCGACAGCTCGCTTATGAAGCGAGTGCTCTAACCTCTGAGCTACCCCGCCAGGGTTTCTTCACTTTACTCGCCCAACACGCACTGGCAAGACACGCAAACCCGGTTCGGGGTTCGTCCGCCGGCAGTTCCGGTTGCGCGGGTCAGAAAAATGGAATCGGATTCAAGGTGTGTAGGAGTGGCGCCGATAAACAGGGTACGGCTCACCGGGCAGTTGTCAGCGTCGGGACGCACGACGACGCACGGCGGGCATCGCACACAGCGCACGGAGGCCGGACATGGTCCGCAAACTCGTATTCCGCAAGCTTCTGCTGGCCTTGCTCGCGGTCATCGCGCTGACGGCAAACAGTGGGTGCATCCTCAACCAATACTCCAGCGACCCGAACATTCGGATGCAACAGCTCCTGTATCAATCGGAAGACCTCCGACAGATCCAGAACGAGTGGCGCCGGTTCTGGTTCAACGACCAACCCGGACACCTCACTCCCGAGCGCATCCACGGCGGTATCTACTGACGCTTCGCGTCGATGTGAGTGCGAGTGTGGGTGTGAAGAGAGTGATGAGAAAACAGAGCCACTGTTGGCTCTGTTTTCTCATCACTCTCTTCCACTCGCACCCACACTCCGAGAGTCACCGGCCACCGGTTCCGCTTAGCGGCAGCGTGTCGGGCGTGGAGGCGGTCCGCAGCCCGTCGCCAGTGATGCGCACGCCCAGCGCCGCGGGCTTACCGCTGTTCGCCACCTTCACCAGAACCACGTTCCAGCCCTGCTTCAACTCCACCTCGAACGACCCGGTCGGGTCCGCGGTCGAACTGTTCACCCACACACGCCACGGGTTCTCGCTGTCCACGATCACGGTCGCCTTCTGCTTCTTCGGTGCGAAGACGTACGCCCGCACGTAGACCGCCGGCGTGTTCGGCACCGCGAACGCCGCCTTCAGGTCAAGTTTACCGTTCGGGTCCGCGACCAACGGCTTCCACTTGCCCTCGGCGATCGTGTCGGCTTTGAGCGACTTCACGTCCGCCGGGAATGAACCTGCGACCATCGAATCCACCACCAGGCCGCGAAGCGATTCCTGCTCGCTCTTGCTCTTCAGGAACGCGAGCAGATCGATGAACTGCTCGAACGTGATCTGTGACACCACGTTGTCCGGCATCAGCGAAATCTTGCTCGCCGTCAGCGATTCGACGTCCTCCTTCGCCACGCGGATGTCGCGCCCGCTGGCCTCGCGGATGATCACTTCCTTCGCGTCGTCCTTCACCTTTAGCCCGGTGTAAACCTTGCTATCAGCGGTCACGAGCCGGTATGTCTGGAACCCTTCCTTGATCTCCTTACTCGGAGCGACGATGGCTTCGAGCAACTTCTCGACGGTGTGCGTGTCCCACATTCGCGAAAGGTCCGGGCCGACCGCGCCGCCCACACCTTCGAGCCGGTGACACGTCGCGCACGCGAGCATCTTCGTGTTGAGGTACAGTTCTTTACCCTTCTTCGCGTTGCCCTTGTCGTTCACCATAACGCGGATCTTGTCCACCTGCCCCGGTTCGAGCGAGAGCAACAGCCCGCCGCGGAGTACATCCGTGCGGAGTTTGGCAAACGCGGGGTCGTCCGCGAACTTGTTGAGCGCGTCGTTCACCTGCGCGAAGAACTCGCGCGGCAGTTTCTTCGCGACGAACCGCTCGCCGATGAGTTTCGCGCCGGGCTTGGTCGCGGCCAGCACCGCGACTGCCTCCGCGAGCAGCGTCGGGTCCGCCTGATCGAGCAGCGGCTCCGCCGCGGTGCGGGCAGAAGCGATGTCGAGCGCCGCGAGCGTGCGGAGCGCCTCGGCTTTTACGACCGCGGGGTGTTTGCCGTTCAGCACGGCTTTGATGGGGTTGATCGCCGCCTTGTCGTTCAGGAAGCGGAGTGCCTTCACGGCCGCGATGCGCTCCACTTGCGTCCGGGTGGGGTCGCCCACGAACTCGATCAACTTCGGGGCCGCATCCTTGATGCGGGCCGACTCAACCGCGATGATCGCCGAGAGTCGCGTCATCTCGTCCGGGCTGGCGAGCAGGGAGAGCACAAGTTGCACGGCCTTCGGCGCGAGCGCGTCGCCGCTGGACGCGAACACCTCCACTGCGGCGAACAGCACGTTCACCGGCTCGTTGGGCCGCTTCGCGAGGTAGTCCGCGAGCGGTGCCAGCGACAGCGGTGGGTCCAGGTGGTAGTTGGTGTAGGATCGCACCAGCGCCTCGCGCTGTTCGGGCGTCACGTGCGGGTGAAGCATCATTTCGGGAATCGCATCCGCGGCCGGCCGGGTGCGAAGGCCGAGGAACACTTCCACCGCGAGGTCGGTGCCCTTGTTGCTGGTCTGCGCGAGCGCCAGCAGCGCCTCGATGCCGGGCTTGCCCAGACGCTCGATAGCGCGCACGTAGGCATCCTTCAGGTACACGTCGGCTTCGATGTCCTGCCGCAGCGAGCTGACGAGTGTCTCGCCGGAACCGTCGGCGTTGAGGCGCCCGATGCCCAGCGCCGCGGCGCGGCGCACCGCCGGTTCGCGGTCGCCCAGCGCCTTCACCAACGTCTCGGAAACGCGTTGGTCCTTTGGGCGGGCGTGGTATGCCAACCCTTCCACCGCGAGTCGGCGCACATCGCCGGAATCGTCGTTCATCAGCAGCCGGAACAGATCTTCGACTTCCGCGCTCCAGTTCGCCTGGAGCACGCCCAGCGCGACGAGGCGAGCGTCTCCCGCGAGCGACCCGGACACGAACTTCTTCAGGACGAGGTCGCGTGCCTTCGGGCCGCGGCGTACCAGTTCCTTGCGGGCCTCGACGCGGTCGGTGAAGTCCGGCGCGCCGAGCGTCTTGAGCAACTCCGCGTCGGTTTGCTTCTTGATCTTCGACCAGCTATCCATGCCCCGGCGCGCGATGGCGGGCGTGTCCTTAGTGCCGGTCCACGTGATGCGGTAGATGCGCCCGTTGATGCCGTCGCCGGAGAGCTTACCGGCCCCGCCGGAGTTAGTGCGCCAATCGCACACGTAGATCGCGCCGTCCGGCCCGGTGACCATCTGGTTCGGGCGGAACAGGCTGTTCTCGTTCGGTTTGATCGGGGCGTCCTTCTTGACCGGTTCGTCCTTCTTGACCGGCTCGCTCTTCTTGACCGGCTCGCTCTTCTCGCTCTTCATGAACTCGAACTCGTTCGTGATCTTGAACGTGCTGCCGTCCGGTGCGACCTTATACGCGCGAATCACCTGACGGTACACGTCCGGGTAGTACATCAGTCCGCGATATTGTTCCGGCAGTCGCGTGTCGTTGTAGATGAGCATCCCCGCCGGCGAGCCGCGCCCGGTCTTGATCATTGGCGGCACTTTCCCAGGCAGTTCGCCGGCCACGGCGCCGCGAACAAAGTCCGTGCGGCAGCAGCGTGCGCCCATCGCCAACCGCCAGCCGAAGTCCGAGCCTTCCGCCACGTGCATGATGCGGCAACCCTGGAACTTGCTCCCGTCTTCCTGGTCGTTGTCGATGTGGAAGAAGTTGAACTTGTCGTCGTAGACGATGTCGCGATACGGGTTGCGGTAGCCAATCGAGTAGGTTTCCATCTTCGAGCCATCGGGCCGGCAGCGGAACACCGCTCCCGTGCGCAACACGGTCGCGCGGCTACCATCCGACCCTTCCACGAAGTTGTCGTCGTCGCCGCTCGTGAGGTACAGCAGGCCGTCGTTGCCGAGCGTGAGGCCAGACACTTGATGGTGGTGGAACCCGCAGAAGCCCTGCGCGACGATCTCGCGCACGTCCCACGGGCCGTTTGGCTTCGACTGTTTCCACCGACGCACGGTGCCGCGTCCGGTCACGTACAGATAGCCTTCGTGGTAGATGATGCTTGACGGCAGTTCTTCCGAGATAATCGTCTGCGGCTTCTCGAACTTCCCGGTCTTGGGGTCGTACTTGAACATCTTGATGAGGTCGGTGGTGAACTTCTTCATCGTCGCGATCTGCTTCGTCGTGCCGTCGCGGTAGCGGAAGGTTTCCTTCACCTCAAACCACTTGTCACCCGTGACCGGGTCGGGCCGCCATTCCATCACGTAGAGGTTGCCTTCCGGGTCGAAAGTCATGCCGACAGGATTGATGGTGTCCGGCGCGTCGACGACGATCTCCGCCTTGAAGCCTTCGGGCAGCGAGATGCCCTTCAGTTTCGGGTCGAATTGTCCCTGATCGACCAGCTTGACCGGGAACGGTTCCGGCTTGGTCGCGGTCTGGTTCGGGACGAACTCCGGCGGTGCGGGCGGAGGCGCCGCGGTCGCGTCCGAGCCGCGCGGAACGAAGCCAACGAACAACAGCGCGCTGAATAGCGATGCGATGGAGAGCGTGCGCATGTCGGGAGAGTCTCCGCGTCTAGAGCGGTGGTGAAGGCAGGCAGGATGGGTAAAGGTTACTGCGCAACGGGAGGGGTGAGGAAGACTTTTCCGCACGAACGGCGTGCGCTGGCTGGCGATTGGTGGGATTGGATGGGTTGGAATGGGCCAGAGCAGTGCCTTGGTATTATAGCCCGACGGGGCTAGTACCAAGGCACAACCCACGTTCACGTCAGTTTGGCGAGCAGGGTGAGGACGATCACGGCAACGGCTTCGTTTTCACTGCCTTCTACTCCCCCCCAAAATTAAGACCGCGACCCGAAGTACGCGGCAACAGTCGCGATCAGGATGCCCTCCCAGATTTTCATCGCCTCCATGTTCTTGTTATCCGAGCCTGCCAGCACCAAAAACTGGAGGATCGTTTCCACAAACAGGAGGAGCATCGCGATCACGCCAACCCACGCGCGAAGGGTGATGAACAAGTTGTGGTGTCGACCGAGTACGAACCGCAGGAAGAGCGCGACCCCAAACCCGCCCGCAAGACAACCGAGGAGGGCTGGCCACTGCGTGATTTCACTCGTTCCGGGCGTAAGTCGAACCACCGCGAGGTGCGTGTCCTTCCAGATTGCGAACGCGACCACCACGAGGCTCCCTCCAACGAACACCACCCGCATCAACCACGGCAGGAAGTGCGTTTTGGCGCCCTGAAGCGGGTGCGACGCGAACGCCATGAACACCAATGTGAGCAGGAAGAAGTGCCCCAGCGGGACTGTGAGCGGCAAATTCGCGGGCCAAAGTAACACGATCCAGAAGAACGAGCAGATCAGCACCGAGAGGATCCCGCGGACCGAACCGGACGGAAGGCCGAACGTCGGATACTCGGGCGGGTGAACGGGTGCGGGCGTGGTAGCCATCGACTTTCTCCTGCGATGTCGCGTTGGTTAGCTATCAAGCCATTCGGACGTGAGTGCCGAACCTTTCCATTCCGTAAGTTCCAAGTTCCAGAGTTCCAAGTTGAAAACCGCAGCCGAACCCCACCGAGAACTTCTCTCGCTTCGTCTTGAACTTGAAACTTGGAACTCTGGAACTTGGAACTACTGATTGTAGCGGACTTGACGCCCCGCCCCGGTGGCGTAGCATGATAATCTTCCGGCGCTCGCGAAGCGTCGCGTATTTCGTTTTGTTACCCCGGCCACGCCGGAAGCGGACTGAACACGATGTCAACAACTCTCGCGAACCCGCAAACCGCCGAACACAAGTGGATTGTCATCGACGCCACCGACCTCGTCGTTGGCCGGCTCGCGGTTACCATCGCGAATATCCTTCGCGGCAAGCACAAGCCGACCTACACCCCGCACTGTGACACCGGCGACTTCGTCGTCGTGGTCAACGTCGAGAAGGTGCAGTTCACCGGCAAGAAGTGGGATCAGAAAGAGTATCAGGACTACTCGCACTACGCCGGTGGTCAGAAGATCACCTCGGCGAAGGAGATGCTCGCCCGGAAGCCGGAAGAGATCATTCGCCGCGCTGTCAAACGCATGATGCCGAAAGGCCCGCTCGGCTACAAGCAACTCGGCAAACTGAAACTTTACGCCGGCAACCAGCACCCGCACCAGGCCCAACAGCCGCAAGAACTCAAACTGAAGTAATGTATCTTGCCCTCTCCCCTTGCGGGAGAGGGTCGCCGCGTTTCGCGGCGGGGTGAGGGGTAAAACGATAGCCCGCAGAAGGTGCCGCCCCTCACCCGTCTCGCAAAGCCTCGCCACCCTCTCCCGCAAGGGAAGAGGGCAAAAGACAAGAAATACACTCCACCGGCATCGTTCAAGGATTCCCCGACAATGGCCGAGAAGAAACCTGCGAAAGCCGCCGCGAAGGTTCACCGCACCTACTACATCGCCACCGGTCGGCGGAAGACCGCCGTGGCCCGCGTCCGGGTCACCGAGGGCAAGGGCCAGGTGCTCATCAATGGCAAGCCGCTCGACGACTACTTCCACGAAGACAAGGACCGCGCCGCGGTTCTCGGGCCGTTGAAGATCACGGACCAACTGAGTCGCGTGGACGTGTTCGTGAGCGCCAAGGGCGGCGGCATCACCGGGCAAGCTGGAGCCGTGTCGCAGGGCCTCGCCCGCGCGATGAAGACCATGTTCAGCCCTGTGGACGAACAGAAGCCGCGCATCTTCGGCACCACCACGATCATCAAGACGCTGCGCGACCAGAAGAAGGAACAGGCGCGGGCCAAGGCGATCGCGCCCAAGGCGGTTGCCGCAGTTGCGCCTGCGGCCGACGCACACGCCACGCCCCTCATCCCCGGCGGCACGCCGTCCGCGTCCCCGGCCGATGTCGCCGGCGGCATGATCAAGAAGCTCCGCGACTCGGGCTACCTCACGCGTGACGCCCGCATGAAGGAACGCAAGAAGTACGGTCTCCGCGGCGCCCGCCGCGGGACGCAGTTCTCGAAGCGATAACCGCTTCTGCTTGGCGAACGGCCGGCGTAAGCCGGCCGTTCGCCTTATTCCACAAGGCGCGCACCGCCCCAGTTCACGTCCGCTTGCACGTCGCCGGTTGGCCCGAAGTCGATTACCAGCGTGAGTTCTTTCGCACCTCGCACGTCCACACGAAGCGGAACCGCGTTCCCGGCCGCGATCACCTTGAGTTCCGGGAGCGGCACCTCCTTGCCGTCCACGCGGACGCGAACGTCCGCGCGACCGCGTTTGCCGGTCACGACGTCAAGACCGACCAGCGCCTCAAAGCGGCTGTACTTTCCCGCGAGGTCGTAGGTGAGAACTATCTTGGGGTGCGTACCGAGACCTTTGTCGAACGTGTTTTCGCCGTTGTCCGACAGGAGACGCAGCGGGTGACCGCGTACCGTGCGGTCGGGCGTCCACGCCCACCCGGCACCGAGGAATCCGGTCGTCTCGGCTTTCGTCGGCTTCAGATCCGAGAGGTACGTCGCAGAACCCTGAAGCACGTCGAGCGAAACGAGGTTTGCGAGCGGCACCTCGACCGCTGGGCCGCACACCGCCTTGCAGACGAGCGTGTTCTCCTTCACCGCGACCTCCGTCACAGCGAGTCGGGTGCCATCGCTCAGAACGAGATTCGCGTACGGGCCTTTCGGCTTGCGCGGGCGGGCGAACTGGGGGTTGAAGCCAATGGCCGCGAGGTCTTTGATCGCCACCTCGCGCGCCGCGGCGCCGTCCGGTGTGAATTTGACGCCTGTCTCGGTGAAGCCCGTAATCGTGCCACGAACCGCGTCACCGTTGCGGTAAAGCAACCCGTCGCGGGAAGGCGTTCCGGCAAGCCAGGTGTATTTCGCGGGGTCGGTCGGTGTGTCGGCCGATGGCGGGCGCAGCCACACCGCCGCGACCGCCGTGTCATGCGCGAGCGGCCAGTCCTCGTCGCTGGTCGCGTGGCGGAACCGGAGAACCTTCGCGTCGCCGCCGTTGAGCGTACCTGGCACGCGATCCCCAATCGCGGTAATGATGTGCGCCCCGCCCGGAAACGGCGGGATCGCCGCACCCGGTTTCTTCAGCGTGACCAACCCCGACACGGTCTTGGCGCCGCCGGGAGTGCTGACCTGCGCGCCGATCGTGAGCGAGATCGCGGTGAGTTTCCCGGTTGGCGTGCTCTCACCGGTACCGATCACGGTGAACTGCGACGGTTCCGGGGGTGCGCCCAACGCGAGGGCAAGAACGAGCGGTAGCATGAGCGACTCCGAAGCGAACTTACCGTTGGTCCGGCGTGTCCTGTGGAGTATAAGTTAGTGTGTTCAGCCCTCGTGGCGCAAATGGATAGCGCAAGGCTTTCCTAAAGCCGAGGTTGCAGGTTCAACTCCTGCCGGGGGCACTCGACAACTTCGGAAGCCGTAGCGCGTCGGCCCCGGAGGGGCCATGTGCTTTCCTCATGTTGGAAAGCACATGGCCCCGGAGGGGCCGACGCGCTACGGCTTTCTAACCAACTCATCGGTGGAAAATCGAACCGCGTGCCTTCCCGTGGAAGAGGTGCCCACGCGACACGGGACTGACCGCGCTGTTGGGGAACACCATCGTGAACGCGCCGCTCTGGCGCGTTAACCCGTCGGTCCCGCCAAGCAACCAGTCGCCGGTATCGTAGGGGTAGTAACCATACGCGCCGATGATCACACCGCCGCTCTTGACGTAGGGAATTGCCGGTCCAGCTGGTGTGCCGGACGGCACGAACACGTTCGGTGCGGGTGCGCCGAGCGGCGCCGGAACCACAAACGGTTGCACGCCAAGCGGCGACTTCAGCGGTGGCGGGGTTGTGGGTGGGTAGGTTGGAGGGGGCTGCGCGCCGGCTGAAAGTCCAAACACCGCGACCAAAACGGCCGCGCTCGCGAATCGCTTCATTTGGTGTGTCCTCACAGGTGAAGCAGACACTACCAGTCTGCGCGCGTTCGGTACCGCGAGCGACCGCGATTCCGCACCTGTGGTTGTTCCACGTTCGGATGCGCCGCGCGAGTCCGCACCATCGGCAGAACCGGCGTGTCGCGTGAGCATTCACTGAGCGGTTGATGGCCCCGGCGTGCGCGATTCTGAACGCCCAGCCCGGATGACGGCGACGGGCCAACTGCGCGGTCCCGTTACTTCCCCAGATTCGCCACCTGTCTGATTTCCCCGCCCTAATCTTCAGCAAATCCATCACCGAGCGAAAACCAGGCGATCGTGCCGATGACTCATGACAAACTCTCGGCCTCCAGGAGTCGTCATGAGCGTGTTACTTCGGGGCGGCAAACCGGGCGTTCGGCTCAACTGCGAGGCGCTGGAAGATCGACGGCGGAACCGCCGCAGAGGTGAACAGAGCTTCTGGGCGTTCGGTGTCGGCTTCCGCGGTGGCGTGTTCATTTCTTGAAGTCATTGGTCCGCGAGTCGCAAGTCCCGAGTCGAATACCTCAACAGTGGGTATTCGACTCGGGACTTGCGACTCGCGGACCTGAGACTTACTTCACTTCAAGGTTGATGTTCTCGGAGTGACTGTTGAACTCCGGGGCGTACATGCACTCGATGTTCGCGAACCCCGTGGGGTACTTGCCCCGGTGCTGCACGCGGATCGCGTACTCGAACACGTACACGCCCTTCGGCAAGTAGTCGATGAAGAAGTGGCTCGCGGTGTCCTTCGTGCTCTCGTAGTACCCAAGCCCGTCCTGGTACTTGTAGCGCGACAGCACGTTGACCGGTTCCGTGCCGCTGCCGCGATGGTCCTTCATGTGAACGTACTCCATGTCGCGGTCCGTGCGCAACACGATGCGCACGATGATCTCGTCGCCCACCGCGAGCGCCTCGCCTTCCTTCACCGGCGCGATCACCGGGCCGCTCTTCGTGAGCGTCCGCTTGAACAGCTTCTTTTCGAGCTTCAACGGCGTGCCTTCGTGCGGCGTGACCTTCGAGATGTCTTCGAGATAGCTCCAGTGGACGCTGCCCCAACTCACGCCCTTGTCGGTCTTCTTCACCGAGATCGTGCCCATTGACGGCTGAATCTCGTTGCGCACGAACTTCTGCTCGTAGAACCCGGTGCCGGCTTCCACCTTTTCCGGCTTGATCACCTGATTGCCAACGGTGACCTCGACAAGTGCGTCGGAACTCAGCAGATTGTCGCCACGCAGGAGCAGCGCGTACACCGCGTCGGCCGTGGCCTTCGTGGTCTTCCAGTCCTGCGTTTGCTTCTGCTTGAGCAGCCAAACCTTGCAGTCCTCGACGGCCTTTTCATCGTTCATCACCTCGTCGAACGCTTCCACCATCATGGCCTGCGTTTCGATGGGTGCGCGTGCCCACGAGTACGACAGTTCGGTGTCGCGCCAGTACATGCCGAGTTCTTCGTCGTTCTTCGACCGCTCCTTGATCGACTTCATGATGCCGGTGGGCGTCTCCTTGTCGCCGAACCGCTTCAGCGCCAGCGCGAGGTGCGCTTGCGACTGCCGGTTCGCGAGTTGCAACCAGTACGTCTTGGCCTGACCCAACCAGTAATCGATCGCGGCGCGGTGCGCGTTGCCGACCGGCTTGTCTTTGAGGAAGAAACTGCGGCCGTAGAGGTACAGCGCCATCGTCGAGCTGAGATGGTTCTTCTCGGGGCTGTGCTTCTGCGCTTCGCGGTATTCGTGATCGGCCCAGTTGTCGAGGCGATCGACGGCCTTCACCGCGCTCGCGGTGTCGATCTTCACGCCGAGGTGCCGCATCCGGCCGAAGCCCGTCGTGATGTACAGCGTGATGTAGTCGTTGCCGCGGCCGCCTGGGAACCACGGCCACGAGCCGTCCGCGTACTGCATCTGCGCGAGCTTCTGCAACTGGCGCTCGGTTTCGGCGTTCAGCCGGTTGTCGTCGAACAGGATGCCGACGTTCTTGCGCGCTGCGCTCTCGGCCTGCGCCTGACGTACCCACGGCGTCTCTTCGAGCAGCACGTTCTTCAAGTCCTGATTCTTCTCAAGTGGGCTGTCGAGCGCGGGCGTGTTCTTCCACTGGTCGAAGATCTTGCGGATCTTCGGGTCGCTGCCCGCGATGTGGCGCGCGAGCGCGTTCGCGTACAACCGGTTGAACACCTGCTCGCTGCAATCGTAGGGGTATTCCATGAGGTATGGCAGCGCCATCACCGCGTACCACGCTGGCTGGCTGACCATCTGTACCGTGTAGTTCTGGCTGCGGATGGTGTTGCTTTCGCCACTCTTGCGGAGCTTGGTGAAGTCGAATTCCTTCGTGCCCGGCCCGCGGATAGGCAGCGGCAGCGCTTCGACAACGAGCACGCGCTTCGACAGCACCGGGATGATGGCTTCTTCGCCGTCGGAGAGGCGATCGGTCGCGGCCACGGCCTTGTAGGTGATCGGCCCGATGTCGTCCGGCACGCTCAGCTTCCACGACAGCGTTTTGCTCTCGCCCGCCGCGAGGTCGAACGGCTGGTCCGCGTTCGCGAGGCCGAGTTCCTTATCGACCGGCTTGTCGGTGCGCGTGTCCTTGAAGGAAACGCGAGCGGTGCCCTTCTGCCGGGTTGCGGACATGTTGCTCACCTTCACGGTGAACTCCAGCACGTCGCCTTCGCGCAGGAATCGCGGCGGGTTCGGCTGCGCCATGAGATCTTTGGCCGTCACGACGCTGTCGGTGATGAACCCGCTACGCAGGTTCTTGTCGTGAACGAAGCCGAGGAACTTCCACTTCGTGAGCGCCTCCGGCATGGTGAACTCCATGCGGACGGTGCCGTCGGCGTCGCTGGTCAGGTGTGGGAAGAAGAACGCGGTCTCGTTCAGGTTTTTCCGCGCCGAAACGTTGTTGAGGTCCGGGCCACCCGCGGGGCTGACGGCCCCTCCGGGCTGACCGTTCTGCTGCTCATTCGCTGGCGCTTTCGGGTCGCCTGTGAAATTACCGTCCTCCTTCGCTCCACCTCCGGGGCCGTTCATACCGGGCGCAGGCGATCCCGGCGGGCCACCACCGAAGCCGCCGCCATCGCCCCAGCCGTTGTGCCGGCCCCACTGGTCGCCGAAGCCGTAGCCGCCGCCCTTACCGAAGTATTCGTAGCGCATCCAGTTCATCGTCAGTTCGCTGGGGAACCCACGATAGGTCATATCCACGCTCTTATGACCCACCGGCCAGTGCCCGTGGATGTGCTGGAAATACTTTGACGAGTTGTTGAAGCCGAGGTGCAGGTTCGAGTGGTCGGTGCGGAACACGCCGAACCGCTGCATCCAGTTGTGCGGGAGGAAGGCGTCGAGCGACGAATCGTACATCGCGGCCACCATCTCCGCGACGGCCTTCTTCGCGTCCGGCCCGCTGACCACTGCTGTGAAAGTCTCCTTCGACCCCGGCTCCGTCTTGTTGACGAACCGTTCCCACTTCACGGTGAGGTTCTTGTTCGTCCACGGCACTTCAACGTGCCGCGACGTGAGGTACGCGCGGTTCTCGCGCACCTGCGTAACCCGGATGGTGAACCCGCCGCGCATCCCTTCGTTGACCTGCTGCTTGAGAATCTGCTGCGTCTTGCCCGGTTCCGTCCAGAACGCTTGCAGCACCTTACCGCGATGTTCCAACTCGACGAACGCGCGAGCGGTGTCGTAGCCGCTGCCCCAGAGCATCACGAACTCTTCGCCGACTTCAACGGACCACTTCGGCGCGCTGACGACGTTCGGGAGCTTCACGTTGAACTTGTCCGCGCCTGGGTTCAGCACGGTGAACTGGTAGCGTGCCGTGACCTTCTTGCCGAACTTGTCGGTAGTCTCCAGCAAGGCGCGGTAAATGCCAGGCGCGAGTTTGTGCTTCACGTCCGCCTTGCCGTTACCGTTCGTCTCGAAGGCGCTGGTGAAGATCGCGTCGCCAAGTTCCCAACTCGCGGGCTTGCTCGCGTCCGGGAGCGGGTCTTCGTTCGCGGCCGCGCCGGCGCGGAATCGCGGGTAGTAGCCGCCGTCGATGTCCGGGCGCGCCACCTTGTCCGGTTGCTTCAACGTGTGAATCTTCAGTGTGCCCTTCGCGGTTTGGCCTTCGCCGTCGAGCGTCGTGGTGGAAATCGCGAAGCTCGATTCCTTCTCGCTGACGAGCCACGCATCGGCGCTCACGACAGCGCGGAGGGCGACGTAGCCGACGTTCACGCTCTTCGTGCCGGTGCGGGTTTCACCCGTGGTGTCGGTCACGTCCGCGGTCACGGTGTAGCGGAACGACGGCTCGTCCTTCGGTGAAACGCTCAAATCCGGCAGCGCGAGAAAGGGAATCGTGAAGTTGCCGTCCGGTTCGCTCGTCACGGTGCCGTGCGCGATCTCCTGTGCTGGCTTGCTCGGCATCGGGCGCCACCAGCAGCAGCACTCGAAGAACCAGTCCGGGTAGCGGACTTCTCGCGTAACGCGGAAGCTGACCTTCGCGCCGCCGACCGGAACGCCGTTGTACTGCATCGCCTTGCCGGGCACCTTCACCACGTCGTTCAACTTGCTCGCGTCCTTCGGCGCCTCGACTTCGACCTTGAACTTCGGCCGCTTGTACTCCTCGACGCTCACGCTCGTCGCGCCGTTGCCGGTCGCGGTGCGAATCGCCATGCGACCCATGAGCCGGTCACGCGGCGCTGTGAAACTACCGCTGAACGAACCGTAGTCGTTGCTCTTCGTCTTCTGACGCGCGATCTCTTTTCCGTTCACGTCGGTGAACACCACGTCCACGTCGCGGGCGGCGACCGTTTCGTAGTTGTCGGTGCCCTGATTGAAGCGGATCGTGATTCCCTTGAAGCTGATCGTCTGGCCCGGGCGGTAGAGCGAGCGGTCCGTGAAGAACACCGTTTGCTCATGGGTCTGATCGACATTGTTGTTGCGGTAGGTGTACCACTCGCCGGCACTGGAAAGCTGCTGTTCCTTGTGCGTGACGACGACCATGTGCGCCCGCTGGTCGCCGGTGGCGATCGCGTACAGCCCGTTCTTGTCGGTGGTCCCGGTCTCGCCCGCGGTCCAGCCGCCGTTGTTGCCGCGCGTCCAGACTTGAACCTTCGCGCCGTCGGTGGGCGATCCGGTACGGTTGTCCGTCACCATCCCGGCCACCTGGAGCTTGCCGTAGTCGTGACGGCTCACGATCGCGAGATCGGACACCCAGAAGTCGGTGTAGTTCACGGAGTTGTTCACCCCGCCGAAGTCGGGGTCGTGGCTCACGATCAGGTAGTAGAAGCCGGGCTTGAGGCCGGCGCGACCGGGGATGATCTCGGTTCGTGGCTTGTAGTCCGGCGTGGGCGGCAGGTCGTGGCTGAACTCCGCCTCCGGCTTCTTGTTCAGAAGCGCCTTTGCTTCATCCTGGTTGAGTTGTTCCGGGCGCCAGCGGGTGGCCTTCAGCCGTTCGATGTAGTCCGCCGACACGACGCGGAAGTACGCCTTCGTGACGTTCTTGTACGTGACCTTGATTGTGGGCAAGGGGTCGGCCCACACACGCTCGGTGGTCGTGCCCGCGGACTTGCTCTCGATCTGCTGAACGAGGTTGTAGCAGAGTTTCCCGCCGGGGCTGTCCGGGAACGCCTTCTGCCCCGCGAGCGCGATGTCGCGGGCCTTCACCAAATCGCCTTCACCCTGCACGACGCCCGCGAGTTGGTACTGCGCCATCGCGAACAGTTCGTGCGCGTTATTGGCCTTCGCGAACGCTTCCAGCGCGGCCTTGTACTTCGCGTTCTTCGTTTCGCCAACGGCCTTGTTCCAGCCGAAGCGGAGCCGGTGCAGGTCCGTGTCGAGCAGCGCCGACTTCTCCGCGTCATCCTTGTGGAAGCTGAGGAGTTTCTTGTAAAGCGCGACGCCCTTGATGATCTTGTTGTTGGCGTCGGTGGTCTTCGGCTCCCATTTCAGGAAGTCTTCGACCGAACCGAAGATGGGCGAATCGGCGGGCAGTTCAAAGTTGTCTTGCGGCTTGGCCCCGGCTTGCTCGGCGGAGGTGTAGAAACTCAGCGCGTCGAACGCGAGGAAGTCGAACAGCGTCGGCCGGTACTTGTCCGGGATGGTGCCCTTCGCGAGCAGGATGTCGTACTGCGCGATCGGCGTCGCCTTCAGTTCTTTCTCGTTCGCCAGCGCCTTATCGAAGGTCTTGTCGATCTCCGCGAATATGCGCGGCAGATCCCAGGTTTGGATGTCGGTGCCGGGTGATTCGCCGGTCGCGGTGCGCTGCGTGAACCGCCAGCGGTTCTGCTGGAAGTAGTGCCAGTACCAGTGTGCCAACACCGCGTTCATGACGGAGTGCATCTCCGCCGGCGCGGTGGCGATGGCCGCCTGCATCCGCGTGATTTTCTCTTCCGGCTTGTTCCCCTCGATGTTCCCTTCCAGCGCGATCTTCTTGGAGATGGCTTTAATCGCTTCCGGGTACGCCTTGTCTTTCAGCGCGCCTTCGATGATCGGTTCGAGTTCGGTGATTGCGGTCTTGGGCAGTCCCTTGTTGACGGCTTCATCGACCTTCTTCCATTGGTCCGCGCGTGGCGGTTGTGCGGAGGAAACGACGACCGCGACACCGACGACGATGCACGCGAGTGCGACGCCGACCGCGGCGAGCCTTTGCGACCGTTTCATTGCGTGAACCTCGGAGAGGTGCGGGAGAGTGAAGTGCGCGCGGGCGCCTTGAGTATGTTCTAGACGAAGGACCGAGCGTTGGGGATTGGCTTTTGTCGAACCGCCAGCGTTCGCTGGCTGGGTGTAACGGCTACCCAGCCAGTTAACGCTGGCGGTTCGACAACGCAAAGACACCACACGTCCGCCTTGACGTATCGCGTCAACCTGTCGAGAATACCTCTACGGTCCCCACCGCTGCGCCCGCCTCTACACCGGCCCCTGCGGGCCGTCTTCGAGACCTCCACACATGCCACGACTTTATTCCCGCGTCCTTCTCGTACTGCCATTCGCGCTGGTCGCGGGCCTCGCGGTCTGCGTGACCGGGTGCGGCGGTG
>SXID01000230.1 GCA_005772955.1 Planctomycetia bacterium
CCCGGACGGCAAGACGATCGAAGCAGAAGCTGCGCACGGCACTGTGACGCGCCACTTCCGCGAACACCAGAAGGGCAAGCCGACCAGCACGAACCCGATCGCGAGCATCTACGCGTGGACCCGCGGTCTGATCTATCGCGGTAAACTGGACGCCACGCCCGACGTGGTGAAGTTCGCGGAGACGGTCGAGAAGGTGTGTGTGGACATGGTCGAGAGCGGGAAGATGACGAAAGACCTCGCGATCCTTATCAGCGACAAGACGCCGTACCTGACGACGGAGCAGTACCTCGACGCGGTGGACGCCGAGTTGAAGAAGCGGATGGGGTGAAAATGCGCAGTACCCGCGAGAAGTATCCGGTCTTCGCGTACACGCTCAGGATCGTGTCGCCGACCTCGAAGAAGGTGCCCGCCTTCTCGTCCTTCGAGAACGCGAGGGCCGGGTACTGCCCGGCCAGCACGTCGGCCGATTGCGCCTTCGCTTCGACTTCGTCCGACAACAAGCCGGTGGCGCCGACGTAGAAGACCCAAGAAGTCGTCAAACAGCACCTTCATGAAGTCATCGACATTCGTCACCTTCGTCTTGGCGGACAGCGTCTTGTGCTCGTAGGTCACGTCGCCATTCAGCACGTCCTTTAACGCGGGCTTCTCCAGCGGTTTGCCGGTCCTTGTGATGTGGGCTGGACGCCGCCAACTTAGCCCGTTGTAGGGGAACTGCGAGCGCTTCATCGTGAAGTTGATTGAGTGTGCAGGCGTGTACTTCGAGCCGGCAGATCGGTAGGCGATGGGTGCCGGTGCGAGCCGCGTGGCGGGTTCGTGTGTCACTCGTAAACTGAACGTGTTGTTCTCCGTCGCGAGGTTGCGCCATGCCGTTTGAGAAGGTCGAATCGTCGGTCGATTTCCCGTCGCTGGAGCGCATGATCCTGAAGTTCTGGGACAACAACGGCATCTTCGAGAAGCGGAAGTCGCTGAACGCGGGGAAGAAGCAATGGAGCTTCCTCGACGGCCCGATCACCGCGAACAATCCGATGGGCGTTCACCACGCCTGGGGGCGCACCTACAAGGATGTGTACAACCGCTACTTCGCGATGACCGGACACGATCTCCGTTACCAAAACGGCTTCGACTGCCAGGGGTTGTGGGTCGAAGTCGAAGTCGAGAAGGAGTTGAAACTTGCGAGCAAGCGCGACATCGAGAACCTCGTTCCGGGCGACCCGGAAGCGAGTATCGCGCAGTTCGTGCAAGCCTGTAAAGATCGCGTGAACAAGTTCGCGCGTGTGCAAACGGACCAGAGCATCCGCCTGGGCTACTGGATGAACTGGGACCGCACCGACGCGGACTGGGCGAAGAAGCCGGATGACCGCAAGTCGTACTTCACGATGAGCGAAGAGAACAACTATACGATCTGGTCGTTCCTCAAGAAGTGTCACTGCAAGGGTCTTATCAATCGCGGCTACGACGTGATGCCCTGGTGCGGGCGCTGCGGCGTCGGCATCTCCGAGCAGGAGATGAAGGAAGGCTACAAGCTCGTCGAACACCGCGCGTGTTTCGTGAAGCTCCCGATCAAGGGCCGTGAGAAAGAAAACTTGCTCGTGTGGACCACGACACCTTGGACGCTCACGAGCAACGTCGGCGCCGCGATCAACCCCGATCTCACATATCTGCAAGTGAAGGTGAAGGGCGAAATCTATTACGTCGCGAAGGGCGCGTTCAAACTGAATCGGATGGCGTCCTCTGGCGAGCCGGGAGTGTCAGCGACCGGAGATGAAGACGACGCGGAAGACGGCGCGAAGAAAGGCGGTCGCCCGTGGCTGAAGGAGGTTCCCAACCTCGTCACCATCGAACAACACTTCAAGGTGAAGGCCGGCAAGGGCGAGACGTATGAAGTTGTCGGCGAGGTAAAAGGGAGTGAGATGCTGGCTTGGGAGTATGTCGGGCCGTTCGATGACCTCCCAGCGCAGAACCACGAATACGGCTTCCCGGAAGAAGTCGCCAAGATCACGAAGCAGAGCGGTACGTGGCCCGCGAAGACCGCGGCGCAGGCGCACCGCGTCATCAGTGGCGGCAAGGACGTGACCGACACGGAAGGCACGGGCATTGTTCACACCGCGCCCGGTTGCGGTGCGATCGACTACCAGTGGGGCAAGGAAAATGGTCTGCCGCCGGTCGCGCCAATCGGCGACGACGGCGTGTTCGTGGACGGCTTCGGTGCACTCACCGGCAAGCACGCGGTCGATCCGAACACCGCGGACGCGGTGTTCGATAGCCTCAAGGCGCATGATCGGCTATTCGCGACGGAGCGGTACGTACACCGCTATCCGCACTGCTGGCGGTGCAAGACGGAACTTCTATATCGTCTCGTTGATGAATGGTTCATCAACATGGGGCCGAAGCACACGGAATCCGGGTTTCGCGGCGACATCATGAAGGTGGTGAAGCAAGTCAAATTCCTGCCGGAGAGCATCAACGGTCAGGCGCGTGAATATGACTGGCTCTGGAACATGGGCGACTGGATGATCTCCAAGAAACGCTACTGGGGTCTCGCGCTCCCGATTTGGGTGAACGAGAACGACCCCAACGATTTCGAGGTGATCGGCAGTTACGAAGAGTTGAAAGAGCGTGCGGTTGAAGGCTGGGCGGAGTTCGACGGGCACACGCCGCACCGCCCCTGGGTCGATCGCGTGAAGATCAAGAGCGCGAAGACCGGGAACCTGATGTCGCGCGTGCCGGACGTGGGCAACCCGTGGCTGGACGCGGGCATCGTGGGGTTCTCCACGCTGAGGTATAACCTCGACCACACTTATTGGGAAAAGTGGTATCCCGCGGACTTCATCACGGAGAGCTTCCCCGGTCAGTTCCGCAACTGGTTCTACGCACTGTTGGCGATGTCCACGATGATGGGCGACGGCCAACCGCCGTTCAAGACGCTGCTCGGTCACGGGCTGGTGAAGGATCAGTACGGCAACGCGATGAGCAAGAGCAGCGGGAACTCTATCGAGTTCGTTTCCGCGGCGGATGAAGGCGGCACGATCACGGACCCGAAGGGCAAGCCACTGCCGTTCAACGCGATCGGCGCGGACGTGATGCGCTGGCTCTACGCCCGGCAGAACCCTGCGGCCAATCTCAACTTCGGCCCGGAACCGGCGAACGACGTGCGTTCGCGCGTGTTCTTCAAGTTGTGGAACACCTACGCAATGTTCTGCAACTACGCCAACGGCGACGGTTTCGATCCCGCAATGGCGCACGTGCCGGTGGGCGAGCGCCAGGACATCGACCGCTGGTTGCTCTCAAATCTCCAGACGCTCATCAACGACGCGAACACCGCGTTTGCCACCTACGACGTGATGACGTTCGCAATCAAGACCGAAGAGTTCATCGAGGGCGATCTATCGAACTGGTATGTGCGGCGTAACAAGGAGCGGTTGCACAGCAAGAACACCGACCTTGATGACGATGGACGCAAGGACAAGAACGCCGCGTACCAGACGCTCTATACGACGCTCACGACGCTGTGCAAGTTGATGGCGCCGTGTGTGCCGTTCATCACAGAAGTGATGTGGCGGAATTTGGCGTCCCAAGGACCGCAGTCCGTGGGCGTGCGGGAGTCTGTTCACCTTTGCGACTTCCCGCGGGCCGATGAAGCGCTCATCGATAAAAACCTGTCCGACGACATGAAAGCCGTGCAGCGGGTCATCTCGCTCGGCCTTGCGGCGCGGCAGCAGGCGAAGATCAACGTGCGGCAACCGCTCGCGGAGTTGGTGGTGTCGTCCAGTTCGGAAGCGGACAAGCGAGCGGTCGCGCGGTTCCCGGACCTTATCCTCGACGAGTTGAACGTGAAGGTGGTGAGCCTACACACCGCGGCTGGCCCGCTGCTCGTCGGGGCGGCTCGGCTCAACAAGAAGGTCGCGGGCAGCAAACTCGGCGCGAAACTCAAGGAGGCGGAAGACACGCTCGGGAAGATGGACTCGGCCGACATCGCAGCGCGACTGGAACGCGGGCCGTTTGAAGTGGCCGGCGTGCCGTTGACCACTGCCGACTTCAACATCGAGTACGCGGGGCAACCGGGCTGGTGCGGGGTCGCGGACCGCGGCACACAGGTGGCGATCAGCACCACTATCACGGAATCGCTGAAGCTCGAAGGGCTGGCACGCGACATGATTCGTCAGGTACAGAACGCACGCAAGGACGCGAAGCTCGATCTGCTCGACAAGATCGAACTTCACCTCGCGACCGATGCGCCGGAACTGAAAAAAGCGATCATCGCCCACCGCGAGACGATCGCGACCGCAGTGCAGGCGACGCAGTGGGCCGATGCGCCGCTGACGGGCGACGGCGTTCACGCCGCAACCGTGAAGATCGACGGGCAACCGTTGCTGATCGTGCTGCGGAAAGCGTAAGAGACAAACGAACGCGGCCGGGACGAACCCGATCACATCGCAATGTGCCGATCGTAACGACATTAACGAGTCGCAAGTAGTGAGGTCGAAGACCACAACAGTGCAGGTCTCCGACCTCACTCCTTGCGACGGATCGCAGCGACTACTTGGAGGCGGCTTGCACACCGGTCGGCGTAAGTGTTACCGTCGAGGTTTCACCCGCGCGCACGATGACCGATTCGGTTACTCGCTCGGTGCGCCCGTCGCGAACCACTTCCGCCGTGAGTTCGTAGCGGTAGTTCTGGCCCGGTTGCAGCGCCGGCGTGCGGAACGTGCGCACCGCCCCAGTCCCGGTCGCAGCGGTGCCGTTGAAGAGCAGTTTCGCGTCCGCCGGGAGAGTCACCGACACGCGACCTTCCGTCTTCTCCTTCAGCTCGTCTTTCTTTCCGTCGTCTTTCTTTCCGTCGTCTTTCTTTCCGTCGTCTTTCTTCTCGTCGTTCGCGGGTGGCTTGTTGGGATCCTTGTACCACACGCCAAGGTACGGCTGTGCCGCTTCTCGCGGATAGTTGAAGTACCCGGCGGTGCCATGGTGGGCGTAGGACGCGAACCCGCCGCCGGCCATCCAGTTCGCGTACGGCCCCTGGCTGGAGTTGTAGTAGGCATACCACGGGTAGTACCACGCGTGGTTGTACGTGTTCGTGTACCACCCCGGCGGCATGACCGACGGCCACGTGACCGAGGTCGCGGACGGCCCCCAGTGTTGGTCCTGGGCGCTCGCGGCACCCCCAGACCACGCCCCCACTCCGACCGCAAGCGCGGCCACCAGTAACAGCCTTCGCATGACGCTTCTCCTGTTGTGAATCCGTGTTGGAATCCTGCCCCACCAACTGGATTTTGCGCTACACCCAACCGCGAACAACCGCACTTGCCCACAGTTCACCTGATTCCGCCGGCCGGACGTGCGGGTTAACACTCTGGCGCCGATTGCGGTTAGCTCCGGGAGCGATAGAACACGAAAGGAGTTGCGAGTTGAAGCCGCGTCGTGCCTTCGGCTCGCGACTCGCAACTGGCGACTCGCGACTTGCAACCTGGAGCAGACATGACCACGCTCACTACGCGGCTCGCCGACATTCAGGACAAGGTGCATTCCGGCACGCGTCTCACGTTCGACGACGGGCTGTTCTTGGATCAGAACGCGGACCTGTTCACGCTCGGCGAACTCGCGAACTTCGTGCGCGAGAAGAAGAACGGCAACGTCACCTATTACAACGTGAACCAGCACCTGAACCCGACGAACGTGTGTGTGTACCGGTGCGCGTTCTGTTCGTTTCGCGCCGACTTGAAGTCGCCTGCCGGCTACGTGATGACCGACGCGCAGATTCTCCAGCGTGCGCGAGAAGCAAGCGAACAGGGCGCGACGGAACTTCACATTGTCGGCGGACTGCACCACCTGTTGCCCTACGAGTGGTATCTGAACATCATCGCGAACATTCACACCGCGTTCCCGGACCTGCACCTGAAGGCGTGGACGGCGGTGGAGTGGGACTGGTTCGAGCGCATCACGAAGCGCCCGACGCGCGAGTTGCTCACGGAGATGAAAGCGGCGGGCCTGGGTTCGCTACCGGGCGGCGGTGCGGAGATCTTCCACCCCGACGTGCGCTCGAAGTTGTGCGACTACAAGGCCGATGGCGCGCAGTGGCTGCGCGTGCATCGCGCGTGGCACGAGTTGGGCGGCAAGTCGAACGCGACGATGCTCTACGGCCACATCGAGCAGCCGGAACACCGCATCGACCACATGGTTCGCTTGCGAGAACTACAGGACGTCACCGGCGGCTTCCAGACGTTCATCCCGCTCGCGTTCCACCCGACGAACAACCCGCTGGGCGCGAACATTCCGCGTCCGAGCGGCTTAATGGATCTCAAGGTAATGGCGGTGTCGCGGTTGATGCTGGATAACTTCCCGCACATCAAGGCGTACTGGCAGATGCTGACCGCGAAGGTTGCGCAGGTGGCCCAGAGCTACGGTGCCGACGACATCGACGGCACGGTGGTTCACGAGACGATCTACCACGCGGCTGGGAGCGACTCACCGCAGGAACTGACGGTGCGCGACCTGCGCCGTTTGATCGAGGAAGCGGGCCGCGTCCCGGTGGAACGCGACACGCTCTACAACGAAGTGGTCCGCGACAAACCCGCCGAACGCAAGTGGGCGACCGGCCGCAAGCTCGAAGTGGTGGGCTGAGCGCGTTGTCGTATGAACTATTTGGGACGTTTTGCAGGCGGGTCAGTTGCGACGGCACGACCGAACCACGTCGCCGCGATTTCGGTTCGGTTTACGTCTGGGCGCGGTACCCTCTTCAACTCTACTCTCTTCAGAGCCGGCTTGCCGCTCAGTGGGAGCAGATAATCCTCCCCGTCGCCGGTCGCACCTTTCTTCGTGATACCGACGCACGCCGACCCGTCGCGGCTGTTGCGCACGAGTGCGAGAACGGGGCATTTGACGTCGTCCCAAACAGCCGTCACCTTCCACTCCTTGCGGTCGCCTGCAGGCGGTTCGGCCATGAAAACCCGTCCGGTCATCTCGGTAACAAAGAACACACGCCCAGTCGAATCGCGGTGCGCGAAGAACGGCTCGGCAAACGGAACAGGAATCGATTCCACTTTCGCCCGAACCTTCTCGCCCTCCTTATCGGCGCGGAAGGTGACCAAATCGACGGTCTTCCGAGGTGCTCGCTGAACATAAAGCGTCCAGTCGCGATCCGATGCCGAGGGTGGGCTAAAGTCGAACGTGAACGGCGGGCGGCCGTCCTTTGGCGGTTTGCCGACTTCCGCGATCTTGACCAGATCATCTTCCTTCAGGTCGCGCGCGTACGCGGCAAGAAAGCCGCGCCGGATGGATGTCACGGTCGGGCGCGACGATCCACTGATGTACAGCCCGCTGTCGTCGAAAACGAACCCCTCGTCCTTGATTGGGTCAAGTTTCGGTTTCGGCCCACTTCCGATGACGAACCGTACTGGAACGCGGATCGCTTGGCAGCGCCAAGGGATGTGGGCCGAAGACCCTTGATCGATGAAGAAGCTCCCAAGCCAGAGCGTATCTCCATCGACCGCCCACCGCAGGGGGAAGTGATGGCCCTGATCGAACAAAAACGACTCCACGGACTGGAACACTGTGTCGCCTTTCACTCCGACGGGAGAGCGGGTGATGAGCGAGTATGTCGTAAGCGATTCGTCCTCGGTCGCCGGATCTTTTAGCGTCCAAGTGTAAACAGAATCATTGCGCAGCAGAACTTGAACCACACCGCGGGCCGGCGAATGGTTAACCTGGGCGTTCAACACGCTTATGGCAGCAACGCATACCGAAATCAGAAATGGAAACATAAAAGTATTCCTCACTCGATTTAGTCTGCGCCCCAGGACTTGCTGTAGAATGTCGCCTTGATGCTCAGCCCGGCAGGATTATCTTGAAAGAAATACACAAACCGGCGATCCTCGGCCGCATTACTGATCTTTGGCCGCAATTCCTCAGGATCCTTGAAAAAGAATGCAATCTTCTCGTCAAACTCCTGAAGCGTCGAATACGTCACCCCGAAACTCGGATCGTAATAAGTCCCACCGATATAAACCGTCACGTGGTTATTAAATAACGTCAGGGGATTCGTGTTATTTTGAGCGGGCGGCGCGCCAGTAACATTAACTTCAGCGCCAGTATTCACAGCCTCACCCCAGATGTAACGATCCGTCGTGTACGGGAATTTATACACCCCTGGCTTTTTATAAGTATTAAAGTAAGGGTAGTTTGCCGGGAATGGGTTGGGGTAGCCAGGCTGACCAGCGATTAGTTGACCCGGACAGTAGACGGCATCATTGAGGAGAAATCCACCCCCGGCACCGTCTGGAGTAAGCATCGCATACGGCTTGTCCGGCAAGGTGGCACCCATCCCTTTGAGCGTGTCAGCGAAGAATTTCGCCCAAGCTCCGCATTTCCCATCTCGAGTCATTAAAAAATCACCATAGCGATCAGAAGATGTGAGCCAATTCTTGTAGTAGTACAGTGGCTGCCCGCTCTTGGTTTGGACGTCGCGGCCGGAAAAGACGCCTCCGAAGATACAGGCCGCTAACTGGACTTCTTCACTCAACCCAGCCGCGGCATGTGCCGCGGCAGAGATGACCGTATCGAATAGATTATCCGTGGTCGGCGTGGCGAAAGTTAAATACAAGGAATTGTCACTGTTACCCGCCGACTGCCAGCCGTTCTGTCCGTTCGGATCGAGGGTGAACTCCCAGGTGATTTGGTAATTGTCGTAGGCCTGAATGCTGTTTCCGAATGGCTGGTTCGCTTGGAGTTGGTTGACGGATACAGTCCCGTTAGCCGAAACGAAGCCGAGCGTCGCGGGTAGCGTGTTCCCGTCTTGGGTCGAGCCGCGAATCCACACAGGACCCGAGACATCGTCTGCCAGGCGGAAAACGGCCGACACCTTGAGATACTCATTCCGGGTGAAACTCGTTGGGTACGCCCGCTCGCCCGAACCATCGTGGTCCGCATCGAAGTACTGCGGGCCGGAGTACAGAACCGAATTCCCGTCTTCCCCTGGGTCACCGACGATGGCTGGGTGGCTCGTGTCGAAAGTCATAGACTCAAGCCGAACGCTTGCGGCGACCGGAAGCGCGCTCGGCAATGAGGCTGGCCGAATCTCGTTATCGAAGATCTGAACGCTGGCGGCGTTCGACGTGCCAACGACGTAAGCGGCAACTGGCTGTAGTGTGAGCGCCACCACCTCATTAGGATCGACAGCTGTGTCGTCCACTGGCGTAATCACGACCTCCACTTCCGATTCGCCAGCCGCGAACTCGACCGATCCAGTCAGTTCCTTGTAGTCGTCGTCCGCTGTCGCGCTGCCACTGATCGTGTAGTTCACTGTCAACGAATCGGTCAGGTCGCCCGTGCGCCGGAACAGGAACCGGCCCTCGCGCTCGCCGTCCTCCCACGCGTCCGTGATCTTCTCGACCGTGACCAGCGGGATCGCG
This sequence comes from Planctomycetia bacterium, assembly GCA_005772955.1. Classification (GTDB taxonomy): domain Bacteria; phylum Planctomycetota; class Planctomycetia; order Gemmatales; family Gemmataceae; genus Gemmata. The sequence goes on from SXID01000230.1 coordinate 9,402, forward strand.
TCTTCAATCGTGAGCGTTGCTGAGTAAACGAGGTCGCGCTCGTAGCCCGTCCCGGTCTGGAGCGTGACGACGATTGTTTCGTTCGGGTCGTAGACGCTATCGGTGAGCGCTTCCACATCCAGGAACGTGTCGGCCTCGCCCACCGGGAACGTCACCGTCGTGCCGAGGGACGTGAAGTCCGTTCCCGAGGTCGCCGTGCCGCTGACCGCGATGGTAACCGTTAACTCAGAGCGCAAATCGCCCAGTCGAGTGAACGCAATGCGCCCATCCGAGACACCTTCCAGAGCGTTCGCGTCAGTTTGGAGTCCCACCAGCGGCGTTTCGGTATCCGCGATGGTGACAAGGGCAGTGTCGGATTCGCCGACGTCGTAGTTGTTCGGGGAGTACATGGGGAGCGTGATTGTCACCGTCTCGGTTGGTTCGGCGATGCTGTCGTCGATTGGCACGATCGCCACGTCCACGGTTGCCTCACCAGCGGGGAAGGTCACCTCCCGGGCGAGGGCGGTGTAGTCGCTGCCCTCGGTCGCGGTGCCGCTGACATCGAAGTAAACCGTCAGCGGACCGGTCAGGTCTCCGGTGCGTGTGAACCGAGACAGGCCGCTCGATACCCCTTCCACCGCGTTCTCGATGCCCGTGACCTCAGCGATGGTCACCACCGGCGTCGGCACCGTGCGGTCCTCCAACAGCGTCAGGTTCAGCCGCGTCCGGTTGGGCACTGCCTTCAGCGTACTCTTCTTCGTGAACCGTTGGAACAAACGCGCGGCCAGATTGCGGATGTTGAGCGACATGGGCGGGGCGTCCTTCCGAGGTGATGAGCGGCTTCAACCCTCACCACCGTGGCAGCCCCCCGTCGCGCCAAGCCCATTCCGCATATTCCGCCAGAAATTTCAGACGGGCTATTTCCGCGATTCATCGACGGGTGGTCCGCGACAAGCCCGCCGAACGCACGTGGGCGACCGGTCGCAAGTTCGTGCCGCTGAACTGACTGGCTGCCGGTTACTTGGGATACTCCAGCTTCTTCTTCAGGAAGTCGAACGTTTCCTTCGCGTTGATCTGGTGTCCGCCGACGAACCACTCGATCGTTGTCCGATCGGGAATCTTCAGTCGGTTCGCGTAGAGGTAGCGTACCTTCGCGAACTCGTACGCGACCATCTCATCGATACCGACGCCGTCGTCGTGACCGCGTTCCACCATGAACGGGCGCGGGGCGATCAGGTACGCCATCTCCGCGTAGTTGAACGTGTTGCCCAGATCGAACTCGTACATCTCGTATTCGCCGGTCCACATATAGCTGCGATCCAGATCGACGGATACGTTCTTGCCGATCCACTCGTTGAAGTCGCCGGCGCAGATGGAGAGGCAGTAGCGTTTCTCGACCGCGGGCACGCGCATCGCGGTCTTCCCGCCGTAGGAGAGGCCGTAGAACGCGATCTTCTTGGAGTCCACGTTTGGCAGCGTTTCGAGCCAGTCGATGGTGCGTTCGTGCTGTCGGATGATGAAGCTGAACAGCGAGAGCTTGAGCGGGTTGGCTTTGCGCTGCAACTGGCGGAACACGTTCTTGCCGTAGTACGGGTTCTGCGGTGCGTACACGATGTAGCCGAGTTCAACGAGCCGCCGTGAGAAGTGGTTGTACACCGGGCGTTTCTCGACTTCGATCGTGTCGCGCGGTGTTCCTTCGAGACCGTGCTGGCACACGACCACCGGCCGTTTCTCGCCCGGCTTCAGGTCTTTCGGAAGTAACAGAATGCCGTACGCGAACACATCGTCGTAGACGTCGAGTGTCACTTCGTATCCGGTCCAGGTCTTCTCGTCGTAGATCTGTCGCGTTCGCGGGTTGAGCGGTCCCTTCGGGTCCGGCAGTTTGCCGATCACTTCCGTGTGGAAGTAGTCGCGGTACGCGTCGCACGACTTCTCCCACGCTTCCGGCGACTTGGCATCTGCTTTCGCCCAGTACGTTTTGCGCGTGGCGTCGGAGTCGCGCCACAGCTTCTGAACGTGCGCGACAAGTTGGTCGAACTGCCGCTTGTGGCGCGCCGCGGAGTCGAAGTTCTTCCGCTTGTCAACGACCGCGTTCATCAGCGTGTCCGGCGCGGCGAAGCCGTCGGCTTCGAGCGTGTGGAGTAGGTCGCGGAAGCCGTAAGCGTTGTCGAGCGTGTTGACGTTGCCGCGGACGGGGCCGACCCAGAGTAGGCGGGCGAGGTACCGCTTGTACTCGGCCGCCGCCTCGTCCGGCCCCGGCTTGATGCCGCCGGGGGCCGCCTGTTTGCTCACCTTCGTGTTCGGGCCGTCCCACTCCGGCCACGCACTCTCGGTTCCCTTTTTCTCCTTCGCGTTCGGCCGTGGGTAGATTGTGACGCGCGCGAGCACGTCGTCCTGCCCGGCGACCATCGACGCGACCTCCGCGTCGCCGAACTCGCGGACGTTGTTCCACAGGTTGCGGTCGAGCGGCTCGCTGTGGCTGCTCTCGCGCGGGCCGAACGCGCACGCGACGTGCAGCGCGTTGATCCGCGAATCGGCTGCCGCGGCGTAAAGAGCAACGCGTCCGCCTTCGCCGACGCCGATCACGCCGATGGGCAACTTCTTGTCTTGCGCGTGGAACCAATCGACGGCCGCGAGTACCTTCTGCACCTCGTAGCCGACGAGCGTGCGGCCCATCTGATAGGCCATGCGGTGAACGAATTCGCGGTGCGGAAGGTTCGTTCCGCGTTTCAGTTTCTCGCTGCCGGAAAGGTTGTCATTGCGGTCGATGAGTACCGGCACTACGACGCGGCAGCCGTGCTCCGCGAGCCGCTGCGCGAATGCGAACTTCTCGTCCTTCGTCAGCCCGGCGATTTGTTCCGGCGTCCAGAGCGCGTCGGGAATCGCGACGACGTTCGCCTTTACCTTCCCCTTCGGTTCGAGCAGCAGTCCCTCGCCATCCACGCCGGGCAGCACGCTCCATCGCACCGCGTACACGGTAAACGCGTCACACTCCGCGACGACCGCCGGTTCGCCCGGCCCGCTGACGTACTCCATGCGCGGCGCGAGGCGAGCATCCACGACGCCGAGCATCTTCTTGAGGGCGTCGCGGTGTTTCGCGGCGTCGAGTTTCTTCCACTCCGCGTCGCGGTTCTTCGCGGACGCGGCGAGTTCGCGGTCGAGGTATTTGTGCATCCCCTCCACTTGCTTCGTGGAGAGGTTGCCCTCGATGGTCAGCGCCTTGGTGTTCGGTAGCGGCTCCGCGGCATTATTCACCGCAGCGAACGCGGAGAACGCGGAGACAAGACACGATAGTTTGAACAGGCTTCTCATGTCTTCCTCTGCGTCCTTTGCGTTCTCTGCGGTGAAATCTCTTCAACTCAGAACAGTTCCGCAACTGGCGTGCCAGGATACACCGCGACCGGCGTTCCCTCTGGCCCCGGAATGGTCGCGTTAGGTGAAACGCCGAGCGCGTGGAAGATGCTGCTAACCAGGTCCTGCGGCGTGACCGGCCGGTCACTCGGTTCGCTCCCGGTGGCGTCGGAACGGCCGATCACGCGACCGCCCTTCACCCCTCCACCCGCGATGAGCGTCGTCCAGCACCCGGCCCAGTGATCGCGCCCCCCGTTGGAGTTCAGCTTCGGTGTGCGTCCGAACTCGCCCGTTGCGACCACGAGCGTCGATTCGAGCAAGCCGCGTTCTTCAAGGTCGGTGAGAAGCTGTGCGAACGCGGTGTCGAAGCTCGGCGCGACGGTGTCGCGAACGTCGTTGAGCGTGGTGCGGAGCGACCCGCCGTCCGCGTGGCAGTCCCACGACGGAGAATCGAACACGGTGGAGAACTGGTTGATGGTGATGAACACACATCCAAAACTCTCCCACCCAACCGCCGTGGAAAGCATTTCCCCGATGCCCGCTTTGGAATCGATAACCCCGCCGATGCCTTCTGGACGGTTCAGCCAACCGACTCCCTGGCCGTGCGAGACGGATATGCCGGTGTTAATTGAGACGGCCTTCGCAAGAAAGGCTGGTGCGCGACCCGTCAAGTGCGACACTACCGCGCCAACGCTCGGCCATTCGGGGCCGTCGCGGAAGAGACGCCCAGTGTTCAGCAGTTGGAATCCGCACTCGTGAACTGGCGGGGCGTCGTGGTGCATCGTGCGAATCAGAGCGAACTTTTCACTCATCCGCGCGAGCTTCGGGAACAGTTCGCTGAGGTGGACGCCGGGCGTTGCCGTTTGAATGGGCTTGAACGGCCCACGCACATCGGAAGGTGCGTTCGGCTTCGGGTCGAAGGTGTCGAGGTGAGCCGGCCCGCCCACCATATTGATGAAGATGCAACTCTTCGCGCTGCCCAGCGCGAGCGGCGATTTCGTGCTGCCGCTCGCAACGCCAGTAAGCGCGAGGCCCGCGGCACCGGCGGCCGTGACGCGGAGGAAGTCGCGGCGTGTTGGGTGTGCTTCAGACATAGTGCGGCCCGGTAAGGGATGAAGCGGCGAAGTCGCCTCATCGTACCGAACTGCCACGCGGATGCAACGAGTTGCTTGCAGGATCGTCACCTACCGGCCTTGCGGCCGGGGCTCGCCAATCCGTCGGCGGCGGTACGAGCCGCGGCTTCCCAACTATGGCGCTCGATCACCCAACACCGCAACGATTCGCCAGCCTCAGTGCGCTTGGCGGTGTCATGCCCACGCGACCGCGGCCAGGAGAGAGTCTTTGACGAACCGAAGGCTCCTGCGATGTAGTTCCGTGAGAGCGCACCGTCGAAAGGGTCTGTGGGAAACGCGTCGATCCCCCTCCCACAACGTGAAGTCGCGAGAGGGGGATCGACGTGCCAACCAAACACCTACTCTTTACTTGCCAGCCACCTCGAACATCGGACCGGTGTCCGCGGACTGCTTGAGAACTTTCGTCGCCTCGGAGTCGGTGAGTTCCTTGATCGTCGCGAGCGACTGGCCGACCGTCCAGCGGTAGACCTTGCCCGGAGCGAGCGTCACACCGTTGGTCATGTTCCCGGCGATGGCCGCGAGCGGCGCCGCCGGTCCCTGCTTGGGCGGTCCGCCACCCTTCGGCGGCCACCCGAAGCCCTTCGGCGGTGCCGCCGGCTTCGCTGCGGCAGGCTTCTGGTCCTGAAGGATCAACCCGTCGCCGTCCACCCCGACCACCTTGAACGTGCGCCTGGTCGCGCTGTTGTCGTCGGAGATCGCGAGTACCCCGTTGGGGTCCGGGTCGCTCTCTTCCTTCTTCTTGTCCTTGATGTAGTAGAACTTGCTGACGGTCACCTTCTTGCCGGTCACCTCGATCTCGTATCGCTGGCGGTTCGCGGCGTCGCGGATCGCGGCCGACGCGGTGCCGTCGGACCGGAACGTGACCATCGTCAGGATAATGGCCGTGTCGACATCGGGCTTCACCGGTGGCGGCTTCTCCACGATCTCCGGCGGTGGCGGCTTCGGGCCGACGAACACCGTGAAGGAGGTCTTCTCGGTCTTGCCTTCCACCGAGGTCGCGATGACGGAGACAGTCGCACTGCCCTCACTTGCGGAGGTCTTCGGGATCTCGATGGCGAGCGTCTTGGGATCGACCTTCAGCGCGCCCGGTGCGAACGGCCCGCCCGGCGCGCCTTCGATCTGAACGACGACCTTCGCGCCCACCGAACCCTCACCGCTGACCGCGATCTTCACCGTCGTCGGCTTTTCGTCCTGAACGACCTTCACGTCCTTCGGCTGATGTAGTTTGAACGACGGCGGTTGCGGGAGCGGGCCGTTGAACGGATCTTTCAGCACGATCAGGCTGTAGTCGCGCGGCTTGGTCGAGAGGATCGGAACCAGCACCGGTGGGGTGACGCCGCGCCCGTACTCCTTGCTGTGGGCCATGCTCTGGTGCAGCATGCCACCGCCGATCGCGGCGAACGCAGTCGGCACCGGAAGCAACGTGCGGCGGTTCTCGGCCCCATCCACGATGACGGCTTCCGTGGTGAACGTCACCGTGAGGTCGTTCCGCTTCGCCGGGCCTTTCGCGCTGTCCTCGTCCTTCTTGATGCTGAAATGCGTGATCTGGTGTAGCACGCCGAGTTCGTAGTACCCCTTGAGGAAGTCCTTGACGATCCACATGTCGGCCTTCTTGACCGTCACTTCGTACGCGATGCGGGTGTAGATCGGCTTGTTCTTGCTCAGTTCCGGCACGTAGCGCACGGAGTTGTCCACCACTCGCTGGTTGATGGTGTAGCCCTTCGGGGCGCCGGCCGCGTCGAGCAGACGCCCGAGCGCGACCTGGTACTCGCCCCTGGCGAGGTCCGCGTCGGCCGGGAGGCTGCGGGCGCGGGCGATGGCCAACTTCTTCGCGTTGGCGAATTGCGCCCGCTCTTCCTTCTCCAAATCATCGATCTCGTTCCGCAGCGCTAGTTCGGCGGCGCGGTTCTTCTGGACCGGCACCAGAACCAACAGGTAGCCGCCGACCGCGCCGACGGTCAGTGTCATGATGCCGATCAGGAGGAGTGCGAGCGTTTGGTCGCGGGAGGTCATGGGTATCAGCCCTGGTCGCGGTGAGTCGGTAGTTGATTGGACGCCGGGAGCGGTGGGTTCACCACCCGCATCAAGGGATGGCGTCTTTCGGTTGCGGCGCGGGTTCGGGCGGGGGTGCGGGCGGTTCAGGCACGGGTTCGGGCGCGATTGACGTTGGGGCGAACGCGCCCCAACTCTTCTTCGGCGGCGCGAACTTCGGGGACGGGTCGTACTTGTCCGAAGTGCGGTAGTTCACCTTGGTCGTCAGTCCGTACGCCAGCGGGTGCTTGGTCCCGGCCGCCGTACCCACGGCACCGAGAACGCTCACGGGGGAGTTGGCGTAATACTTGTTTGGGAACACGTTGTCGCGCTCGATCGCGGATACGAGGGTGTTGACCGGGACAATCCCGGTCGCGGCGATCTTCAGTTCCACCTTCGACTGCGCCTCCTGTTTGCCGTCCTTACCTACGGGGAACGGCGTGGCGGTGAGGCTCGTCAAACGCATGCTGTCGTCGGCCGGCATCCGATCGGCGAGTTCGTGCAGTTCGTCCAGCCACACCACTTCGCGTTTCGACCAACCGTCGATGGCCTCGACGCGGCGCATGTCCGGCTTGCCCTTCTCGTTCTTCTCCTTCAACTCGTCCCGGTGTCGCGTCAGTTCCGTGACGCTTCCGGTCGAAAGGCCTCGCACGTACAGCCCGAAGACGACGCCAGCGCCGAGGAGCAGGACGGCCGCAAGCGCGGCGAAGATGAGCCGCCGCTTGGCCGGGTCGCTCGTGTTGGTCGGCTGCCGGGGCGAGGCGAAGTTGATCGGGAGCGCGTCAACGGCCTTGCCCGCGAGCAGGCCGACGGCCCCGGCAAAGCGCCCGCGGAACTGTTCCGGCACCCGCGGCAGAACCCCGGCGAGCGGGTCGTACGCGTGGACCGGAACGCCGAGCGCCGTGGCTAACCGCCCGGTCCAGCCGGTGCCAACTTCCGCGAGGTACACCGCCCGGATTGGGTGGGTGGGGTGCTGGCCCGCATACACGGTCAGGTTGCGGCGCAACTGGGAGACGAGCATCGTCTCGTTCGCCAGCACTGGGGCGGGGAGCGCGAGCGTGAGAACCACCTCGCCGTTGCGGACCACGGTGAACTCACCCCCGCCGGGGCTGAGCGTTAGGGCCGCGACCGAGTCGGTCTTGTGTTCGGGCGGTGGGGCCGTGCCCGCGGCGAACACCCGAACCAGCCCGGCGGCCACCGCGTACGGCCGCGGGGTGACGCCAGCGAGCTTCAGTCCGGCCGCGACACACATCGCCTGGATCGCGTGGAATACGTCCTTGCGCAGCATCACGGCCATCGCGCGGCGTTCGCCGGCCGCGTCGCCATCGCCCAAGGGCACATAGTCGAGCACCACGTCGTCGGGCGACTCGGACATCTCCTTAATGGCCTGGAACTTGATAAGCGCCGGTTCCTCGGACGGCGGCACCGGTGGGTGTTTCAGTTCCTTGAGGATGACCCTGTCGCGTCCGACCGAGATGAGGACCGGTGCCGGCGGGCCGCCAGCGGTGCGGAGCTTGTCGCGCAGCCGCTCGCCGAACGCGCGCGCGGTTTCGAGCGTGAGCGCGGGCGGCGGCTCCGCGTCCTCGGCGGTCCAGGCGACCGCGTGGGTCACCTTCGCGGACCCACGCGCGGCCCCGAAAACGGCGTACACGCCGTTCGTTTCCAGATCAATCGCGATGAAGTTGGACACGGTCGCTCCGCTCCGAAGTTGCGAGTTGCGAGTTGCGAGCGCGAGCCGAAGATAAAGCAGCAATGTCTTCGACTCGGAACTCGCAACTATGGATTTACTTTAATCGGCTCAAAGCCACGGGGGTTCTCCAGGTCCGAAAGATCACGCACGTGGAGGAATCGCGGGGCGCCCTGGTTGGTATCGATCACGGCCTCCATGCGAGCCACCGGACCGCCCTCCGCGAAGTACCCGATCGACTGCACGCGATACACCATCGTGCTGCCGGTGATGTACTTCTCCACCCGCTTGAACACGGCCGGCTGGATGCCGGCGGCCGAGATCACCCACGCGCCCGAAACGGTCGCGGGGTCGTTCGGCGCCTGATCCGGGCGGGCGGCGATGATTGCGTCCACATCGGCCTCGGTGATGATCGGCTCGCTACGCGAGTTGACGATCCCGGTCAGGGTCACGAGCACTTCGCGCGGCGCGGTGTTCACGTTGATTCGCGGAACCAGTTCGACGGCCTGCTTGACTGTGGTCTTGTCCATCAGTGTGCCGAGCAGCGCGCTGCGTGTGGCCGGGTTGAGCAGCGGTGAGAACGCGACCACGTCTGGCGCGTCTTGCGGCGTGCCAGACGCGCGAGGCAGTGTGATGCGCGAGTACACGAGGTCCCCCAGCGAGCGGAGCCGCTTACCGCCCGTGAACGTGGTCGCCATCTTCGCGTCCACCGCCGCCTTGAGCTGGTCCGGCGAGGCCGGGGTCACGGGCTTCTGCGCCTGGGGTATGCTGAAGGTGATCGCGATAGCGCCGCCGTTTCCGGTGGTCATTGTGCCCGTGGCGGTGGTGCCGGGGAGGTTCCCGCTCGCGTCCGTCGTGGTTACGTTGAACAACTTGGCCGCGAGGATGTAGGTGGTCAGTTCGTCGCCAATCTGCGGCCCGAGTTGTTGGGCGATGGTCGGAAGGCTGTCGCCGTTGAGGTAGGTTCGTACGGTGCCGCCCATGTCCACGTTCAACTCGCGACCGTACACGGTGAGATAGTCGGACCAGCCGCGATCGGCGTCGTTCTCGCCCTCGTCGAATACGCCGTTGCGGTTCCGGTCGCCGCCGTAGAGCATCTCCGGGAACACGCCCTTGACGAGTAGCAATTCATCGAGCGAGTTGAGCGGGCCGTTTTTCGCCTTGTACGGGTTCGGAAGCGAACTGTACTCCGACGACTCCGCCCCAGTGGCGCGTGCGACGTCGTCCCCGTCCACCCAATCGACGATCGCGTCCGCGACCTCGGAGGTCATGTTGGGGAGTTTCATTAGCGTGGCGTAGAGTATCTCGCCAGTCGGGTCGAGCGCGATCATGCTGTTGATGTTGAGCTTGCCACCCTCGTCGATGACGCCGAACCGCTGCTCGTAGCTGCCGTCTTCCGTGAGGGCCACGGAGCGGATGTCGAACAGCCCCTTCTTGCGGGCGGTGCCGCCCGCCGCGGGCAACTCGACGCGCTCGAAGATGTCGGTGTTGTCGAACGGGTTGCCCTCGAGTTCGCCGTAGAACGTCGCACGGTCGGAGAGGACCGCGGCGGCGTAGTGCAACCCGGAGACGGCCGCGAGCTTGGCCTGTGCGTCGTCGTTGGCGCGAGTGCTGGCGCGGTACTCCGCCGTCATCGACTCGGTGAACCGGTACGCGACCAGTGACAGAACGACGACAACGAGGAGTACGGCAAAGATAACGTACCCGTCGCGCGAGTTCGCGGTTGTTGCGTTTCGCGAGTGCAGTCTCATCGCCCGCCTCCGCTCTTGCCACCAGACGTTCCGCCTGTTCCGCCGCCGGTACTCGGCATCGTCGTGCCACCCGTGCTCGGTGTCGTGCCACCTGTGCTTGGCGTCGTGCCACCGGTGCTTGGTGTCGTCGTCCCCCCGGTCGCCGGGTCCGCGGGTACCGTTTCGGTCGCGCCATCGATCGGGGCTTCAACAAGCGGCGGGGTGTATGTGCCGGGCGCCGACCGGATCGGGATCACCTGCGACATCCGCTTCTCGCTAAACTCATTCTTCCCAACGGGGATCTTCAGGACGAGCGTGACGCGAATCGCGCGGGGCGGACCGAGCGGGGTCACGCCATCCGGGCCGGGCACGGTGCCGTCCCAATCCACGACCCAACTCGACCCGTCGGAGTACTCGAAGTACAGGTCGATCACTTCCTCGGCGACAAGGATCGCGTCGGGCGCGTCGGGGTCCGGTTCGATCGAGTTGCGGACCCCGTCGGCAGTGACCCAGGGGCGCTCCTGGCGGAACAGCCCGCCGCCTGGCCCGAGCCAGTAGATAACTTGCCGTTGGTCACTGCGCGTCTGTTCGCGGGGATTGGCGAACCGCCCGAATGCCTCCGGCACGCGACCGGTGTAGACGACGATCTGCTTTTCCTGCCCGACCACGCCTCCCTGGAACGAGTAGTCCGCGGCGACTGCTGTAGCATTATCGGTTGCGCCGGGGGTTGTGGCGTCGGTTGTCGCGTCCGTTGGTGTGGTCGCGGGCGGGGGCGGGGCCGCGCCCGTTGCCGGGGTGCTAGAAGCGGCAGGATCGGTTGCCGGGGTCGTCGTACTTGGGGCGGTTGTCGCGGGGGCGGTTGTGCCGCCGCTGGCGGCCGAGTTGCCGCCGGACTTGGGCGGAAGCGGCCCGAGCGTGCCGCTCAGGTCCACTGTCAGTTTGTTGAAGATGCCGCGCGACAGATCCTCGGATTCCACCGCGTTGCGGCTGACCTGGGTCTGTTGCAACGTCATGTTCATGGCCATGTACAGGCCGGCGAGTAGGAACACGGCGATGGTCACCGCAAGCAGCAGTTCCAGAAGCGTGAACCCGGACCTGGCGCAAGAACCTCTCCCCCCAACCCCCTCCCCTAAGAAGGGAGGGGGAGCAGAAATTGAAACACGCGACGCACTCTTTCGCGCGTGTCTTGCTTGAAGCCCCTCCCTTCTTAGGGGAGTGGTTGGGGAGGGGTTCTTCCGCCAAGTCACGAGCATCATGGCGTCGTTACTCCATTCCGGTCATTGCGGGATCGGCAGCGGGGTCTGGCGGAGGCGGGCGTTCGGCCTGCGCCGCGGATCCCGTCTTTGTCGGGTCGAAGAGCATCTGCACCAGGACGACCTCGTAGGTCTTGCCCTGGATGTCGCGAGTCACCTTCACGGTAACGGTGTACAGGTTCGGCGGACCGACCAGTTCCGGGGTGACATTGAACTTCCAGGCCGCGTCGTCGCCCTCGAACTCGCCCTCAATCGCGCTGTCCAGGCTCACCACCCCGGCCTCGACTTCGGCCATTTTGCCCTGCGCGAGTCGGTTGCCGCGGGTGGCGGCGCGGGCGTCGTTGCCGCGATCCGTGCCGATGTCCACGAGCCGCCCGATGGCGACAATCGCGAGCAGCAGGATTGTCAGCGCGAGCAATACTTCGATGAGCGAAAGACCACGCCGCGCCGCGGAACGCGAAGTCATCATCGCGCCCCCCCGGTTGGGCTTGAGGTCGGATTGAGGTTCGGATTCTGGACGACGCGCGAGGTGCCGGTCAACCCGCGAACCTGCACGTAGAGCGGCGGCTTGTCCTCGTCTTTGAGCAACACCAGAACGATGTCCTCGTGGCAGGTGCCGTCGGGCAGCACGGTCGCGAGCGTGACCCACCCGTTCTCGGCGAGCGCTGCGCCAGTCTGCGTGGCCGCGACCTCGACCGTGATGTGCTCGAAGGTGTATTCGACGCTCAACGCGGACCCACTCGCGTACTCGGCCGAACCGCCCGTGACGATGACGGACGCGAGGTTGGTGCCGAACTCGGGACCGTCGGCTTCGCGGCGGATGCGCTTGCCATCCTCGCTGATCGCAATTCGGTACGGCTTGCCATCTTCGCGTGCGCGACTGCGGGCATTGGCGAGTTCAGCGCGAATGATGTCGGACCCGGCGCGCTGCCGGGTGTCGCCTTGAAACGCACCAATGCTCGGCAGCACGATGACCGCGAGCAACAGGATGATCGCGATGACGACGATCAGCTCGAAGATGGTGTAGCCGCGGCGTGAGTACGGCGTGGTGCGAGCGGTCACGGCCTGGCCCTCGGGCGATAACGGTGACCGGCCCGGCGCACTTGCACCGGGCCGCGAGCCGATACGGTCAGTACTTGGGGCGGGCGTTCGGCCCGATGCCGAACTGGCTGATCTCGGTGCTGTCCGGCGCCTTCGTCCACACCAGCATGTACGTCGTGTTGTCGCTGCGCGTGGCCTGTTCCATGGTGTACTGCTCGTTATTCCAGGGGGTCCGGGTGTCGTCCAGACCGTTGCGCAAGAACGACGGCCCGCCGAACGGCGGCTGGATCAGGTCCTGGAGGGTTCCCGGCTGGTCGGAGTTCGGATTTGCGGGGTTTGTGACGTAGGCTTCTACGGCCTGCGAGATGCCCTTGCATCCGAGGTGCGCCCGGCTTTTCTTCGCATCGTCGAGGTATCGCGTGGTCGCGACCGTGGCGACGCTCGCCAGGATCACGAGGATCGCGACCACCACCAGCACTTCCAGCAGGGTGAACGCGGACCGGTGGGTTGATTTGCGAATCGTCGTCGTGAGCAGCATGGGTCCCAATCTCCTCCCGCGTCTATCGCGGGTTTTGGGCGGAACAGGTGGTTGACTCTATACCCCGTAGTATAAGCAGCAGGGGTGTTAATCCGCTATGAGAACCGGTCATTCGTTCGTCGTCGTTGGCCTTTTGTCATTCGGCACTCATCTGTCCATCACGCAAGCACTTGACCAATGACCAATTAGCCGACCGCGCTCCCCATTTTAAACACCGGCAGGAGCAGCCCCGCGACAATCACCAGCGTGACGCCGGCCATCACAAGCAACATCAGCGGTTCGAGCAGTTTCACCATCAGGTCGAGGTTGCGCGAGGTCCGCTTCTCCAAGCCGTCAGCGATCTGAATGAGGACCGTTTCGAGGCTGTTGGCTTCCTCGGCGATAGCAATCATTTCGACCACATCGGGCGGGAAGTACCCGGATTTCCGAAGCGGATCGGCGAGTTTCTGCCCGGCAGTGACGTTCTCCGCGGCCTGCTCGATCGCGGCCGTGAGCACTTTGTTGCCGGTCGAGTCCTTCGCGATGTTCAGCGCCTTCAGAATCGGGATGCCGTTGTGCAGCATCGTCCCCAAAATTCGACAGAACCGCGACAGCGATAGATTCAGGAAGATCGGTCCGAAAAGCGGCAGACGGATCCTCATCCTGTCGGCCCACACGCGGCCGGCTCCGCGGGTCCAGATCAGGAACCCGACCACGCAACAGAACAGGGTGATCACCGTGAAGACGCCCGGCCACGATTGCATGAAGTGGCTCAGGCCAATCAGCGCGAGGGTGATATCCGGTAACTCGCCCTTCTCCTTGAGTTTGTCGAACACCTTCTCGAACTTCGGCACGAAGAAGATGACCAGGACGTTAAGCACGGTGAACCCGGCAATCGCGAGGAACACCGGGTACGCGAGCGAGCCGATCACCTTCGATTTCAAGTCTTCCTGGTGTTCGACGAAGTTGGAGATGCGTTTGAGTACGTCCTCGAGGAACCCGCCTTCCTGACCGGCGCGGACCATGCTGACGCTCAACTCGTTGAACACTTTGGGGTGGAACGACATCGCCTGCGCCAGCCCGGTGCCGTCGGCAACGCGGGCGCGGATGTCTCGCAGCACGGACTTGAGCGTGCGGTTGGAGGTCTGGCGTTCGAGCAGTTCGAGCGATCGCAGAAGTGGCACGCCGGAGTGCAACAGGTCCGCGAGTTGCGAGTAGAAGGTCGCGAGGTGGCGTCCGCGGACGCGCCCGCCGAACAGCCCGCCGGCGCCGGACGCCTGCGTCTTGGCGAGGCCGATCTTGAGCGGGAACAACCCGCGCCCGTCGAGGATTAGCGCCGCCTCGCGCTCGCTGTTGGCCGTGAGCGTACCTGTGGACTTGGTCCCGGTGCGAGCGAGCGCTTCGAAGGTGAAGTCCGGCATCTTGCGAGTCCCGAGTTGCGAGTTGTGAGTTGCGAGTCTCGATCCAGCCGAGCCTTTTCACTCGGGACTCGTGACTTAACTAATGTCCCCGGCGGTAGTGCGGGTCACTTCGTCGATGGTAGTGGTGCCGTTGAGTACCTTGCGCCACCCGTCCTGGCGGAGCGTGGTCATGCCGGCCTTGAGCGCCTCCAGGCGGATCACGCCGGCGTTCACCCGCTGCACCACCAGTTCCTTCATCACGTCGTTGTTGATGAGCAGTTCGTGGATGCCGGTTCGCCCGCGATACCCGCTCTGGCGGCACGCACGGCACCCCATCCCCTTCCACAACTTCCCGTCGCTCGCGGCGCTCGTTGCCATCATCTCGACCACGCCCTTTTGGATCGCGAGGTCCGGCGCCGGTTTCACGCTGCCCCGGCGGAGCGGGAAGTCGAGCGGCATCGCGTCCACGTCGGGGACGAACGTCGTCTTGCAGTCTGGGCAGATGGTTCGCACAAGCCGTTGTGCCATCACGCCTTCCACCGTACTCGACACGAGGAACGGTTCCACGCCCATGTCGATCATACGCGTGAAGGCGCTGGGGGCGTCGTTGGTGTGCAGGGTGCTGAATACCATGTGCCCGGTGAGAGACGCGTGAATCGCCATTTCCGCCGTTTCGAGGTCGCGGATTTCGCCGACGAGGATCACGTCCGGGTCGTGACGCAGGATCGAACGCAGCGCATGGCCGAAGGTGAGGCCAATCTTCGCGTGCGTCTGAATCTGGCTGATGCCTTCCTGGTTGTACTCGACCGGGTCTTCGACCGTGATAATCTTCGTTACTTCGTCCTTGATCTCGTTGAGCGCCGAGTAGAGCGTGGTGGACTTGCCCGACCCGGTCGGCCCGGTGACCAGCACGATGCCGTGCGGCCGGTCAATGAGTTGCTTGAACGTGTTGTGGATGTCCGGCATCATGCCGCACATCTTCAGGTCGAACGCCATCCGGCCCTTGTCGAGCAGACGCATGACGATGCCTTCGCCGTGGATCATCGGGATGATCGACACACGAACGTCGATCTCGCGTCCCTGGACCCGCATCTTGATACGGCCGTCCTGCGGCAACCGCTTTTCGGCGATGTTCAAGCGGGCCATGATCTTGATGCGGCTGATGATCGCCAACGCGAACCGGTTGATCTCCGGGGGCAGATTCTGGAGTTGGAGCAAGCCGTCAATCCGGTAGCGGATGCGGATGCCCTTCTCTTCCGTCTCGACGTGGATGTCGGACGCGCGCTCGTTGGCTGCTTCGACCAGAATCTGATTCACCAGTTTCACGACGGACGCTTCTTGCGCCGCCTTCGCCATCTCGCTGTCGTCGGTTTCGAGCGCCTCAAGGAACTCGACGTCGTCCTGCTGTCCCTTCGCCGCCTCCGCGAGGTCCGCGACGGTGTCGCCACCGACGCCAAAGTACTGCTTGATGAGCCGGGTGATTTCGCGCGGAGGCGCGAGAACCGGGACCACGTGAAGCCCAGTGAGCGTTTGAAGTTCGTCGATGGCGTAGACGTCGAACGGATCGCCGGTAGCGACGACGAGTGTGCCGTGGTGCTTGGCGACCGGCATCAGGTTTTTGCGGTGGACGAGCTTCTGCGGCATGGCCGCGAGCACGTCCTTCGTGATGGTGGCTTGCGACAGGTCGATGAGTTCGAGGCCGAACTCTTCGGCCAGAACCGGCAGGAGTACGTCTTCGCGGATGAAGCCTTTATCAACGAGAACCTGATGGGGCGGGTAGTCGGGGCTGGCCTTGATCGCTTCTGAGGCGCGGAACCGGTCGCCTTCGAGGAGTAGGCCACGCGTCACGAGAGTCTGGATCAGTTGCATGGTGGCCCCATACCTCCGCCAACCGAGTCGGTGTGCTGTGGGTGTGGTTGTCGTACCGGTGGCGAGTCGGAGGTGTTCTGAGAGTAACTGATTATAGGTTGGAAGATATGAGAACCTGCTGAATCCTGGCAAGGTGTAAGGGCTTACGACCGGCACAACCAATTCTGTCGCGTAGCCGCGCCCCCAAAAGGGAACGCGAACCTCGACGTCGCGGTTCGCGCTTCCCTTCGGGGCGCGACTACGCGATGTGATTCGTGCGCTGCCGGATGCGGTCGATGGCCCACTGTGCCGCATCACGGATCACGTCTTCCTTGTCGGTGAGCGCCTGTTCCAACGCTGGTAGCGAGCGTTCGTCACCCACGTTCCCCAACACGATCGCCGCATTTCGGAGCAAACCCGCGCGGCGGTTGCGAAACAGCGCCGTCTTCTTGAAACGCACGCGAAAAGCGTCTGCGTCGAGGCCAAGCAACTCCACTGGATCGAAGCCCGCCATCTCCGGGTCGTGCGGGAACGCTGGTAACCTCTCGTGGGAGTGCCGGTTCCACGGGCATACGTCCTGGCACACATCGCAACCGTAGAGCCAGTTCCCCATCGGTTCGCGGAG
Organism: Planctomycetia bacterium; assembly: GCA_005772955.1. Lineage (GTDB taxonomy): Bacteria > Planctomycetota > Planctomycetia > Gemmatales > Gemmataceae > Gemmata. The sequence continues at coordinate 25,997 of SXID01000230.1, forward strand.
TTCGACCGGAATTTCCGACCGCAGTTCCACGGTCAGGTAACTGATGCACTTCGTCGCGTCGAGGACGAACGGTTCCGGGAACGCCTTTGTGGGGCACGCATCGAGACACGCGGTGCAGGTGCCGCAGTGCGAAGAAGGCGAAGGCGCATCGGGTGCAAGTTCAAGGCTCGTGAGGACCGCACCGAGGAAGAAGAAACTTCCGCGGCGCGTGTTGATGAGCATCGTGTTCTTGCCGACCCACCCCAACCCGGCGCGCCTGGCGAAGTCACGTTCCAACAGCGGCGCGGTGTCGGCGACCGCTTCGGTGTGGCATCCGGGCGCTTCGGCTTCGAGCCACGCCGCGAGCGTGTTGATCCGGTCCCAGATGAACCGGTGGTAGTCCGGACCTTGCGCGTAGGCCGCGACGCGCGCGAAGGCGGAAGAACCTCTCCCCCCAACCCCCTCCCCTAAAAAGGGAGGGTGAGAAGATCCGGCTCCCCCTCCCTTCATAGGGGAGGGGGTTGGGGGGAGAGGTTGCCTTCCGCTCCCATACTCCAAACCCACCATCAGCACGCTGCGCACGCCTTCGAGAACGCTCCGCGGGTGCTTCCGCTCCTCGCGGAGTTTGGGGAGATAGGACATCTCCCCCGCGAAGCCCTGATTGAGCCATGCCTCGAAGCGTGCGAACCCGTCGGCGTCGGTCGCGGGCGCGATGCCCACCAGCGCGAAGCCGAGTTCGCACGCTTTCGCCTTCAGCCTGTGTTCGAGAGACGCCATGAAGTCATGGTAGGCACTATTCCATCCGGACCTTCGCGCCGAAGTCCTTCTTGTTGTCGCTAATGAAGTAGGTTGCACACGCGGCATCGATGAGGTCCGGGCTGAAGTTCACTCGCTCCATGTTGTACTTCGCGATCGACATCATCTGGTCGAGGATGTCGCGCGGCTGACACATGCGGAATGGCCGGTTGGTCGGCCTGTACCACTTCTGAATGAGGTAGTCCACACCGCGCGTGTCGAACTCCACTCGCTTTCCCTTGCATACCAACTCCCAGATGCGCCGGTACTGCGTCTCGTCCGGGTCGCGGATCTCAATCTTGAACTTGATGCGCCGCAAGAACGCTTCGTCCGCGAGCTGGTTCGGGTCGAGGTTCGTGCTGAAGATCAGCAGTTGGTCGAACGGCACCTCGATCTTCGTGCCGTTCATCGTGTTCAGATAGTCGTACTTCTTCTCCAGCGGCACGATCCACCGGTTCAAGAGGTCCATCGCGCGCACCTGCTGACGCCCGAAGTCGTCGATCATGAAGATGCCGCCATTGGCTTTCATCTGAAGGGGCGCTTCGTAGAACTTGCCCGCACTGTTGTACTTCAGGTCGAGCATCGGCAGGGTCAGTTCGCCGCCGACCACGATTGTCGGGCGTTTCACGCGAATGAACCTCTGGTCGAACTGCGTGCCGCGTTTCAACATGGGCTCGGTCGCATCCACCCGGTCTTTTTCCTCAACCACAGTATGTTGGATTGGGTCGAACAACTTGATGATCTGGCCGTTGGCCTCAATCGCGTGGGGCACATAGATGGCGTCACCCATCAGCCGGGCGATGCGCTCGGCAACGCTGGTTTTACCGTTGCCGGGAAAGCCGAAGAAGAAGATGCTCTGCGCGGAGTTGATCGCGGGGCCGATCTCGTTGAATGACTCGTCCGTGATGATGAGGTCTTCAAACGCGCGGCGGATGCTGCGCCGCGTCACGACGAGGCGCTTGATGGTCTGGGCCATGACCGATTCGACGTAGTCCGCGAAGGGCACCGGGGTAGGCCCAACATAATTGGTCTTGTCAAGCGCGTCGCGGAGAGCGTCCTCGCCCTTGGGCGGTTTGATCGCATAAACGAAACTGGCGTCGCCGCTGTTACCACGCTGGGCGACGATGTCGATGAGCGATTGTTTCCGCATCGACTGGAACACCGGGTTGATGATCGGAAACGGAACCGCCATCGCGTTGGCGAGTTCGCTCCCGGTGATGTGCCCACGCGTGTAAATCGTGCGCATCGCCAGGTCGAACAAGAATGGCAACTCCAGCCCGAGGTCTTCCCACTTGGCGGGCACTCGCGGGGTGTAGGCGTTACCGCTGGTTGGCATTCCCTCTTCGTCGGTGGGTGGCGCGTCACCGAGTAGTGTCACGTCGTCGGTGAGCGTGCCGCTCCGCTCCGCGTCCGCGAGCAACGCCTGAAAGTGCAGTTTGTGGAGTCGCAGGTGCGCAATTGCTTCCTGATCGTTCTTCGCTTCGGCTTCCGTGAGGCAATCAAGAACCGCCGGGGCGACCGCGTACTTCACGCCGTCGATGTACATGTGGTGCAGGTATTCGCCGGGCCGGACGTAGCAGTCCGGGGTGTGCTCCGGCATCTGGATCATCTGCTGATAGAACTCGTTGGCGATAATGAACCGCATGGCGCGTTGAGTTCCTGTGCGAAAGGAGTTCCACTTAAAGCATAGAACACGGCTTCAGGTCAGGCGCAAGCGGAAGTTAACAACCTCGACCGGGCACGTGAGGGTCGCGGCAATCTGCGGAAAGTGTGCGTCCACCCAGCCGTTCGTGGCGGCTTCTTCCCACGGCATACCGGGTGGAATGTCCACAGATTTGAGCAGCACGAGCCGTTCGGCGCGGTGAACGAAGGCAACGCGTGCCGCGATGGAATCGGTGGTGACGGACCAGGTGTGGGGAAGAGAGCCAGGGAGAGATTCGTCTTCACACGCGAAGGTGAAGCAGTCGAAGACGCGGAGCGCCTTTGTCTTGACCTCCCCCCTTGAGGGGGAGGTCAAGACCGCTCCTACCGCGAGCCGCTCCAGCAGCGTCTTCGTAACACCCAGCGCCCGCAGCGCGAGCCAGTGCGCGGCTTCTTCGCCCAACCCATGTGTGCGATCCAAGGCGCGCACGGCGTCCGCGACTGGCCCGCCGCCGGGGATGAGCAGCACTTCCGCTGGTGCAAGTGATTCGAGGTAGGCGCGAAGCGCCGGCCCGAGCGCCGGCGAATCGAAGAGGCTGCCTCCGACTTTCACGACGATCATGGCCGGCGCTCCGTCGCGAGCACCGCGACCGCGTAAGCCGGCGCGCACGCCGAAACGGAAGGGCCAAGTCGGTCGTTCAAGGAAACAAGCTGGACAGCCGGTGAATCTTCAAGGACCGCGTCTATCACCGAACGGGCAAGAAACTCGCCGGCACCCGACAAGACCACCGTGCGCAATGTGTCTGGTTGCCACCGTTGGAAATACACTTTCCGCACGCTCTGGGCCAATCGTTCGACCAATCTCTTGTGGATGACGCTGGCGAAGTGTGTGATCTCGTCGCAGGTCATTGTGTCTCTGTCGGCACCCCACATCCGAGCGAGTCGGGCGAGCGAGTAATCGATGGTCAACGGTCGGCCGTCCGCGGTCCCGCGGTTGTCGGGGTCTTCTGGAATAAGTCCGAGTACGGCGTATGCGTCCTGAGTGGTGGCGAACAACTCGGCGCAGACCCGATCCGTGTAGACGGCACACACCGGTGTCCGCAGAACTCCAACGTAGACCAACTCTTCAAAATAGAGCCGCTGCTTGTCCTGTTTCCCAATCGGACGCGGTGCGCCGTCCCGGAGGGTAACGATGTCCGTTGTCGTGCTGCCGATGTCGAGCAGAAGACCACCGTCATTCGGCGCAAACCTCCCTGCGAAGGTCGCGAGCGCGTGCCAGTTCGCCGCCGCGACCTTCATGTGATTGTGCTTCGCTTCTTCACAGTTGAGGAACACTCCCTCCGTACTCCAAACACGCGCTACGCGGCAAGCCGCGACTGCTTCGATGGCCTGGACGATCGCGTGGACGCCGTCGCGCTTCGTCTCGAAGCAGTCGCACAACTCGCCGGTCATCGTGACCGCGAGTTCTTCCGTGTCAGGGAATTGTGCCACCAATTCGGCGAGAGCGGTCGGCAACTTGTCCGGTTGCTTCCATAATGGGAACGGCACCGAGATCGCGCGTTTATCCGCGGTTGCGGCCTTTAGGTTTGCGCCGCCGATGTCGAGTCCTAAGATTGTGGTTGCCATAGTACCGCAAGATATCGGGTTACGAGATGCCACGCTACCTCGTCGGAATCGATCTCGGGACCACCAACATTGCGGTGGCGTATGTAGACACGGCCAGCAAAGCGGTCGGCGGGCCGAAGCTGAACACGTTCCACATTCCACAAGCCGTCGCGGCCAGTCAGGTACAGGCGCTCGATCTGTTGCCATCGTTCCTGTACATTCCAGGACCGCACGACCTCGCGCCGGGCGCCATCGACCTTCCGTGGAAGAAATCGCCGCCGGATACGGCCGGGCTGTTCGCCAGGAACCACGGGGCGAAGGTGCCGGGCCGTCAAGTGTCCAGCGCGAAGTCGTGGCTGTGTCACCCGGGTGTGGACCGCACCGCGCCGCTGCTGCCGTGGGCCGGGCCGCCGGACGTGCCGCGACTGTCGCCTTTGGAAGTTTCAGCCCGATACCTCAAGCACATCGTTGAAGCGTGGAACGCTGCGCCGAACCGCAAGGACACGGACAAACTCGAAGACCAAACGGTGGTCGTCACGGTGCCCGCGTCGTTCGACGACGTGGCGCGGAACCTAACCGCCGAGGCCGCGAAGCAAGCCGGCTTGAAGAACGTAACTTTGCTCGAGGAACCGCAGGCGGCGTTCTATGCGTGGCTCGGAACGCATTCGCCGCAGGAAGCCGGGATGCTCCGCCCGGGAATGCGGTGTCTCGTCGTGGACGTCGGCGGCGGCACATCCGACTTCAGCCTGATCCGGGCGGGCGAAGAGAAAGGCGAACTCACGTTCATTCGAGACGCAGTCGGCGATCACCTGTTGCTCGGCGGCGACAACATGGACCTCGCGCTCGCGAAGGCCGTCGAGACGAAACTCCCAGGTGGGCGTCTCGACGCGGCGCAGTTCGGGTCGCTCGTGCAGGCGTGTCGCGGGGCCAAGGAGGCGCTGCTCGCGGCCCCGCCGCCGCCGACCTACCCGGTCACGGTGATGGGCAAAGGGCGTTCTGTCGTGGGCGGCACGGTGTCGGTGAACATCACGCCGAAAGACGTGGCAACCTCGCTGTTCGACGGCTTCTTCCCACACACGCCCTTCGACGCGGAACCGACACACGGGGCGCGAACGGGCCTTCAAGAAATGGGCTTGCCCTACGTCTCGGACCCGGCAGTGAGCAAACACCTCGCCAGCTTCCTCCGTCAGCACTTGCACGACTTCGAGAAAGAGAACCCTACCGCTTCGACCGTTGTCGACGCCATCCTCTTCAACGGTGGCGTGTTCCAACCGGAAGTGCTGCGCGATCGCGTCATCGACGTGATGCGCCCGTGGTTCGACCAGAAGGAAAAGAAGTGGGAACCGCTGGTACTCACGAGTCCGTCACTCGATCTGGCGGTGGCGTGGGGCGCGGCGTACTTCGCGTGGCTGAAGCATTCCGGCGGGCGACGCATCGGTGGCGGCATCCCCAGGTCGTACTACGTCGCGGTGGAAACCGACACGCCGGGGCGCGGCGTTCACGCGCACAGCATCCCGGTGCTGTGCGTCGTCCCCAGACGCATGCAAGAGGGCGAAGAAGTCCACATGCCTTCGCCCATTCTGGAACTCGCGCTCGGCGAACCGGTGCTGTTCCCGCTGTACACCTCTACGGTTCGCGGCGACGACAAGCCCGGGCAGGTACTGCGCCTTCCCGAAGAATCGCTGATGCGGTTGCCTCCTCTCCATACGATCCTGCGCGGCGGGAAGAGAGCGGGGGCCAAGCGCGTCCCCGTTACGCTGGCGGCGAAGTGTACCGAAATCGGCACGCTTGAGCTTTTCTGCGAGTCGAAGGAGGGGAACCGCTGGCGACTGGAGTTTAACGTCCGCGACGTGCTGCGCGAACCGACACAGGAAGACGAGGAAGAGGACGCACGTGGCGGCGTGACGGACGTGTTCCCCGAAGAGAAGGTGCAGGCCGCAGGCGCGCTGATCGCCGCTGTGTTTGGCGACGCGAAGGTGTCTGACGAGCTGGAAGCGTCAGCGACGGGCAAGCAATCCGTCGCTGACGCTTCCAGCTCGTCAAAGGCAAGCGCGCCGACAACCTCGGACCTTCCCAAACTGCTCGAAGTCACGCTCGAATCGCCGCGAAGCGACTGGCCCACCGGGCTGTGCCGGCGGATGTGGGAGTTCCTCGAATCGCACGCGCCCGGGCGCGCAAAGTCGCCGGGCCACCTATCGCGCTGGTACAACTTGACGGGCTACGTGCTGCGACCCGGTTTCGGCGACCCCGTGGATCGCTACCGCGTTGAGGCGCTCTGGAAAATGATCACCGCCGCCGCGAGCGGACAGGCGACGAGCGGCCCGAAGAAGGTCGTCGTTCCCGAAGGCGGCGCGGATTACTGGATCATGTGGCGCCGCGTCAGCGGTGGGCTGAACGCGGCGCTTCAACAGGCGCTGTTCTCCAGGTTGAAGCCGACGTTGCTCCCGGTGAAGGGCAAAGCTTTTTCGCGCCCGCCCGCGAACGAATACGCGGAGATGTGGCGCGCCGCCGCGAGCCTGGAGCGACTCGACGCGAAGACCCGCGAGACGCTCGGCGCGACCGTGCTGCGCGACAGCAAGAAGTCGCCCGTGCCCACTTACGCGTTCTGGGCGCTGACGCGATTCGGCGCTCGCGTGCAGTTCTACGGCCCGCTCAACTCCGTCGTTCACCCGGAGATCGTGGAACAGTGGATCGAGGAACTTCTCCCCTTCCAGCCAGCTAACGACAGCGAACGCAACGGCTGGTTGTTCTGTCTGTCGCAACTCGCGCGTCAAAGCGGTCTGCGTGCGGTGGACATCAGTGATTCGACGCGCAACCGCGTGCTGGGCGTGCTGCGGTCGCATCCATGCCCCGGTGCGTGGAAGCGGATGGTGGAGGAGGTCGTCGCGGCCGAAGGCGAAGAAGCGTCGCGCTTGTTCGGCGAGAGCCTGCCGATCGGGTTACGATTGTCGGGGGGGTAAGAATCAACCTCTCCCCCAACCCCTCCCCCAACCCCTCCCCTAAGAAGGGAAGGAGAGAATCCCGCTCCCCCCTCCCTGTCTTAGGGGAGGGTGTTGGGGAGAGGTTCTTCGGAACATTGCCAGGCTCACGCTAACGCGGTCACGGTGGCAGTGACCTGCACCGCGATCGGTTGCATGTTCGGCATATTCAGCCCTCCGGTTGGTTCGATGATACCGCGCGGCCGTCGCGAACGCTTGCCCACTCGTCGCGCAGCAGCGAGTACATTCGCACGTCCTCGAAGTTTCCGCGGCGCAACAGCGACTTGCGCAACACCCCTTCGTGACGGAACCCGAGCTTCGTCAGCACGCGCTCGCTCGCGGTGTTGCCCTCGATGACGCGAGCCTGCATCCGTTTCGGGACGTACTTCACGAACACGAAGTTCAGCACCGCGTGGCACGCTTCGACGACGTAACCCATCCCCCAAAACGGCTCCGCGATCCAGTAGCCGAGTTCCATCGTTAAGTGCTGCTGCGCGGCCCAGAAGCACCCGCACGCACCGATCGGGCGCTGGTCCGGTGTGACCGTGATCGCGTACGGTTCGGCCATGCCTTCGAGGTAGCGCAGCACGGCATAGTCGCGGATGAACAGCATCGTGTCCGCGATGGTCTGGTGTGCCTCCCAGAGCGTGTAGCGGGTGACGTTCGGGTTGCGTGCGTGCTCGAAGAGCGGTTGCGCGTCGTCGTCGGTGAACGCCCTGAGCGTGAGCCGTTCGGTGGTGAGCGTGGGTGGGCGCCAGAGGTGCGGCTTCATGACTTCAACCCCGCGGCGCGCGCCACTTCGGCGCGGTCGATGCGGGGCGTGCCGCCGAGTTGTTCGCACACGCGGGCCGCGTAGTGATTGGCGAAGCGTGCGCACTCGCGCAGCGGGCGCCCTTCGAGGTGCAGACACACCATCGCCGCGGTGAACGCATCGCCCGCGCCCACCGTGTCCACCGCGTTCGCGGCCACGCCGGGTTCGTGGAACGTTTCACCGAACGCGAATACGTCACACCCATCCCCGCCGTGCGTCCACATCGCGCACCGCTGTTCCGGCGTCGTCAGGCAGACGAGACTCTGGACGAACGCGTAGAGGTCTTCCGTCGGAAGGCCAAGAATCGCGGCCAAACGCGGCGCCTCGTCCGTGTTCAACTTCACCCACTCCGCACGCGCGAGACTTGGGCGAAGCGAGCCGGTCGCGAATTGAGTTTGCCGGAGGTTGATGTCGAACACCCGCCACGGTGCGAATTCTCCTTCGTGTAGATGCGCGTGCAGGAAGGCCTGAACGGTATTCCATCCGCCTTCAGCCCTCTGGCCGAGTGACCCATAGCAAACGCAACGGCAGCGACGTGCCAGGTCGTGTGTCGGCTCATCCCACGCGATGTGATCCCACGCGACGTTCTCGGTGATCGTGTACGTCGGCACCGCGTTCGCTTCGAGCGTGACTTGCACGGTGCCGGTCGGGTGTTCCTCATCGGTCTGGATGTACTCGTCCGAGAGGCCGAGTTCGCGAACGCGGTCGCGCAGCTCGCGGCCGAGGTCGTCGTTGCCGACGCGCGACACGATTACTGATGGGTGGCCGAGTTGGTGACAGTGGAATGCGAAGTTGAACGGCGCGCCCCCCGCGACCTTGCGGCCGTCCTGGTACACGTCCCAGAGCACTTCACCGATGCCGACGAAAGGGTTCATAGCTCACCCGCGGGAATCCACGGGGCCTGCCGCTTCTCGAAGAACGCGGTCAGCCCGGCGCGGCACTCGTCGGTCAGGCGCGGCGCGGCGCTCGCCTTCGCGAGTTCTTCTACCCCTACGCCCTGACGCGAGCAGCCGCGCAGAAGTTCCTTCGTGGTTGCGAGCGACTTTGGGCCGCCCTCCGCGAGCGACTTCGCCCACGCGTGCGCGGTTTCGGCGAGGTTCTCCGCCGATGTGACCTGATTCACAAGCCCCATGCGAAGCGCGGCCAACCCGTCGATGAGTTCGCCGGTGAGGAGCAGCCATCGCGCGGTGCGCTCGCCGACGTGCCGCAACAAGTGCGGCATCACCATCGCCGCGACCAAACCTCGTCGGACCTCGGGGTAACCGAACTTCGCATCGGGCACGCTCACCGCGAGGTCGCACACGGTAACAAGGCCGGCGCCACCGGCGACCGCGGCGCCGTTCACGGCCGCGATCGTCGGCTTCGGCAGCGTGTAGATGAGTTCGTACAGCGCTGAGAGCCGGGACGCGTCGTCCCAAACTTTGTCGCTGTCGGGTCCGAGGGTGTTGCGAAGTTCGTCGAGGTCCATGCCAGCACAGAACGCGGGTCCGGTGCCGGTGAGGATCACGCACCGCGCCGCGGGGTCATTCGCGGCGCGAAGGAAGGCGTCCGTCAGTTCGGCGATGAGCGCACGCGAGAGCGCGTTCCGCTTCTCGGGCCGGTTAATCGTGATGACCGCGGCCGGTGAACGCACGGTGTATTGCACGATGTCAGACATGATTTCGCTCACTCAACAGTTTCGTCGGAACCCCGACCACCATCCGTAGCAACGCCAGTGCCAGTGTCTTGCCTTGCGTGTCGGTGCGCAACGAGCGGCTCGCGCCACCGGCAAGCGCGTCGTACAGCATGAAGTTGAACGCCCGCACGTTGGGTGCCTCGAAGCGTACGACGCACGCAGCCGCAAGCGGCAAGAAGTACGCCGCCACGACTTCCGCTGTGAGGTGTTCGCGCAGCCAAAGGTAACCTTCGTCGGTGTACGCGATGATCGCGACGTTCGCGTGATTGCCCTTATCGCCGCTGCGCCCGTGCGCGATCTGAGAGAGCGGAACGTTCGCCATCACACGACCTCCACAACGGGCGTCACGGCTGACTTCGCAATGAGCGCCGGCCAGTACGCGAACACCTCGCGCACCGGCGGGCGACCCACGGTGTAGCCCGTTGTGCCGGGGAAACCGCTCGTTACGAGGGGCGCGAACTCTTTCGTGAACCGCTCGACGGCGGCCTTTCGCGGATCGCGCACCGCGACACGCAGCACCACCTCCGGCGGGTCGCCTTCACCCTTCACGACGCCCGGCACGCAGTCGCCCGCGCCGAGCGCTTCGACGTAACTGTGCGCGTAGGTGAACCCGGCTTGCTCTAGCTTCTCCAAGAGGATCGCACCGGAACGCCGCGCCTTCTGTGCGGCGTTCGGACCGGCGATCACCAGCGTGCCCGCGGACATGAACCCGTCGCGGTACGCGATCGACACCTTGTAAGTGTCGGTGATGCCGTTCGCGGTGCCGCCGGTCACAGACACCACGTTCGCGCTCTGTTGCGAGAGCTTCACCGTGGTGAAGTCCGCAGTCACGTCGGGCGTGAAGTAGCGCGCCGGGTCCGCGACCTCGTAGAGCAACTGTTCGGCTACCGTTTCGAGGTTCACCGCGCCGCCGGTTCCGGCCGGCTTCGAGATGGTGAATGTGCCGTCTTCGCTCATCTCTGCGATCGGGTAGCCGACGTTCTCCAGGTGCGTGGAGTCGTCCGCGTTGATCCACAATCCGCCGGTGGCTTGCGCGCCACACTCGATGAGGTGACCCGCGACCGTACCCGCCGCGATGCGGTCCAAATCTGTCGTGCCGAAGCCCCAACCGAACTCGTGCGCCGCGGGGCCAACCGTGAGCGACGCGTCCGCCACTCGCCCGGTAATCACGATGTCCGCGCCCAACTTGAGCGCCTCCGCGATCGGCTTCGCGCCGAGGTAGGCATTCGCGCTCACCACCTTGTCGCGAATCGCGGTGAGTGGTGCGCCGGTGTCGAGGTGGTTGAACGGGTTCCCATTCGCGAGTAACTCGTCGAGACGCGGGAGGAGATCGTCGCCGCTCACGACCGCGACGCGTTTCTCCGCGAGACCGGCTGCTGCGAGGACTTGCTTCGCCTGAATCGCGCACGCTCGCGGGTTCATGCCGCCCGCGTTGGTGACGATCTTCAGTCGCGGTTGCGCCTTCAGCGTCGGCGCGAGGCGAGTGAGAACGTCGATGAAGTCCGTGGCGAACCCGGCCTTCGCGTCCTTCGCCTTCTGTACGGCGAGAATGGACATCGTCAGTTCGGCGAGATATTCGAGCGTGAGGTAATCGAGCTGCCCGGTTTCCGCGAGGCGCACAGGGGCATCGAGGTTGTCGCCCCAGAATCCGCACCCGTTACCAATGCGCACTCGCTTCATCAAGTTCACCGAAGAGGAAGTGATGCGGACATTCTAGCCGTTGCGCTGATCGCGAACACCTGCACGCAACCGACATGCACGCGAACCTCGCGACGGATATGATCTCTCTTCAACTACCTTCACCCAAACCGCCAACGCTTATGGCCGACACGGACAGCGACGCGAAAGAACTTCTTCGACAATGCGCGATTGAGGCACCACAAGCGGCGGCGTGGTTCCGCGCGCTGCCCGACGAGCAGCGGCGGAAACTCTTCGATGACATCACCGACGCGGGACAACCGGAAGAGTTGGACAACCCACTCGCGTTCGCGCAAGAAGTCATCGCCGAAGCGCCGACCAACCCGGCCGGTTACTTCTTCCGCGCGCTGTTCCGCCACTACCGCAAGGAAGATGAAGACGTTACCGTTGCGCTCGACGATATCGAGAAGGCGGTGCGCCTCGGTGCCGACTGGCCCGAAATCGAAATCTGTCGTCTCTGGTGCGAACAGGCGCTTGGACTGAGCGAAGAGCAGATCGACACCTGCACGCGGTTGCTGAAGACGCACGCGACCGACAAGTGGGTGTGGTTCTTTCGTGGCGAAGCACTTCTGGGTGTGGGCGACGCGGAAGCCGCCCTCAAAGACTTCGACCGCGCCGAAGAACTGGGACTGAAGAGCGCGCAACTCTTCGAGGAACGGGCACGGGCCTGGAACAACCTCGACGAGCCTGAGAAGTGCATCGCCGCCGCGAACGGCATCTTCTGCCACGACCCAACGCCCGCATACAACGGCGGCAACTTTCACTCACTCGGCCACTTCTTCGCGAACATCGGCCAACCCGACGTGGGGTTGGAATCGTTCGCGAAAGCGGTCACGCTCGAACCCGAAAACACGCGCCATTACAGTTGCCGGTCGAACTTGCTGTTCAGTTTGGAGCGCGAAGCCGAAGCCGAAGCGGACCTGGATCGCATCGCGGAACTCAACTCGAAGGACGAAAATATGGCCGACAAAACACTGCTCTACCCGATGGTTCTGGAACACTTCCACGAGGCGCCGCTCGACTCGCTTTCGGTCACGGACCGGCGGTTCCCGCCGCGGGTAGCGGCCGACCTGCAGCGCGGGTTCGACCGGCTCTCGGAAGCCGGTTTCACCGTTGTCGGGTTCCACGCGGGCCAACAGCACAACCAACCGATCAACGACTTCAATCAACTCTACACACGCGACCGCCGCAATCCGGCCGTCGTTGTGCCGCCGAAGTATCTGGAGTTCGACATCGGCGAAGACGAACCGGTGCGTGCCGTTCGCGACGGCATCTGGCTGCTGCGCGATGGCGACGAACCGGTGTGTTTCTTGCTCCACTGGGAGCGCGGCGAACCGTTTGTGGCGCTCGCAGCGCGGAACACGCCCGCCGGCACCGCTGCGACACGCAAGTTCTACAAGCACTCCGAGGACGCGATCGCACGCAGCGAGTGCTATCGCGGAAAGGTGCTCTCACTTGAATACAAGGAGATGTACAACGGGCAGGCGCTGGGCTTGATGGTTCACAAGATCAAGAAGGTCAACCGCGAAGAAGTGATCCTGCCGGCGCGCACGCTCGACCTGCTCGACCGTAACGTGATGGGCTTCGTGAAGCAGCGCCCCGCTTTGGCGAAACTCGGCCTCGCGGTCAAGAAAGGGCTTCTGTTCTACGGCCCACCCGGCACCGGCAAAACGCACACGCTGCACTACCTTTCGGCAACGATCCCGGGGCACACGACGTTCATCATTTCCGCGGAGCAAGTCGGTAACCTCGGCGAATACATGACGCTCGCGCGGCTGATGCAACCGAGCATGGTCGTGATCGAGGACGTAGACCTGATCGCCCGCGAGCGCACCGAAATGCGCTCGGCTGGCGAAGAAGTGATGCTGAACAAGCTCTTGAACGAGATGGACGGATTGAAGGCGGATTCGGAAATCCTCTTCGTGCTGACAACGAACCGGCCGGAGACGCTCGAAGCGGCGCTCGCGGCGCGACCGGGCCGGGTCGATCAAGCAATCGAATTCCCGCTGCCGAACGCCGAGGGCCGTTCCAAACTCCTGCGACTGTATTCGCAGGGCGTCCCGATGACCGACACCGTGCGGAGTACCACCGTGGACCGGACCGAACGTGTGACCGCGTCGTTTATCAAGGAACTGATGCGGCGGGCGATTCAGAACGCAATCGTTCGCGACGGCGACAACCTGGCAATCACGTCACCCGACGTGGATTCAGCGTTGGAAGAAATGCTGGTCACCGGTGGCGGTCTGAACCGCAAGTTGCTCGGCGCACACACGGAAGAGTAAGGCGTACCTTTCGGCGCGCGGCGCAGAATCGCGCCACGCGCTCGCTTCTTCACTTCGCGGCACATCGCTCGTAAGCTGTGGCTTCAACTCTCCGCCACCGACCCGCACTCGCAACCGGGCCAATCTATGTCGTCTGAACCGCCTCCGGTCGCTCACGCTTCCGGCTCGCCAAACACCGACGCACCACCACACCAGCCGTTCATCCCCGCGACCGAATCGCCGCCGGAGTTCACCCTCCCCGCGATCCTCGCGGGCGTGGTGCTCGGCATCATCTTCGGCGCGTCTTCGCTGTACCTCGTGCTGAAGGTCGGGCTAACGGTGTCCGCGTCGGTGCCGATCGCGGTGCTGTCGATCACGCTGTTCCGCGCGTTCTCGAAAGTGTTCAAGGTGCGGAAGGCGACGATCCTCGAAAACAACGTCGTCCAGACAACCGGCAGCGCCGGCGAGAGCATCGCGTTCGGCGTCGGGGTGACGATGCCGGCGCTGTTGCTGCTCGGCTTCGAGATGGACCCCGTGCGCGTGATGACGGTCAGCGTTCTCGGCGCGGTGTTGGGAATTCTCATGATGATCCCGCTGCGCCGGGCGTTCATCGTGAAGCAGCACGGCAAGCTGATCTACCCCGAAGGAACCGCGTGCGCGGAAGTGTTGGTCGCGGGCGAGAAGGGCGGTTCAACGGCGAAGATGGTGTTCATCGGGTTCGGCATCGCGCTGGTTCACAAGTTCCTCACCGTGGGTGGCAAACTCTGGGCGTCGGAACCGGCGGCGAAACTGTACACGGTGAACGCGGAAGGCGCAAAGTCGGGCTTGAAGGGTTCGCAGGTCAGTGGCGAACTGTCGCCTGAGTTGCTGGGCGTCGGGTTCCTGATCGGGCCACGAATCGCCTCGCTCATGATGGCTGGCGCGGTGCTGTCGTACTTCGTTCTCGGGCCGCTCATCGCGACGTTCGGGGACCAACTGACCGAACCGGTCGCGCCCGCTCAGTGGGATCCCGACGAACCGAAGGACACCAAGAACCCCGGTCTGATCCGCAACATGGACCCAGACGCACTGCGGGCCAATTATTTGCGGTTCATTGGGGCGGGCGCGGTCGCGGCCGGCGGCATTATCAGTATGTGCCGCGCGCTGCCGCTCATCTTCGGGTCGGTCTTCTCCGGTTTGCGCGACATGCGCGCGTCGCGCGCCGCGGCTGCCGCGGGAACGGGAGTCGCGCTCCCCCGCACCGACCGCGACATGCCCATGACGGTGGTGCTGTGGGGGTGCGTCGCGCTCGCGGCCGTTCTCGCGCTCGTGCCGCAGCTCGGTCTCGGTGTGAACTTCCAGGGAATACTCGGGGCCGGGATGATACTGCTCTTCGGGTTCCTGTTCGTCACCGTGTCGAGTCGGCTCACGGGCGAAGTCGGGAGTTCGTCCAACCCGATCTCCGGCATGACCATTGCGACGCTGCTCCTCGTGTGCATGATCTTCCTGATCCTCGGCCGCACCGGACCGGCCGCGATGCTCACCGCGCTCACGGTTTCGGCCGTGGTGTGTATCGCGTCCTCCAACGGCGGCACCACCTCGCAAGACTTGAAGACCGGTTACCTCGTCGGGGCCACGCCATCGAAACAGCAGTGGGCGATCCTAATCGGCGCGGTCACGTCGGCGCTTGTGATCGGCGGAACCATGCTCATGCTGAACAACGCACAAACGCACTACACCAAGAAGGGATTTCCGACCGACGTGAAGGTGACCGTGCCGGAGGGGACGAGGTCGGAGAAGCCCGGGCGCCCCTACAACAGCGGCGAACTGCTCGACACCAACGAGTACCGCACCGTCCACGTGCGCGCCGACGAATACCCCAACCTGAAGCCGGGGCGCTACCTCGTGGACGCCGCCAGTAAACCGGTGTACCGCACCGACGTGCCGATCTCGCGCGAGGCGAAGGTCATGGACAACGGCGAGGACGCCCCGCCGAAGTTCGAGGCGCCGCAACCGCGTCTGTTCTCGGACATCATCAAGGGCATCCTGGGCGGTAAGTTGGAGTGGACGCTGGTCATCGCGGGCGCGCTGATGGCTGTCGCGCTGGAGATGTGCGGCGTGTCGGCGCTTCCGGTTGCGGTCGGCATGTACCTGTCGCTCGCCTCGTCCATGCCTATCTTCATCGGCGGGATGCTGCGGCTGGTGGCCGACAAGTTGCGCGGCAAGCCGAAGAACGAGGCGGACTCCGAAACCAGCCCCGGCGTGCTCCTCGCGAGCGGGTACATCGCGGGCGGCACGCTCTGCGGGTTGCTCGTGCTCACCCTCTTCGAGTTCATCGAGCCGCTGAAACAACTGCTGAACTTCGGCCTGCACCTGTTCGGCGAGAACGTTACCGACGCCGACGGGAAGGTGAAACGGGTGTGGAAGCCGGACGAGGTGCAAAGCGCGAAGATCGCGGCCGTGGTGGTGTTCGGGCTGCTCGGCGCGTTCCTGCTGTGGGTCGGTTCGCGCAAGGAGAAGGGGGACGTGAAATGAGCATGCCTTCTCGCCGCTTGCGGCGAGAAGGCTCAGCGGCGGCCCGGTGGCGGGCCGTTGCCGGTTGGCTTGGTCATCACTTCTTGTGCCCGGCGCTGGAACTTCGTCATCTGCTCTCGCAGACCGGCGTCGCCGCGTTGCAGCATGTCCAACTCGTGTTGGATTTCCGCGCTCAGGCGCTTCAACTCGGTTTCCTGACGGGCGATCATCGCCCGCTCGCGGGCCATCGACACTTCCATCTGGCGCATCTGTTGTTCCAAAGCCTCTTCGTCTTCGCGCAGTTGCCGCCGCTCGTCTTCCAGTTTCTTCTTGTCCTGGGCGAGCTTGGCGCTCTCTTTTTCGAGATCGTCGCCCCACTCTTCGAGTTCGCTCCTCGTCTTTGGGACCGGTGGCGGCGGGGCCAACTCGCCCTTCGCAATCTGTTCCTCGATCGCGCCCAACTGAACGCTCAGTTCGTCAATCTGCGAGTCCTTCTCGGACACGACCAACGCAAACTCCTTTTCCTTCGCGACGAGTTGTAGCTCGGCCTGGCTCGCCTCCTGAAGGAGGTGCTTCATCTCGTCGAGAAGCGTGCGAAGTTCTTTGTTCTCCGACTTTATCCGCTGGATTTCGCCCAGCGGCGAATCGTCGTAGCGGTTGGTCCCTTGCGACATGTCGGCGAGCTGGTTGAGCGCGCCAGTGATCGCGCTGGACGGCTCACCCCTGTAGAGCCGGGCAGCAATACCACTGGAACTGGCAGGCGTGCGCCGGTTGACCATGACGGGAGGCGGTTCTGGTGCGGGCTGGCTCACCGTGGGAACCTGGACGGAGCCGGATATACCAGGCATCCGCAGTCGGGCAAGAAGGTCGTTGGTACCGCCAGACCGATTTGGTGGCGGCCCCTGCTGGGGCGTAACTGCTTCCACTTCTTCCAGTTCGGTGATTGGCTCGATCGCGACCGAGGTCACGGCGATCGGCGGGGGGGGAGAAACTAACAGTCGGCGGCGGAGTTCGGCGGCCGAGAGAGGCATTTGTTGATTGGTGGGTATGTGCGGGTTCGCCATCGGAGTAAATTCCCAGTTCCAGAGTTCCAGGTTCCCAGTTCCAGAGTTCAGAAAAGCAAACCGGTTTGGTTTGCGGTCCCGCGACGGGGATCTTCAACCGGGAACTTGGAATGCGGAACTCTGGAACTGACGATAGTCCCAGCGGAATTATCCTTTTGCGTGGCCTCAAGGAACCTAGGCCGTGGAACGGGTAAGTCAAATCAAAATACCCCAACCGGTCGTGCGGGTTTTGTGGGCGAAAGGGCCAGTAACTTGCTTTTCGGCGCCCCGGATCGGATGAACCCGCCAACGGTGTGGCGGGAGACGCGTTACACCGGCTAGACTGTTCCAGATGACGGCGCCTCGCAACCACACCCGCGCTGTCACCGGGACACGACCACAACCCTCACGGGTGGCACGGTTTCAGCGGTTTTCGCATGGCGGAACCCACTCGGTGTGGCGTACAATCGGGCTACAGTTCGTACTTGTCCGGGTCGCCGCTGCTTGCTTGGCGCGACGACCCACCTGTAGGAGCGACAGGCTATGGCTTTTCTGAAACGGTTGCGGATACTGCCGGTCCTGTTGGGGGTGGTTGCCACCCTCGCGGCTGTCGGGTCCACCCTGTTCGGCGACCTGCGGACGAGCAAGTCCGCCGTGCCCCCCGCGGGCGCACCGGCCGACCCCGCTCGCCCGGATGGCGGACGGCTCATCGACGAACTCGTCGCCACCAAGTTCAGCAAGACCCCTCTACTGACCTACCAGCCACGGGACGGCGAACTCCTGTTCGCGTGGCAACTCCAGCCCACGCTCGCGGCCCCCGCGGCGCGGCCCCGCGACGTGCTCGTGATGGTTGACACGTCTGCGAGCCAGGCCGGGCGCCCGCTCCAACAGGCTCGCCACATCGTCACTGCGTTGGCTACCAACCTCACCGCCGACGATCGCGTGAGTGTGTGGTCGCTCAGCACGCCGGACGCGACCCGGGCGCTGAGCAAGGACTTCCAGCCCGCGAACTCCGAGAACGTGGCCGAAGCCGCCAAGGCGCTCACCGAAGTGGAATACGCCTCCGGCGCAACCGACCTGAAGGGTGGCATCGAAAAGGCGCTCCTGACGATGGGTCGGAACCCCAGCCGGCACCAAGTCGTGCTGTACCTCGGCGACGGCGAGAGCGCGTTCAAGCGGGTCACCGAGGGTGACCGGATCGCGCTCGGCACGAAGATGGACAGGGCCGACATGTACTTTTTCGCCGTGCCGCTGGGCTTGAAACTCGACCCCCAGAACCTGCACGGGCTGGCCGCGCTCACCGGCGGGGCTGTCGTTCGCGTGCAAGAAGATGTCGCACTGCCGACTGGTCAGAAGGAATTCGTCACCCGGTTGAAGACCGCGCTCGACGTGCCGGTGGCCAAGCCGGAGAAGTGGACGTTCGGCGACGAGGTTGGCGAATCGTACCCGACCAAACTGCCGCCGCTCCGCGCCGACCGCTCGACGCTCGTGATGGGGCGCATCGCGAAGCCGGCCGCGAACACCGTGACCGCGACCGTCAACGCCATCGTGAACAACAAGCCGGTCGTGCTCAACTTCTCGCAACCGCTCCCGGCTTCGCAGGTCGATCACTTCTTCCTCAACCTGATGGTCAATCAGTGGAAGAACGCGCCGCACAAGGATGCTCCCGCGATGCTCGCGTCTGACCGGGCGCTCGCGCTCGCCAGCACGCAGGTGAAGCTCTACCGCGACGAGTTCCTCACCCAAGCGGTGTGGGCTGTCAGCGTGGACCGCTTCGAGGAGGCCGAGAAGCTCTACGCCGCCGCCATCAAGGTGGACCCGACCGACCGCGAAGCCGCGCAGGGCGCCGCGATGGTCGCCAAGATGCGAGCCGGCAAACTGACGAAGGCCGATCTCGCCAAGCAGGTCGCGGCCGTGACCGGCGCGCAGAAGATCACGCCCGAAGCAATTCGCGCCTTCCAGCAAGACCCGAAGGCGAACGACCCGGTTCCGCCGGTCGCGCCGCCGGTGAACCCGGGCGCCGCGAACGACGTGCTCCGGGAAGCCGCCGCTCGCCGCCAGATCGAGGAACAGCGGTACAAGGTACTCGCCGACGCGACCATCCGCCGCGGCCGTCAGTATCTCCGCACCGACCCCGAAGGCGCGTACCAGGATCTCAAGCGCCAGCGCGACGAGATTCTCAACTACGACGGCATCGGCGACGACTCCCGCCGTCAGATGGTCGCGGACATCGAAGCCGTGATGCGCGAGGTTTTCGTCAAGGGCGCCGAGATCAAGCGTCAGGCCGACATCGAACGCCAGAGCATTGCTCGCACCAAGCAGCGGCTCAACGAGTTCGACCGGATCGAGGATGCCAACGCCAGCGACAAGAACCGGATCGACCAGTTCCGCCAGTTGATGCAGCACGCCCGCTACGAGTTGGCGTACCAGGAATCGCAGTTGATGGTTCAGGAGAAGATCAGCAAGGGGCTGCCAGTCCCGGTGGCGACGTCCGCGAGTTACATCATCGGCCAGCAGGCGACGCAACTCCGCGAGTGGAAGGAACTGACCCGCATCCGCGAAGACCGGTTCCTGCTCGCGATGCTGCAGACCGAGAAGTCGCACATCCCGTACCCCGATGAGCCGCCGGTTCACTTCCCGCCGGCCGCCGTGTGGCGTGAACTTACCGGGCTGCGCCGCGACGCGTACCTGAACTCGAACCTCGGCCCGAACGCCAGCGATACCCAGAAGAAGCTCAAGAGCATCATCGAAGAGGTAGAAGTTCAACTCAAGGAAGGTGCGAACGTCAACGAGATCCCACTGTTTGAACTGCTGCAGTTCCTCTCAAAGCAGTACAACGTGTCGTTCGTGGTGATGGAGGAGTACTTCAAGGCCGAGGGCATCGCGAACATCAAGGAAGAGAAGGCGAAGATCGCGGCCACGCAATTGCGTGGCCTCAAACTGGGCAACTTCCTCGACATCGTGCTGGTGTCGATGAACGCAACCTTCATCGTCCGCCCGGACTACATCGAGATCACGACCTTCCAGCGCCGACTCGAAGAGAAGGTGACGCGGGTGTTCCCGGTTGCCGACCTCGCGATCCCGATCCCGCAGTCGGTGAACCAAGCGAGCCTGCAACAGAACCAGCAGTTCCAGAACCAGAACCTGGCCATCTTCGGGCAGGTGCTTGGTGCCCAGAACCAGTTCGGGAACCAGGGTAACAACTTCGGTAACAACTTCGGTAACAACGGCGGCGGCGGCGGCAACCCGCTGATGATGGCCGGTGGGAACAACGGGGCGTTCGGTAACGGGGCGAACCAGATCGGCAACCAGCAGAACCTCGGGTTCGGCGGTGGCATCGCCGGCATCGGTGGCGGTAACCTCGGCCAGTTCGGTAATCTCGGCGGTCAGTTCGGCCTCCAGGGTGGCGACCAGAGCCAGTTGCTCATGCAACTGATCTTCGAGACCGTAGCGAAGGGTGAGTGGGCGCAACTGCCGAACGCCAACCCGATGCCCGGGATGGGCATGGACGAGGCGCCGATTCTGACCGCGGCGCAACTGAACTCGCTCGGCTACTATCCGCCGGCACGGGCGCTGATCGTTCGCGGTACCACCCGGTATCACTCCGCGGCCACGATCAAGTTGAAGAAGCAGGGCGACGGCAACGCCCAAGGTCCGGGCGTTGTGAAGCCGGGCGGTGGCGTGGTCGTCATCGGGCCGGGCACCAACAACGCGGTCGCGGCTGCCAAGCCCACGCTCACGAACCCGAAGGTGGATCGCGTGGCCGACCGCAAGAAGCTCGGTAACGATCCCAAGACGATGTGGAGCAACGCCATCGACCGGACCGTGACCGACCCCGGTCTGATCGTCGCGTGTGCCGAGTTCCTGATGGAGTTCGACGAGTTCGGCCACGCGGCCGAGGTGCTCAAGGGCAACCTGCGGAAGGGTCTGTCCACCGACGACTGGGCGCACGAGGCACTGGCCATCGCGCTGCAGGCCGGCGGCGGTAGCCCGATCGAAGTCGAAAGGGCGTCGGTCTCCGCGATCGACCTCGACCCGGCCGACGCGAAGGCGTACCTCAAGGCCGCGAAGGCCGAGGCGAAACTGAAGAACCACAATCAGGCCATCGCCTTCTGCAAGCGAGCCTCTGAGTGCCGCCCGGACGACCCCACCCCGTACGCCAACGCGATGGCTTACGCGGACGTCGCCACCGACCTGAAGAGCGACGCCGTACTGTGGGCCACCGACGGGTTGCTCAAGCGAGACTGGAGTACCACCGACGGCATCGACTACCACAAGCAGGCCAACGACCGGCTGCCGAAGCTCGAAGCCAAACTCAAGGCTGCCGGCCAGAAGACCGACGCGATCAGCAAGGCGATTCTGGAGCAGACCCAGCGCGACCTCGTGATCGAACTGCTGTGGCAAGGCAACGCGGACCTTGATCTGCTCGTCACGGAGCCGACCGGTTCGGTGTGTTCGGCCACGCAGAAGCGGACCACCGGCGGCGGCGTGCTCAAGGCCGACATCCTGGAGCAGTCCACGCAGAACGACCGGTCCGAGGCGTACACCGCCGCGAGCGCGTTCGCGGGCACCTACAAGGTCACTGTGAAGCAAGCGTTCGGACGGCCGATCGGCGGCAGCGCTCGCATCAAGGTGACGCGATTCAAAGGCACGCCGAAGGAATCGGTGGACCTGCTCGACGTGCCGCTCGGCGGCAAGCCGGTCGAGATCAAGTTGGACGGCGGTTCGCGAACCGTGCTCGCGACCGTCGCCGAGGAGATCAACGCGATCGCCGAACTTCGCGGGGATACGACCGGTGCGGGCCTGACCGGTGGCACGTCCGGGCTGGGCGGTGGGTTCGGCACGGCCGGGTCCGTGATGTCCGCGCCGCTGACCTCCTCCAACGGGCCGGCGATGGCGCTGGTCCCGGCCTCGACCGAAATGCGGATGCCCGGTATCTCCTCGTCGGCCGCGGACATCCGCGCGACCTACAAGGTGAACCCCGACCGGAAGTCGTACAGCGTCACGGTCAACCCGGTGTTCGCCAGCGGTAAGGGCGAAGTCGCTCTGCCCAAGGTGCCGCTGCTGCCGGGCGGCGAGAAGTAACGATTAACTTCACCCTTCGGTGAACCCACGGCCCGACCGGGATGTCCAATCCCGGTCGGGCCGTGGGCGTTTACCTACCCCCCGGCTCCCTCCCTGAAGGGAAGGGGAGCAAGAGCCGCTTGCGGCTACGCGAGCATTCTGGCACCGCGACTCGCGAAGCCGCGAGCGGCACAGACAAGCAAGGTCTTGCTCCCCTTCCCTTCAGGGAGGGGGCCGGGGGGGGGGTCTTTAGACTTCTCCGTACCAATCGGCTTCGCTTACAATGTGTGCGGCGCATCCCGCGCCGGAGGACGTGACCATCAGCAAAGCATTCGACACCCATCGCGAAGAGTTCTCGGTCGCGAGCGAAAAGGCGGTTCTGGTCAGTGTCTCGTTGCCGGAACGCCCGTGGCCTAACGAAGCCGACCCGTGCGAAGAGATCCGCGGCCTCGCGGAGTCGGCCGGGGCAAGCGTCGTCGGCCAACTCACCCAGAAACGCCACGACATCCAACTCGCGACGTACCTCGGCTCGGGCAAAGTCGGCGAACTGCACGAACTCGTTGAAGCCTCCGACGCGGACGTGGTCATCTTCGACAACGACCTGTTGCCCGGTCAGGCGCGGAACCTGGAACAGGCGCTCGGCGTGAAGGTGCTCGATCGCAGCGAACTCATTCTCGACATCTTCGCGAGCCGCGCCCGCACCGCCGAATCGAAACTACAAGTCGAACTCGCTCAACTCGAATACTCGCTCCCGCGGCTCAAACAAATGTGGAGCCACTTGTCGCGTCAGAAGGGCGGCGGGATCGGGCTTCGCGGCCCGGGCGAAACGCAGCTCGAAAGCGACCGCCGGCTCGTATCGCACCGTATCCGCGACCTCAAGCACAAGCTCAACGAGGTGCTGGGGCGCAAGGAACGCGAGGTGAAGAGCCGCGACCAGGAGCACACGATTTCGCTGGTGGGCTACACGAACGCGGGGAAGTCGCAGTTGATGAACACGCTGACGAAGGCGGGCGTGTTCGTGAAGAACCAACTGTTCTCGACGCTCGACACGCGGACGCGGCAGTGGCACATTCGCGACTGGGGCCGCGTGCTGCTCTCCGACACGGTCGGGTTCATTCGCGACCTACCTCACCATCTGGTCGCGTCGTTCAAGGCAACGCTTTCCGAGGCGCGGCACGCGAAGTTGCTGCTTCACGTGGTCGATGCGAGCAGCCCGCAAGCTGAAGACCACATCCGCGCGGTGGTGAGTGTGCTGAAAGAACTGGACTGCGCCGACAAGCCCACGCTGTTGATTCTGAACAAGATCGACAAGCTCCAGGACCGTTCGCTGCTCACTCTCCTCGAAGCACATCACCCCCGCGCGGTCGCGGTGAGCGGGCTAACCGGCGAGGGCATCGCGCAGCTCGAAGATTCGGTAATGGAGGCGCTAGCGGAAGACTTCGCGGAAGCGGAGATCGTGAC
>SXID01000030.1 GCA_005772955.1 Planctomycetia bacterium
GCGACCGGAGAACCGAGTTGCGCTTACGCGATCGTGGTGGCCGCGGGGTCGGAGGGCTTCACGTTGAGGCGCTTGCCGCCCTGGTCGAAGTACACCGTGCCGTCGGCCATCGCGAAGATGCTGTTGTTCTTCGCCAACCGCACGAATCGGCCGGGCGAGAACGTCGTGCCGCACTGCGTCACGATGATGCTGCCGACCGTCACCGCCTGCCCGCCGTAAGCCTTCAGCCCGCGGCGCTTCGCTTGCGAGTCACGCCCGTTGCGGACCGACCCTTGACCCTTCTTGTGTGCCATGACGAGTTCCCTCGAAAGTTCGATGTTCACGGAAGATAGAGCATTGTAGCGGCCGTGCGGGTGCGGGCAAGGCGCCCTCCTCCGCGCACTCGCCTTCGGCTTGCGGCTAACTTGCCTCTGCTCCCGCATTCATTTCCCCTTCACATCCGTCAGACTACAACGCAACTGCACTCGGTTTCTCATTTTCCCTTTCACTCGGTGTCCCATGACATCCCCCCGCCTCCTCGCGCTCGGCGCGCTTGCGTCCTTGTCGATGGTTTTGCTGTCCGCGTCAGCGCGGTCGGCACCGGAAGTCGCGCCGTTCCCCACGCCCGGCGGCTACAAGACGGTGAAGACCGCGAAGACGCTCAAGGACGCACCCGCGACGGCGGTCACGTTCAACGCGGCCGGATACCTGGGCGTCGTTGTGGGCGACAAGGCCGGGAAGCCGGTGGTCGAGGTAGTCGCGCCGGATTCGCCTGCCGAAGTCGCCGGCTTGAAGGAAGGCGACGTGGTGCTGAAGTTCGGCACCGACGCCGTGACCAGCTCCGCGACCCTGAAGGACGCGCTGCGGAGCAAGTCGGCCGGCGACTCGGTCACGTTCACCGTGTCGCGCGGCACCAAGACGGAGACCATCACCGCGAAGCTCAAGGCGACGACCGCACCGATGACCGACGCGGGGACCGGCGGAAAGGGGTTCGGCTGGGACGACCGGCTCCCGCGCTCGTGGCGCAAGCCCACGTACAACCTCGCCATCATCGGCGTCGAGTATCCCGACGTGAAGCACAACCCGAAGGTGACCGACAAGGACTGGGAAGACTCGATGTTCAGCCTGGATCAGTACAAGGACAAGAGCGCGACCGGGCAACAGGTCTACGGGAGCATGAACGACTACTACAAGGAACTCAGCTACGGCACGTTCAAGATCGAAGGGAAATTCGTGGGTTGGGTGGAGGCGTCGAAGAAGCGGATGGACTACTCCAGCGGCAGCGGCACCAGCGCCGGTGAGAAGAAGGCACTGCTAACCGAGACGCTTGAGCTGTACACGAAGAAGGCCGGTAAGGACGCGCTGAAGGAGTACGACGGCGTGTTCTTCCTGTACGCGGGTGGGCGCGTGCAGACCACCCGCGGCGGGCTGTACTGGCCGCACCGGGCCAACGTGAGCTTCGGGGGCCGCAGCCTCCCGTACTTCATCGTGCAAGAGGGCGGCACCACGATGAACGACATCAGCGTGTTCTGCCACGAGTTCGGCCACATGCTCGGCCTGCCGGACCTGTACGCGCGCCCGGAATTGCCGGGGAGCGAAGGCGTCGGCCAGTGGTGCGCAATGTCCAACCAGATCGGCGGCGGGCGGCCCCAGCACTTCTCCGCGTGGAGCAAGGAAGTGTTGGGCTGGGTGAAGCCGACCGTGATCGACCCCACGGTGCGCCAGAAACTGATCCTTTCGCCGATCGAGACCGACCCGACGCAGTGCTTCAAGATCAAGGTGCGGCCCGACAACAGCGAGTACTTACTGCTCGAAGTTCGCAAGAAAACCGGGTGGGATGAGCGACTGCCGGGCGAGGGGCTTCTCATCTGGCGCGTGGTGAACAACAAACCGGTGCTCGAAGAGTCGCACGGCGTCGAGGGCGCGCGCGGTCCGAACATCCACCTGGGTTCGGTGCCCTACCCGAGCACCGCGAACGACAGTTTCACGCCGTACACGATTCCGTCGAGCAAGAGCCAACTCGGCGGTGGCGCGTCGGTCCACATCACGAACATCCGCCGGCTCCCCGACGGACGCGTGACGTTCCACATCGGGTACGACTACCAGTGACAGAAGACAGGTTTTCGCGTTGGTCGCGCAGGGGCCACTGGCTGAGCCAGAACAACAGTGGCCCCTGCGCGACCAACGCGAAAACCTGCCCTCTGCCCTCTGCGCTCGGTAGCTTCTACGACTTCGTCGGTGCGATCTCCTTCGCGTCGTCGTGCGCATTCTTCGCCTCCTTCACTCGCGTCGCGGCTTCGTCTACGGACCGCACGTCGATGTCCTTGATGAGCCACACGCCATCCTTGGATTTCTTCAGCGTGAAGAGGAGGCACCCGCGATCCGTGCCGTCGGGCAGCGGCTTCGGCAGTTTGATCGGTTCACTCACGGCGAGCGCGTAACCGTTCTTGTCACGGAACAGCACCGTGGGTAGAGCGAGTGCGTTCGCGTTGATTACCTCTCTGAGCTTCTTCACCGACTCCGGTTTGGCGGGACTCTTCCCATCCTCCGCGAACCTCACCGCGTCGACTGGTTTGCCCGCGAGCGCCGCGGCGACGTAGCCTTCGGCCACCTGACGCGGGTTCAACTTCGGGTCGGCAGCAGACAGGAACGTGATCGCGAGTGTGAGCATGAACATGGGTGAACTCCGGTGTTTTGGGGTCGGTTCTCGGAAGACGACCGTCGCGGGGGGTCATTCCAAGCTACGGTTGCGGTGACGCCGGTTGTAGCGGATAATCGCCGCGTGCGGAGCCGTCAGAACGCGACGGGAGGCAAGCCCATGAAGCGGTTCATCGTTGTCGTTTGTGCAGTGCTGGGACTGTCCGAACTGGCCCCGGCGCAGGCGCAGTTCGCGTGCGGACCGCTGTACGGACCGCGCTACGGCTACAGCTACAGCAGTGGGTACTCGTACTCGTACCGTAGTGGTTTCGGGTTCTCGGCCGGTGGGTCGCATCTCCGCGTGAACGGGTTCTACAGCGGGTTCGTGTCGCGATCCGCGTTCTACGCTCCGCTTCTGGTGCCGGTCGCGCCGTTCGGCCCGTTCGGCCCCGTCGGGTTCTCACCAGTGCCGTTCGCACCCGTGGTTCCGTTTGGCTTTGGCCCCGGCGTGAACGGCTTCGGTGTCGGGTTCGGACCGCCGGTGATCATCGCTCCGCCGATCATCATCGGGGGGAACTTCGGCAACCCCGACGCGCTCGCGGGGAACGTGCCGCCGCGCAACGACGCGGTCGTGTTCCCACGCGGTGCGAAGGAAACCGACTTCCTCGTGATTGCGCCCAAGAAGGCAACAACTGTTCCCGAAATCACTCGCGTCGCGGCCCGCCCGCCGGCTCCGGTGGTCGGCGCGTTCGACCCGTTCAAGCCCGCGGTGAAGGTGGTCGCGGAGGTGCCCGAAGCGGACCCGAAGAAGGAAGCGGCGCGGCAGATGAAGCTCGCACTCGCATCGTTCGCGACTGGTGACTACGGCCGCGCCGCGGAACACTTCGAGCGTGCGACCACGGCGGACCCGACCGACGCGCGGACGTACTTCTTGCACGCACAGGCGCGGTTCGCGGCCGGTCAGTACGCCGAAGCGGTGGCTCGCGTGCGCGAGGGCCTCGCCCGCGACGCAAAGTGGCCCGCCGCGGCGTTCGACCCGGCGGAACCGTATGACGGCCGCGCCGACCGCTACGCGGCGCATCTCGATGCGCTGAAGAAGGCCGTCGCGGACAACCCCGATCAGGCCGCGCTCGAATTCCTGCTCGGTTATCAACTGTGGTTTGGCGGGGAGAAGGCCGGAGCGGAGAAGCTGTTCCGCGCGGCCGAGAAACGTCTCGCCGCGCCCGGCCCGATCGCGCTGTTCAAGTAATCCGCAGTGTGGCCCGCTCGTCGAGCGAGCGGACCACCCTAAACCCATTCAGCCTTCACGCGGAGCGTTTCGCCCGCGGAGTATTCGAGCGGGATCGCGTCGCCGACCATCGCGAGCGGTTGAAGCACGTTCCCCATTCCGTCAACGAGTGACGCGCTGCCGGGGTCGCGCGCGAACCGTAGTTCCGCGGCACCGCTGAAGCCGGCCGTTTCGATCAGCGAACCCGCGATCGCGCGACCTCCGCCTTCTGCTTCGCATGGCCGCAGGCTCATCAGGAGCAGGCTTGGCATATCGACGTGCGCGAGCCAGCCGGACACACCGACGGCGGGCGCGCCTTTCTCCGTGAACACGACCGGCGCTGGCGACACCCACCCCTGCGCGGTCTGCATCGGCACGTCGCGGTCGGTCGCCAGGAGCAGGTCGAAGGAACGCGTCTGCTCACCTTCGGGAACCAGGATCACATCGGCCATGCGCGAGCCGTGGCGCTGTACGAACGGCAACCCGCCGGTGAACAGGAATGACCGCTCCGCGCCGAGCCTGACTTCGAGATAATCGGAGGACACTGGCCGCGTGTAGCCGGTCTGCGCGTTCGCGCCGTTCACCCCGCGGAACAGCACGGCGCGTTCGTCACGCCAGCCGAACCGCGAACCGTAGAACGCGTGCCACGGGTAGCCGCTCGGCTGGTGCTTCACGTCCAACTCGATGCGCAGTTCCAACACGGGGCGCCCGAGCCACGCCCGCACGCGCTGCTTGAACGTCGCGAGTACCTCGTCACGTTCGTCGATCAGGTCGCCGGTGCTCACGATCTCGCCAAGAGCGGCCCCGCTGTTCGTCACACGAACCTCGCGCGCGATCATCTTGCTGCCGGGGTTGAACACCAACTGCTGCCCGAATCGCGTCGCGCGAGTGCGCAAGTCGCGGAACGAGCGGATGCCGCCGGTGGTCGCATCGATGTCGCACTCGATGAACTCGTTCCGCACGGTCAAGCCGTCCGCGAGTTTCATGCGCGCTTTCGGCGGCGCGGCGGTCCCGCCGCGCGGCACCCACGCGAAGCCCAGCGACGGCACCTCGACCACGAGCCGCGCCGTCGTTCCACTGAACTCGGCGGCTTTCACCGGATCGACAACCGGGATCGCGCCGCGGAAGCCATCGATCTCCAGCACCACACGCCGCGTGAACGCGCACGTGTTGAAGACCATTAACCCTGGTTGCCCGTCCGCGGAGCGCACCTGAATGCGGTCTGCGAGTTTCTTCGCCCAGTGTGCTTCGAGCGGAGCGAGGGCCGCTTCTCCCTCTCCCCTTGCGGTCGAGGGTGTCGGCGCTTCGCCGACGGGTGAGGGGGAAGGTTGAGCGTGAGTTAACACTTCCCCCCTCACCCGGCTCGCAGACTCGCCACCCTCGCCCGCAAGGGGAGAGGGAGAAGACAATGCCCCGAAGTTCACGCCGCACGTCTCGATCGCGTCTTCCACCTCAGCCAACTTCCGAAGGGATTCATCGTCTTCCGGTGTGGGTGGTGTGAGCGTGCGGAAGAGCGCCGCGAGCGTGAACGCAGCGTCGACGCGGCGGCGCAGTCGGAGGTGTCGCGGGAACCCGCCGACCGGTTCGGGGCGGTGCAGGTTTGTCACGCGGTCATCGAGGTAGTCCGCGAAGAACTCGTCCGCCGATTGCACGCCTATGTAGTCGCCGCTTGTCGCGCCGTTGAAGTACCGGCTCAGGTTCGTCCACTCACCGAACACCGGGGCGAGTTCGGTGAGCGCGAGCAAGTCGTCGTAAGTCGCGAACGCCGGTTCGCCCGCATGCTTCAGGGATACCGTGGGCGCGGAGTCGTAGCTGGTCGCCTGATGAAGGTGGTAAACGAGGTTGAAGTACGTGTGCGGGTCGTGAGCTGGGTGCGGTTCGCGCGTGAACGCTTCGACTGCTTTGCCGTCGGGACTCGGCCAGTTCACCGCGGACGAGCGAATACTCGGAATCAAGCCGCCGTCGGAGCTAATCAGCACCGCGTGCTTGAAGCCCATGTGCGCCAACCAGCCCGGTAATTGGGGGTGGTACGCGCTCTTCTTGCGGCCGTACACCGCGGGTTCCACGCCGAACAACTTCTTCGCGGCGCGCCGTGCGGCGCGGAGGTTCCACAGTTGGCTCTCGACCGGCATGAGCGCGTCTTCGCGGTCGCGGTAGGAACCACAGCACAGATCGACCGCATGCGGCAGGTCCGGCGGCAGCTTGTCCTTCAATTCCGCGAACCGCTGAGGCGCCTGCTCCGCGAGATGTTCCAGCGTCTCGCCGGACGCGAGTATTGTGAGGGGAAGACCGGCCCTGAGCGACGCGGGCCACTCGGCGTCGAGCCTTTGCAGGTCGATGTGAACCCAGTCGAGCCAGTACATCGACCCAGAGTAGACCGGCTCTCGCCCAGCTTGCAGTTTCTCCGCAGCAAGTTTCAGGTGCGGAATGTACTCCTCGCTCTTCTCCAGCGCATCACGGGCCGCGACGACATCCGCCCAGAAGCCCGGTGCGTCGAGCAACTTCTCGTGGTCCATCGCCTCGTAGAGCGTGTCGAGCATCAGGTAGCCGTAGCCCAACCCCGCGAACAGCCGCACGGCTTCCGCCGACGCGTCAAAGAGCGATCCGGCGTGTGCCGCTTGGCCCGATTCGCGCAGCGCCGTGAAAAGCCGCTCGATCGTTTCGGCGCGTGACGCGGTCGCGCGGAACACGATGGACTTCGCTTCTTCGACGCGGGTGTTCCAGTCGTCGGGCTGGAATAAATGCGGGCCTTCAGGGACGCAGTACACGAACCCGGTGCGCGGCAGATCGTGGTCGTAGGAACTGGACGCCTGCGGCGGCTGCGCGGCGAACGCGAGCGCCGCCGGGTGCCACAGCGCGGCGTATCCGTTGAGCCACGCGGCGACCTCGTCCGGCGTCTGCTGGAGCGGGTACGAGGTCGCGAGCCGGTATGACGAGAGCAGGTGGAGTTGGCGTTCTTCGCTCATGGTGTGTTGCTGGCGTGCTGTGGCTGAATCGTCGCGCGAACCCGGTTATAGTACGGAATGCCCCGCGAGACCGGAGAGCCGGTTCGGGGACACGCTGCGGTGAGAGGGCCACCGAGGACCGAAGCGGAGTGGATGTCTGGGGCGCCTTCGTCAACTTGGAGACGGCCTGTTGGCGAGCGAGCTTTCCGGCAAGACCTCTCGGTGACGCCACGGCTTTTGAGCCGCAGGTATGATTGCTCCGCGACATCTTCGGGAAGCCTGTTCCGACCGGGTGCGTTCTCCTCGGAGTGGCTCACGGACACCGTGGTGTCACTCGCTCGCGGCATGTATGAATCGCGCGGCTTCAGCGCGATGCCGATCCTCGCGGACGCGATACAAGATGCCGGTTGCGATAACGACTACATCCTCGCGCATTGTCGCGATACGAAGCAAGTTCACGTTCGCGGGTGTTGGGTCATCGACCTCGTTCTCGGTAAAGCGTGATCGGTATCACTTCTTCTCGGCGGGGAACTGGCTCGCCTTGTCCGCGGTCGGGAAGTTTTCCGGGATCGCGACGGTCACATTGCCCGTCGCGGACCACTCCACCGCGCGCTGCATCGTCGTCACGAACCCGACGCAACTCATCGCGAACACGTCGTGACCCATCGGCGTGTGGACGATCCGACCCTTGCCGTAATCAACCGTCCACACAATCGGCTCGTTCGCCTTCGTCGCCGGGCAGAACGCGGTCGCCAGCACCTTCACGTTCTCCGCCGGACCTCGCAGGTTGTGCATTAATTGATCCTTCGCGTGCATCCACTCCTTCGGCATCCCCTTTGTAATGGGGTGGTTCGCGTCGCGCAGCACGATGGCGTAAGGGTGGTTCGTCTCGCCGGTGTTCTTGCCCTCGCCCTTCGGTACGCGAACCTCCTTGCCGTCACCGTCGAGGTAGAGGCGGTCGCCGAACTTCGCGTCGCGCCAGCCGAGGCCAATCATCTTGTTGAACTCCGGCCAGCCGGCGAAGCAGTTGTTCGCGGCGTGGAACAGCACGAAGCCGAGTTTGCCGTCGCGCACGCGATGCTCAAAATCCTTCTGAAACTCCGCCGGCCACGCGGCCCCGTTGTAGTTGCTCACGACCGCGTCGTACTTGCTCAGGTCCGGCGGGAACGGCACCGTACCCTCGGGCGCCTTCTCGGCGCCTTTCACGTTGGACGACACGTCCACCGCGAACCGCCCGCCCTGTTCGAGTGCTTTCTTCAAGAACGGCGTGGTCTCGCGCCACTTGTGGTTGTTCTGCCCGTCTATGACGACGACGCGAATCTTGGCGTCCGCTGCCGCGACCGGAGTGACAAGGCACGCGGCCAGCGCCACCGCTACGAAGTGAGCTTTCACGAGAGGCTCCGCGAGTTGTTAGGTGAAGCGGAAGGTGGTGAGGAGAACACCAGCAGGATACCAACCGAACCCCGTCGGTGCGAGTGGCAGCGGGCCTGTGCTGCCCTCCTCCCATTTCCCACGCCGCGGCATAGTATCTTCCCAACACGACCTCGCGCTGGAGTACCGCATGCTGATCGACCGGATGATCCGCTTTCTCCTCCCGCGGCAGGATCACTTCTTCGCTATGCTCGAGGAACTGGCCAGCAAGATCGACGAGGCCGCCGAGGTCTTCGCCGAACTGGAGACCGCCAGCGGCCGGGATCGCTTCGAGGCCGTCTCGGCGCGGCTCAAGCCGATCGAGACTGCGGCCGACGACTACTGCCGCAAGTTATACGGGGAGATCGACCGCACATTCGTCACCCCCATCGACCGCGAAGACCTGGCGCGGCTCACGAAGGTTCTCGACAATGTCGTCGATAGCATGGAGCACACCTCCGCGTTCGCTCTCCTGTACCGGTTCGAGACGCTGACGGAACCGATGCGACACCTCGTCCGCTTGACGGTGGCGTGCGCCCGCGAACTCGCTGGGGCCGCCCGCCGGCTTCGCAAGTTCGCCGACCCCGAGTCGGTGCGGGGGGCCACTGTGGCGATTCACGCGCTCGAGAACGAGGCCGACGCCATTTACCGGAAGGCCATCGCGGCGCTGTTCGACGGGAGTGTCCCCGCTGTCGAACTGGTGCGCCAGAAGGACATGTTGTCCAGCCTCGAAGACGGCGTGGACCAGTGTGAAGATGCGATGGATGTTATCCGTTCGGTGGTGGTGAAGAATGGATAACGCGTTCATCATCCTGGTCGTTGTGATCGCGTTAGCGTTGGCGTTCGACTACATCAACGGGGTCCACGACACCGCCAACGCGGTCGCCACGGTGGTCTCTACCAACGTGCTGCCGGGGCGTACCGCGGTGCTGCTCGCGGCCGGGTGCAACTTCGTCGGTGCGTTCGTCGGTGTCGGCGTCGCCAAGACCATTGGCGGCGACATCGCCGACCCGCGGTCGATCACGCAACTGGTCGTGGCCAGTGCGCTGCTCGGCGCCATCTTCTGGAACCTGCTCACCTGGTACTACGGCATCCCGTCGAGTTCGTCGCACGCGCTCATCGGCGGTCTGGTCGGGGCGGTCTGGTGTCACCGTGTCGTCCACGGCGCCGGGTCGGGCACCGCGATCTGGGAACTGATCACCTCGAAGGGCGTGTTGCTCACGTTAAAGGCGTTGGTGTTGTCGCCGCTGTGTGGGTTGCTCGGCGGCTTCGTCCTGATGGTCACGCTGATCTGGCTCGTGCGTAGGCTCCGGCCGACGACGGTGAACCGCGGGTTCCGCGCCCTGCAACTCGGCTCCGCCGGGTTCATGGCATTCGCACACGGATCCAACGACGCGCAGAAAGCGATGGGCATCATTACCCTCGCGCTGGCCTCCTACGCCGCGTCGCAGGGGAACGCGGTTGGTGATATGAACGTGCCGCTGTGGGTGGTAATCAGTTGCGCCACCGCGATGGCGCTGGGAACCGCGACCGGCGGCTGGCGGATTATGAAGACGATGGGCCACCGGATCATCAAGTTGCGGCCGATCAACGGGTTCGCAGCCGAGACCGCCGCAGCCGTTGTTATCTTGCTCGCGACCTGGTTGAAGGCCCCGGTGAGCACGACGCACGTCATCTCGTCGAGCATCATGGGGGTCGGCGCGTCGAAGCGAGTGTCGGCGGTGCGCTGGGGGGTCGCGCAAAGTATGCTCGTGGCGTGGGTACTGACGATCCCAATTTCGGCCGCGGTTTCGGCTCTCACCTACCTCGTTCTGCACTTCATTCTCGGTTGACGCGCCGCGTGTTCGCCGCGCCGTCCGGCGAATGTCTCTGCGCGGTCAGGAATGAGTCAGGCGATTCCAACGAGCCGCGACCGCAAGGGAGCGGTTAGTGGGAATCGCCTGACTCATTCCTGACCGCGCAGAGTACAGCGCAGATCTGAGCGGAGGCAGTGGTCGAAGAGGAGTTGCCATTCGAGTTGCTGCACGCGATTCGCCAGTTCCTCGTCTGTGCTTCCGGTGTCGCGCACCTTCTCGCAGAAGTCCACGAACTCTTCCGGGGTGGTGTATGCGTAGCCCACTTCGGGTGCGCGCTCGCGCAGTTGTTCTAACACTGGGTGCGCGCCCACACGACGCCACCAGTATTTGCTGTTGAAGGCGTCTGGCTCGCGGCGGTGCATGATCGCGTGCCAGAAGTCGTAGTCCGGCACGCCTTCGGCCGTCTGGCAGATGGAGTGCGACTCATCGAGGAAGTCGAAACGCAGCCACAACCCGGCGGCGCACGGAGGGAGAATCGCCGCGGATGTAGCCTTCAGCTTCGCGCGCAGCGCCTCGTTCGGCGTGCCCGGTCCGAGCGAAACCGAGTGCGGCTCCGCGAGTAGTCTGGCAACGTCCTTCGGGTAGTCGGGCATGAGCAGTTCTCGTTCGCGGGGCGTCGCGGTTCGTTGTATGTGCCGGCACCGTCTTGTCTGCTGGCGCAGGGGTAGTCAGAATAGCGCGTGTGATTCTCTCCCACGAGATGAACCATCATGGCCAGTGTGAAGTGTCCGAAGTGCGGCGAGAAGGTGAAAGTACGCGAGGGCGCGGAACGGCTCCGCTGCCGCGAGTGCGGCAAGTCGTTCGCCCCGCCCGAAGACGAAGACGAGGACGAGGACGAACGCGAGGAGGCAGAGGAAGAAGAGGAAAAGCCAGCCCCGAAGCGCTCGCGCAAGAAGCCGCCCGCGAAGAAGTTGTCAGGCACGAAGATCGCCGCTATCGTCATGGGCGGCTTGCTCGCGCTCGGCGTTGTTGCCCTCGTGGTGATCCTCATCGTTCGCAAGGGCGGCAAGGACGGCGCCTTGGCGCCCGCGGACCAAGCGAAGGTGACCGCCGACAACTTCAGAAGCGTCAAGCCGGGGATGGACCTCAGCGAGGTGGAAGGCATCCTTGGCGGTGGTCGGTCGTCGTCGGAGAACGACATGCGGGACGCCTTCCGCAAGGGTTTGGGCGAGATCGAGGCCGCGATGGAAGCGGGGTTCGCACGCTTCGGGGAAGGGGCCGAGTGGCGCCGGTGGGATGGGAAGAGCTTTCGCGTGTGGGTGGCGTTCGGCAAGACCAAAGAGGGGCAGCGGGCGGCATTCAGCACGGCGCTGGAACAGAACGGTTCGACGTACACGCGGCACGAGGGATTCACCACTTTCGCCGGGCCGCTGGGTCACGACCTCGACGAACTCGCGGCGCAGCGGAAGAAAGAGGACGCGATCCGCAACGACACAAAGTGGGTGCGCGGCGCGCAGGCACAGAACCTGCTATTCGGCGAGTGGCGCAACGATCAGGCGAATTCGTTCGTGTTCGCGGCAGGCGGCAAGCTGACCGAGGACAACCCGGTTGCGTTCCCGCGGCAGCCGGGAAAGGAACCGACGTTCCGCGTCCTCGATGATAAACACATCGAGATCACGTACCCGTCGCTCTTCACGGTCCCGCCCGGTCAGCCGTCGCCGTTCACCCCGAAGGACACGGTTCGCAAGTACGAGTATCTCGTGAACCAGGACGAACTGGCTCTCATCGAGGTGACGCCGCACGCGACTCTCGCGGGGCTGGCGTTGCGAACGTTCTACCGCATGCCGGCGAAGGCCGGGAGCGTGGCGTACACGAAGCTCATCGCCCCAGCGCTGAACGACGTGCGTGGCAACACCGCTGCCCGCCAAAGCGCGCTGTACAAACTCAGGCGATTGGGGAAGGGCGCCGCAGTCGCGGTCCCGGAACTGCGAGACTTCGCCCAGAAGACAACCAACCTGCAAATTCGGCGCGAGGTGGAAGACGTGATTCGCGTGCTGGAAGGCAAACCCTGAGCCGGTAACGCCTGCGGGCCGTGGCACCAACTGGTGCCACGGCCCGCGTAGGCGCGTTGTCGCGTTCAGGGCTTGCCGGTCAGTTCGAGGTCGTGGGTCTGATCGCCAGACTTCACCTCGGCGTGCAGTCCCGACGTGTCGGGCTTCTCGTACCGCTCCGGGACGGCCGTAAACCCCAGGCCAATCTCCTTCGGGTCTGGCAGCGTCATGCCGCGCGACCCATCGCCGCCCTTACCCTTGCCCGCGCTGGGGTTGCCCTTGGGTATGACCGAGCCGCGCAGGTGTACGGTCTGTACGGCGATATTCACCTTGCCCCGCGGCGGCTCGAGAACGGTGTAGACGCCCTCCCCGTTGACGTACCCTTGAACCGAGTACTTCCCGTTTTCTGACACCACGACCACGTTCCCGCCCTTGAGCGGCTTACCGTCGATCGTGACTTTCCCGGTGAGCTTGCCGCCCTTGTTCAACCCGTCCTCAGCGCCGCACCCGGTCAGTGCGAGCGCGAGCAACCCCGCCAGGAGCGGGGCGCGTCGGAAAATGATGTTCATGTGCGTTGCCTCGTGCTACCAGTTACCGGGCAGAACTTGCCCGTCGGACGGGTCGCACGCGAGCGCCCACGTGGCGGCTGCAACACCGGGGGAGACGTTGCGGACACTACCGTCGGCCATGCACACCTGGCACCCGCCGGCGCTGAACGCGGTCGCGGCGTACCGGTCGCAACTCGCTTCGGTTGGCTGCACCTGGAACTTGAGGCCGGTGCCGGTGGCCGCGAAGTACGGGCCGTAGTTCAGATCCCAGCCGCCGTGCAACAGCAGGTTGGCATACGTCCCGCAGATCATCCGCTTCTCGGCGAACAGCATCGTGTTGGAACTGCCGTCGGAGATACCCAAGACGGACATAGGCTGGTCCCACTGCGCCGCGTCGAAGGCGTTGCCTCCGCGACGGCCCAGCACCTGGAAGTTGCTCGCGTAACTGGTCGCGGCCCACGGGGTCATCGCGTTGCTCTCGAGCCACGAGTACTGGATGTTCTTGAAATCGGCGGAACTCGGATCGGCCGGAGCCTTGAACACTTTCAGTTTGATGGTCCAGGCCTGGAGGCCACTGGGGTAACTGAACAGTTGCTGGCCGGTTCCGGCCTGATGCACTGTGTTCTGTTCGATGAACGGCAGCAGGTGGTAGAACGAGGTCACGTCGCCCATCGTGGTGTCGTTGGCCCACGAACCACGGTACGCACCGGTGACCCAGGCGCCGGCCCGCTGTGGCGCGTGCATCCACCAAGCATTCCACGCAACCGGCAGGTGCCCGGCCTGATCGTTGGCGGAGTGGGCGGCGAGCCCTAACTGCTTGAGGTTGTTCTGGCTGCTCATGCGTGCGGCGGCCTCACGCACCTTCTGCACCGCGGGGAGAAGTAGGCCGATCAGGATGGCGATAATCGCGATCACCACCAGCAATTCAATAAGTGTGAATCCCCGCATTCGTGGGGATGGGGAGGGAGACATCTCGAACTCCAGAGATACTGTGTATAGGGTGAGTTTGGCGGGCAGGAGAGATCAACTAAATAATGATATTCGCGACGAAGGAGATCGTCTATCTCTGCGCGGCAATTGGAATTCACGCGTCGGAGTGATGCGGTTACCTGCCCACGCTCTTCGCGGTGGTGAGCGCGTTCGCGGCTTCGCGCATCGCTTTCTCGGCCGTCGCGGGAGTGCCGCTGGCGAGGTCTTCGATCGCTGTACGCATCGCGAGTTCCGCCGCGCGAAGCGCGTCGCCGGTGGCCGAACTCGCGCCCGCGGGTGCCGCCGGGACCGCACCGGAAACGCGGGCGCTCGCGGCCCGCAGGAGCGTGTCGGCTTCCGCGCGGAGACGTGCGGCGTCCGAGATGTTGGTCGTGGCGGACCTCTGCGAGGCTTCGAGCAACCGCTTCTCGGCATCCTTCAACTGGCCTGCGGCAGCGACGAACGTCTTCGCGGTCGAGTCGGTCGGGTCCAGCCCCTTCGCCGCGAGTTCCAGCACGCGAGCCAGTTCCGCCGCGCGGCCCGCGAGTTCGGACGCACGCGCGACCTGCTGCGCGGTCGCAGCGTTCGACGCGCCGGCGAGTTTTGTCAGGTCGTCGAGTACCGCCTGCTGTCGCGCGACGAGGTCTTTGGCTCTCGCACCCCACGGTTTCCCCTCGCCGATCAGCAAGAGTTCTCGCAGAAGGTTCGTTACGGTTTCGGTCATTTCCTTCGCGACCAGGGGGTTGCCCGTTCGTAAGGCGTCGGCCGCGGCTCGCGCGACCTTGCTCGCGGGTTCCGCTTCGGGCGCGAGCGCGAACAACTCCGCCGCGATCGCGCGCTGCTTTGCTTCGAGTTCGGTGAACGGGTGAACCGCCGCGGGCCGGAGTCGCTCGGCGAGTGCGCGAGCGAAGTTCGTCAGCCCGTCGCGGAGCGTGCGCTGCTGTTTCACCAGCCCGCGGATCGCTCCCGCGAGCGGTTTGGAAGGCAGATACGCGTCGGCTTTGGGCGTCGAGTGTGGGTCGGCGCTTTCAGCGAGTGTGGCGAGTTCTGCGATGTCGGCCATCTTCGCCGCAAGTTCGTCGAGCGCCTCCGCGAGCGCCCTCTGATCAGACGCGAGCCGGTCTGGTTCGATCTTCGTGCGGAGTTTCGCGTACAGGTCGAGGACGCGGTGCTTGTTGATCTGACCCGCCCCGCCGACACGGGTGTGCGCGAGTTCCTCCAGTTCGCGCACCAGTTGGCGTTTCGCTTCGTCGGAAGCGGGTACGCTGAACGGTGCCTTCGCGTCAGCGAGTTCCTTCGCACGGACCGCTGCAAGTCGGCGGTTGTTCGCGAACCGGTTCACGCGATCGAGGTCGGTCTCGGTGCCGTTGAGCCGGACGCTCAACCGACCGAGCGCGTCGGCCGCGGCGCGGATGCGCAGGCGTGCCGCGTCCGGCTTCGAACTGTCCCGCAACCCGGATTCAGCGAACTGGAGCGCGACTTTGGCATCGTTCATGAGTCCGGGCGCATCTGGCGCGATGAGGAACGCGAGTTGCTTCTGCGCGTCCTGCACCACCGGCGCGGCCGGTTCGAGCAACTTCGCTGCGATGTTCTCACCGTGGAGGTCGAGCGCGTCGGCGATGGTATTGACGAGGCGGTGTAACTCGTCTGCTTTCGCGTCCGGCGGTGGGATCCCTTCAAGCATTAACTTGAGCCGCTCGAACTCGCGTCGGACCGCCAACTGCGAGGCCTGCACATCAAACGGCGAACCGTCTTGCAGGTCCGCGATCGCCACCGCCAGAGCCCCGGCGACGCGTGCCTGACGCGCCCCCAACCCCGGTAGGTCGAGCGCCGCGAATGCGCCCACAACCTTCCGCTGGCGTTCCACGAGGGGCGCGAGTTTCTTCGTGATTGAGGCGACTATCGCCGGCGTGGGTGCTTGCCCGTCGTGGCCGCGGAGCGCCTGCTCGACCGCGTTCGCAAGCGTGTCCTGCTCCGGCCTGAGTTTGTCGAACTCGCGCAGCGCCTTGGCGAGCCGTTCGGCGACGGACGGCGTTTTCTCCGCGAGGCGGTTGAGCGAATCGACGGCGAGCTTCATCGCGGCTTCCGCGCCGCGGCCGTCGTTGGAAAGGAGTCCGTGTGCCGTGCCTGTGTGAATCGCGGCGTTGTCGCTCGCGGCCTTCACCGCCGCGTCTGGCGGGATCGCGAGCAGCGCGAGTGTCGCGTGAATCACCTTCTGTTCCGTGCGGAACGCAGTCTTCGTGTCGTCCGGTAGTTTGTCGAAGTCGGTGGCTTTCGTTGTGGCGCGGAGGCGCGCGAGGAGGTCGTCTTGCCACAGCGCGAGTTGCTTCGCGCCGCGCTTCGGGTCGGCGCGGTCCGCGGCCCACGTGTCGAACTCTGTCGCGATCCGTTCGAGCGCCTGCGATTGCTTCTCCAGTTCTGTGAGCGCCTCGACTGGTTTGCCGGCCGCGGCGAGGTCCGCGACGCGACGGAAGTCGTCGAGCCTGGGCGGTGCGACGCCTGCGAGACGTGCAGAAACATCGAGCGTGGCGAACAGTTTCGCGGCCCGCGTGTTGAGTGACTCCTGGTCGCGCGCGATGTCGGCGACGAGCGCGTCGCGGGCGTCGGTCGCCGTTCGTCGGCTCGCGGTGTCGAGGTCGCGGAGCAGTGCGGATAGTTCAGTGATTGCGAGCGCGAGCCGGCGCGCCTCGTTACCCTTCGCGCCCTCCGCCGCCGTGCGAAGCGGTTCACTCTCCGCGAGGAGCGACCGCAGTCGCGCAACTAGCTCT
This sequence comes from Planctomycetia bacterium, assembly GCA_005772955.1. GTDB lineage: Bacteria > Planctomycetota > Planctomycetia > Gemmatales > Gemmataceae > Gemmata. The sequence goes on from SXID01000030.1 coordinate 16,371, forward strand.
TGCTGGCGCGTGTGTAGTTCCTTTTCGCCGGCCTTCGCGACGCCTGCGAGCGCGGTCTGATCCACCGCGAGCGCCCCGAGTTTCGCGCGATCGAGCCGGTCTCGCGCGAGGTTCGTGTTGCGCGCGAGGAGTACGTCCAACTTGTCGCCCGCGTCGCCCAACTGTTTGACCGCGGCGGCGAACGCTTCCGCCCGGCCGGTTTCGTCGGCCTCGATCTTGAGGGTCGCGGCCTCGGCAGCCGTCAGTTCGTTCTCGGCGATTTCGCGAACTGCGGTTGCGAGTTGTCGCAGTTCGGGCGTGAGCGAAACTTCGCGGGCGAGGTCAGTAAGTATCACCGCTGTGCGCCGGATGCGTTCGCGTGCGTTGTGCAAACGCGTGGTGTGATCGACCGCGAGGTCGACGCGCCCGGTCGCGTCGATACGCACGGACGAAACCGTGTCCGCGGTCTCCCGCACCGCGAGACGCCCGGCCTCGGCCGCCTCGCCGAAGGAATCGCGCTCGCACAGGATGTCTTGCTCGTTGAGCGGCGGTGCGGTCGCGGACAGCCGCAGTTCGCTCCACCCGGTCGTGGGGTAGAACGCGTCCTGTGGCGAGAGCTTTGGATCGTCCGCGTTCCGGTTGTCGGTGACGCGCACGCGGAAGAGAATTTTGCCGCTCGCAACGGCAAGTGGCGCGAGATCGAAGTCGAACTTCCCGGTCGCACGCGCGGTGCCCGCACCGACGAGCGGAATGGGAACCGTCTCGGTTCGCGAGTCGAACGAATCGAGAACGTACTCCACCACGGCAGTCGAAACGCTCATGTCGTCACGCGCGACGACGCGGATGGGCACGGACGCACTCGGTCGCGTGGTTCGCGGGCGCGAGGTGACCCCGGACAGCGATTCAAACCACGGTGCGCGGTCAGGCGTGACGCGCACGCCTACAGCAGTCGTCGTGCGGAGCGTCTTGCCGTTCGCTTCGCGGAGCAGGACGAGTCGCAGTTCCCCGCTCCTGCGGAGAATCACCGCTGCTGAGCCGCTTAAACGGTCCGGGGCGAGTTCGATTGGAATCTGTTCCGGCTTGGCCTCACTGCTGGCCCGCCACTCGAAGTGCGCGCCTGCGGCCGGGCGCGTGAACTTCAGTTGCGCGCCGATCCGGCTGAATTCGGGCGCGTCGAAGTCGGTCAACTTGGTGAACACGCGATTCGGTTGCTTCGCGTAGCGCGGCGGAACGATCTCGATCTGCGTTCCCTCGGCGAATTCCACAGCGTCGAGCGCGGTAACGCGGAACCACTCGCTCGTTGCGCCGCCGATCTGCACGCGGTACTCGAAGTCGCCTGGCACCTCAGGGCGCGTGACGTGGAACGCACCGGCGTCGTCGGCGGTCATCGGCAGCCGGTGTTCAGGCGCGTCGGAGCCGTCGCGGTAGACAAGCACAGCACCGTCGCGCGAGGACGCTCGCGTATCGATCTTCTGTGTGTACGCGGTCAGTGTGACCGGCCCGCCGCGTTTCACCACCGGTTCGCCGGACGTGACGATCACGCGGACGCTCGCGGCTGGGCCCCGGACCCAAGGCATTGCCACCCGCCGCAACCGTTCCCCGCTGTTGGGCACGAGGCCCACCGCCATCAAGAAAGCGAGAAAGGTGAGGATCGCGCCGCAGGCGCGCAGCATCGCCGGGTACGCGCGGATCGCTCGCGAGAAGTCAACGGCCTTCGCTCGCCGCGCGGCGTCTTCCACGAGTGCGGCTCGCACCGCGTCGGACGTTTCTGGGTGCGGTGTACCCACGACCGCGCCCAGACGCGCGCCCAGTTCTGGGAGCCGCTTCTCCAGTTCGCGCGCGACTTCGGAGAAGGGAATGTCGGCGTGCCACGGCCGCAGAATCAGTTGCCACACGAGAACGCCGAGGGCTGTGACCCACACCGCGATGAAGAGCCCGCGTGCCGTCGCTGGGAGGCTGACAAGCGCGTCAAGTAGTAGTACGAAGACCGTGGAGACGACCGCCGCGAGAAGACACACGCTCGCGCCGCGCGTTACGCGCAGGGTCCGCACTCGCGGCACCAGCGCGGCGAGCCGCTGTTCGAGGGAGTGCGGGAGTGCGGCCATCAACGCTCCGAAGAACCGGCATTCAGACCGCGCCCGGACACGCGCGAAGTGTGTAAGTAAACTATACCCGCGGCCGGACGCCTGCGGCAAGCGTGAGCATCCGCGCACTATCTGGAACTGTCACTCGTCATGGTCTCACCCGAACGCTTGGAGTCGATGCAGAAAAGTTGGGTGAGAACCCTGGAGCGATACCGCGTCAGTCCCGCGGACGCTTATCCCGTGTTCGACGTGCTGGTAGCCGCGTACACCGCCCCGGAGCGGTTTTATCACAACCTCGAACACCTTGGCGATATGTTCCGCGTGATTGAGCGTCTCTCTGCGAGCATCGAAGAGCCGAACGTGTTGCGAATGGCGGTGTGGTTTCACGACGCGGTGTACGACTCGCGCGAGAAGGACAACGAGCACCGGAGCGGGGAACTCGCGGTCGATTTGCTCGGGCCGATCGGAGTGCCGGCGTCCGCGATCGAGCCCATCGTGCGAATGATCTGGGCGACCGCACATGCGGTCGATGCGCCCACGGACCGCGACACGCTCGTGTTGCTCGACGCCGATCTCGCGATCCTCGGCGCGTCGGAGGAACGCTACGCCCGCTACGCGAGCGACATTCGCAAGGAGTACGCGTGGGTGCCGGACGCGGAGTACCGCGCCGGTCGCGCCCATGTCCTTGCACGGTTCCTAGCGGCGCCACGGTTGTACCACTCGCAACTGTTGTTCGAGGAAGGTGAACAGCGGGCGCGGGCGAACCTGCGCGAAGAACTGGCGCGACTGCAAAGTTAGCCGCAAGCGGCCAGAATCCAATCCGATTGGCGCCCCTCTAACGTGCGGTGCCCACCTCCGCACATCCAGGAGGCGAGAGGAACACTTTATGAATCTCGATCAGTTCACCGGGAAGGCCCAACAGGCGCTCGCCGGGGCGCGGAAACTCGCGGCTCGGTTCAATCATCAGCAGATTGATGTCGAACACGCGTTGCTGTCACTGCTCGATCAGGAGAAGGGTCTGACGCCCGCGATCCTAGCGAAAGCGGGCGTCTCAGTTGATGCGGTTACGATCAAACTTCAGCGCGAACTGGAGAAACAGCCACGCGTCACCGGCGACAATGTAGAACCGCGGCTCACGCAACGGCTTGTCAAACTCTTGGACGCGTCCGAGACCGAAGCGAAGAAGCTAAGGGATGAGTACGTCTCGGTCGAGCACCTCTTGCTAGCCGCGACCGACGACACCGGCACCGCGGGCAAGACGCTTCGCGAGTTCGGCCTCACCCGCGACCGGCTGATCACGGCGCTGAAGGAAGTTCGCGGAAGTCAGCGGGTCACGTCGCAGAACCCGGAAGAAACCTATCAGGCGCTGGAGAAGTACGGCCGCGATCTCACGCAACTCGCGCAGCGCGGCAAACTCGACCCGGTCATCGGACGCGACGAGGAGAGTCGCCGCGTGGTGCAAGTACTGTCACGCCGCACCAAGATCAACCCCGTACTCATCGGCGTACCCGGTGTGGGCAAAACTGCTGTGGTCGAAGGA
>SXID01000231.1 GCA_005772955.1 Planctomycetia bacterium
GCGTAAAACCGGGCGTCGGTCTAAACATAGGGAAGAAACGCGGCCCTCCGCTCGCTCTGTGGCTAAGTCTCGGAGCGGGTACCGTGGCCGTGGTGGTTCTCCTCGCGGTGGGGATGTCCAAACGAACAATGCCGAATCCGGACACAGCCGCGCCCACACCTGGCCCGGTTGCTGCTGGACCCACCGAGGCCGAGAAGAAAGAAGCCGAGAAGAAAGAAGCCGAGAAGAAGTTGGTTCAGGCAAAGGCCGACTTCGAGAAGGGTGAGGATTACAACATCGGGCGAAACGGCAAGAACCAGAACTTCGAGACGGCCCGCGAGTGGTACGAGAAGGCCGCGAAGCAAGGCAACGCGGCGGCGCAGTTCAAGTTCGGCAAGATGTGCTCCCGCGGGTCCGGTGGGGCGCAGAACTACGTGGCAGCGCGAAAGTGGTACGAGAAGGCGGCCCAGCAGAACCACGCGGACGCCCAGAACGACCTCGGGTCGCTGCTGTATAACGGGGATGGCGGGCCAAAAGACATTTGGAAGGCCCACGAGTGGCTCGAGAAGGCGGCCCAGCAGAACCACGCGGACGCGCAGCGCAACCTCGGCCTGTGGTATGCGGCACAGGGGTCGGCGGCTGACTACAAGAAGGCTCGCGAGTGGTACGAGAAGGCGGCCCAGCAGAACCACGCGGACGCCCAGAACCTGCTGGGCGACCTGTACTACTACGGCCGCGGCGGACCGCGGGATTACCCCATGTCGCGCCAGTGCTACGAGAAGGCAGCGCAGCTAGGCCACCCCGCAGGGCAGCGGAACTTGGGCCGCGCCTACGATCTCGGCCTCGGCGCGGTGTACGATCAGAAGACCGCGCTGGAGTGGTACCGCAAAGCCGCCGCGCAGCGAGACAAGGAAGCGATCGAGCACCTCAAGAAGAAGAATTAGAGAACAGAGAACATCCGACGACGCGAACCGCGAGGTGACGATCGCCGACTTCGGGCTGACGCAGTGTTACAGAGCGGCACGCCGCTTCAAGTTCGCCCGCCCATGGGGCCGATGAGTTCGGTAGCGACGTTCAGGAGGATCGCGTCATGCTCGTCTGGCTCGCTTCGTACCCGCGCTCCGGTAACACGCTGCTCCGTCAGGTACTGAAATCGTGCTTCGATCTCTCGTCCTGTGAAGGGTTGGAGCCGGTGCCGGAACACTTCCTCGCGCCGGACGGCATCCGCGACGAGTTCTATGGCTCGTACTTCGTCGAGGGTGACCCGGAAGCGTTCTACACACGCGCCCACACCGCGCCCGAACTTGTGCTCATCAAGTCGCACCAGTTGCCGCGCGACGACGCGAAGGCCATCTACGTCGTCCGCGACGGACGGCTCGCGATGCGCAGTTACACGAAGTACCAGGACACCTACCACCCCGGTACGAGTACCTTCGATTCGCTCCTGCTCGGCGATCACCCCTACGGCGAGTGGACCAGTCACCACCGGGCGTGGCAGGCGCGCGGTGGCGAAACGCTCGTGGTCCGCTTCGAGGAACTGGTGACCGCGGACGCCGCACTGCTGGCGCGGATTGCGGGGTTCCTGGATCTGCCCGGACCGGGGCGCGCGTGGGTGAACCCGCAGGCGACGCTGCGCGAGAAAGACGCGGTGTTCTTCGGCACCGGTAACCCCGAGTGGCGCCCCGACGCATTCTGGACGCCCTCGCGGCTCCGCGCGTTCTACACGCTGCACGGCCCGCTACTAGCCGAACTCGGCTACGTCACTGCGGACGAGGTCGCGGTCGGCGCGTACCCAGCCGGGTCCGATGACGGCACGCGGGTGCGAGACGCGCACGCGCTCGCGTCGCGGAACCGCGAACTGCAAGCCGTATGCGACGCGCGCGCAACCGAGATCGCGCGGTTGAAGCAAGCGTGCGACGACCGCGCCACGGCGATCGACTTACTCACGCTGGAATGCGACGCGCGCCTGCGCGCGACCGAAGAAGCCAACCGCGAGCGCACCCGACTTTCGACCCAACTCGCCGCGGAACTGGAATCGCGCCTCGCCATGCCCCCACCACGCCCGTCGTTCGCGGCGCGGCTGCGCCGCCTCGTCCGCGGCTGACCGGCGTTGACGCAAGGTTGCCAGTACCTCGAAAAGTGCAAGTAGCCTTCTCGGCTCAGTCTCCCGATGGCCGCGTCCTCGGCACGCTCACTCCGCGCCTGCCCGGACCGCACATCTCCGATGAGGAGATGCGATTGCTGGAAGACCCGACCACCGGCACCTGGTACACCGCCGAGCAAATCGAGGCGAAGTTGCGGGAACTGCGTGCGGCTCCGTGATCGCTCTTGCCTTGCCCGCGTTTCTTCCGGCGATAGCGTAAGTCACATCTCACACGCTCCCCGGAGTTCCACCAATGCCGCTCCCGCTTCGCACCGATGCCTGCGCTCTCGACTTCCTCTCACTCGGTGCGCTCGTCCACCGGCTCGACCCGGGCGTCACGCCGTTCCGCAAGGCGCGGTCATTCGACATTCACGTGTCCGGCGGTGAATACAACGTCGCCGCGAACCTCTCCGATTGCTTCGGGCTGCGCACCGGCGTCGCGACCGCGATGGTCAACAACCCCATCGGCGACCTCGTCCAGGCACGCGTCCGCGAAATGGGCGTCACGCCGTTCTACAAGCACTTCGAACACGACGGCGTTCGCGGGCCGAACATCGCCACCGTCTACAGCGATCGCGGACAAGGCGTTCGCGCACCGGTCGTGTTCTACAACCGCGCCAACGAAGCCGCGTCGCTCCTCAAGGTCGGCGACTTCGACTGGGCGAAGATCATGACCGGCGGCGTGCGGTGGTTCCACTCCGGCGGCATCTTCGCCGCGCTCTCGCAAGACAACCCCGACCTCATCATCGAGGGCATGAAGGCCGCGAAGGCACAAGGCGCCGTCGTGTCGTTCGACTTAAACTATCGCGGGAAGCTCTGGAAGCCGGTCGGCGGCGAGAAGCGCGCCGTGGAGACGCTCAGGAAGATTGTCGCGAACGTCGATTACCTCATCGGGAACGAAGAGGACATGCAGAAGGGCCTGGGCGTGAAAGGCCCAGAGGTGACGAAGAAGGAGGAATCGAAGCTGAACCCAGATGTGTTCTTCGGGATGATCGAGGCGACCGTGAAGGAGTTCCCGAACATCAAACTGGTGGCGACCACGCTGCGCGAAACGCACTCCGCGAACCGGCACGACTGGGCCGCGGTGCTGTGGCTCGACGGCAAGCGGTACGTCAGCCCGCACACACAACTCGACGTGATCGACCGCATCGGCGGCGGCGACGGGTTCGCGGCCGGCACCATCTACGGCTTCATCAGCGGGCGCGACACCCAGCAAGCGCTGAACCTCGGCTGGGCGCACGGCGCGCTGCTCACCACGTTCCACGGCGACACCACGATGGCCACGCTCGCGGAGGTCGAAGCCTTCGCGAGCGGCGCCGGCGCACGGGTACAACGCTGAGGAGTGTTGGTGTTTCGTTTAGCCGCGACCCGGAGTCCGCGCAGGGGAGCGCGGCTACCAAACACCAAACACTATTTGATGAGTTCGATCTCGAAGACGAGCGTCGCACCGCCGGGAATCGAGGGCGGCCGACCTTCCGCGCCGTAACCGAGTGCGGCCGGAATCACCAACTTGCGAATCCCGCCAGGCTTCATGCCCGGTATGCCCTTCTGCCAACCTTTGACCAAGTTGCCCAGCGGGAACGTGTTCGGCTCGCCGCGCGGCCGGCTGTCGTCGAACACATTCCCGTCAACCGTCCACCCGGTGTAGTGAATGGTCACCGTGGCGCCTTCGACCACCGGCTCGCCGGCGCCTTCCTTCAGGTCGCGGTACTTCAGCCCCTCGCCCATGTCCTTGAGGCCGGGGTCTTCAGTGCCGCCGTTGGAGTTGTCGGACATCGGCTTGCCGGGGCCGCTGACGACGTTCTTCGCCGGCTTCGCCTCGATCAGTTCCACCTCGAAAATAATCGTATCGGTACCCTTGATCTTGTCGCCGTTCCCGAACTTGCCATAACCCTTCTCTGGGGCGATCACGAGTTTGCGGATGCCACCCGGCTTCATGCCCGGAATGCCTTCCTGCCAACCTGGGATAAGCTTCCCCAACTGGAACGTCGCTGGCGCCGGGTTCGCGACTCCCTCCTTCTTACTCGTATCGAACACAGTGCCGTCAGTGAGCCACCCGGTGTAGTGCATCTTCACTTCCGCGCCCGGTGGGCACTCCTCGCCTACCCCGACCTTCAGGTCGCGGTACTTCACGCCCGCAGTCAGTTCCTTCAGGTCCGAGTCTTCGACGGAGCCGTTCGAGCCGTCGGACATCTTCTTGGGTGTGGCGCTATCCGAGACGAACATCACGAGGCCCACGAGTATCACGATCGCCGCGACCGCGATGGCCGGCACAAGGATCTGTTTCATCTTCTGCTTGTCCAGCCCTTCCGGCTGACCCTTGCCTGGTTCCGCCATTGCTTACCTCCGCGCGCGAGAATGAGGAAGATGGAAGTTGTTATAGCACTGCCCGCCGGAATAGGATCATCCACACCATTTCTTACGAGGACTACCCATGCGAGTGTTCGTTGCCGCCGCGTTTGTCGCGGCCGTCTGCCTCGGCGCAAGTGCCCAGGAGAAGAAAGACGAGAAGAAGGAGAAGGAATTGGCCAAACTGATCGACGAGATCGAGACCGCGGGGAAGGCCAAGAAGTACGCGGACGTGATCGCTCTCGCGAAGAAGGCCGCGGAACTCGACCCGAAGAACCCCGCGATCCCGTTCGCGGCGGCCACCGCCCACACCGCCTTACGCCAGAACGCCGAAGCCGCGACGGAGTGGACGAAGGTCATCGCGCTGGAGCCGAAAGTGGTCGTCGCCTACGACCGTCGCGGCGACGCCTACCTGAAGACCGGGAAGTTCAAGGAAGCCGTCGCCGACTTCGACGAATATCTCAAGACGAATCCGAAGGACGCCCCAGACCACTGGCGGCGCGGACTCGCGCTGTACTACGCGGGCCGGTTCAAGGACGGGGCGGCGCAGTTCAACGCGGCCCAGGGGCCAGCGCGGGAGGACGTGGAGAACTCCGCGTGGCACTACCTGTGCAACGCCCGCGCGAACACGCCCAAGAAGGCCCGCGAAGACCTCATCCCGGTCACGAAGGACGCCCGCGTGCCGATGAACAAGGTGCTCGACTTGTTCGCGGGGAAGATCAAACCGCAGGACGTGCTCGACGCGGCCGAGAACGCGAAGCTCAAGGACGAACCGCTCAAGGAAGCTCGGTTCTACGCGAACCTGTACGTCGCGCTCTACTACGAGAGCGAAGGCGACCCAAAGAAGTGTCTCGAACACATGACCGCCGCGGCCGAGAAGTACAAGATCGGCCACTACATGTGGGACATAGCCGACGTGCATCTGAAGTTGCTGAAGGCAAAGAAGTAAGGCAGTGTTAGCCGCGACCCGTAGTCCGCGGAGGGGAGCGCGCCGCGTAAGTTGCGCGATCCCC
>SXID01000232.1 GCA_005772955.1 Planctomycetia bacterium
CTAGCCCTCGGGGTGGGCCTGTCGCCAGGAGTTGCGCTGCGGGACAAACAGCGCAACCCCTGGCAATACTCCGACGCCTCCGATACTGATACCCCCAACCTGCACAACTTCAGGTGCCGTTATGTCGTCACCGGAACCCGATCTCGATCTGCCGGCGACGCGGGCGCGGTTCGTCGTTGCCGCTTGGTTGTGCGGGCTGTCTGGCATTCTCTACCTCGACCGCATATGCATGGGGCAAGCGGTCGTGCCCATCCAGAAGGAACTGGGCCTGAGCAACAGCGAGATGAGCTACGTGCTCATGTCGTTCACGCTCGCCTACGGGCTGTTTGCGGTGCCTGTCGGGCGCGCCGGTGACAAGTCCGGGCCGCGATCCGTGCTGGCGTCGATCGTCCTCGCGTGGAGCCTGTTCACTGCGCTCACGGGCGCCGCGACCGGGTTGCTTTCGTTATTACTCGTGCGGTTCTTGTTCGGCGCGGCGGAAGCCGGCGCGTTCCCGAACGCAGCGAAGGTCATGGCACGATGGTTCCCGCCGAGCGAACGCGGTCGCGTTCAGGGCGTGATGCTCGCGTTCTCGCAACTCGGTGCGGTCGCCGCGCCTGCAGCCACCGCATACCTCATCGACCTCGCCGGCTGGCGGCTCGCGTTCTTCGTGTACGGGTTCATTGGTGTGGCGTGGGCAGTTGGCTTCTGGTTCTGGTTCCGCAACGACCCGGCGACTCACCGCGGCGTGAACGAATCCGAACTCGCGCGCATCCGCACGCAGGACACGCCCGAAGATGCCGCCGCGCAAGCGGACCCCGGCCCGGTGCCGTGGGGCGCGGTCCTCACGAATCATGGCGTGATCGTGCTCAGCGCCATCATGGTGTTCGGCGCGTTCTACACCTACTTCTTCTACTCGTGGTTCCAGAAGTACCTGAAAGCGGCGCGCAACATCGAGAACGTCGAAGCTGGGAACCTCACGTCGCTGGTGATGGCCGGCTCCGCGGTCGGGATGCTGTTCGGCGGCTGGCTCGCGGATAAGCTCTCGAAGCGCGCGAACCCAGTTCGCGCGCGGCGCTATCTCGGCGTGACCTGCTACCTCACTGCGGCCGGGTGCCTGTTCTTCGGCATACGACAAGATGATGCGCTCGCACTCGCGGCGCTCTGGGGTGCGTCGTTCTGCGCGATGCACGTCACGCTACCGAACTGGTGGTCGTGCGCGATCCCGCAGTGTGGGCGCCACACCGCGACCATCTTCGGCCTCATGAACGGCCTCGGCGTGTTCGGAGCGATGGCGTCGCAGTTCTTCGTCGGGTGGTTCACCGACCGGCAGGAGCAGCTTCACGGATTGACTGGTCGCGTCGCGTGGGATCCGATGTTCGACGTGTACGTGGGTGTGCTGGTGTGCAACGCGGTCGCGTGGTGGCTGTACCGGTTCACACCGTTGCCGGAACCGCCCGCACCAACAGTGCCGGAGGACGGAGTGTGCTGATTACTGAGTAGGTGGGAGCTTGCTTTACGAGCCGCGACCGCAAGGGAGCGGTTGGCTTTCCCGCTGCCTTGCGGTCGCGGCTCGTTAACTTCACGAAGACAACGCTATGCTCATCGACGTTCACAGTCACTTCTGGGAATACCCGCGCGACTTCACCGCAGACTTCCGCGAGCAAGCGAAACGCGCACGGGCGGGTCTCGAAGTTGACCTCACGGTGCGCTACGAAGACTACCACGCCGCTTGCCGCGTACCAGTGCGCACCATCGTGTTCGGTGGGAAGGCGCGTCTCTCCGGCGTGTGGGTAGAAGACGCGAGCATCGCGAGGTATGTCGCGGCGCACCCGGACACGCTCATCGGCTTTCTTTCCGTCGATCCGACGCAACCGGGCTGGGAGAAGGAACTGCGCGACGGGCACGAACAACTCGGCCTTCGCGGGATCAAACTGCTCCCCATGTACGCTGGTTTCCGCCCAGACGACGAGCGCCTCGAACCGCTGTGGCGGTACGCGGCGAAGCACAAACTCCCGGTGTTGTTGCACACCGGCACGACGTTTGTGAGCCAGGCGCCGCTCGAATGCACGCTGCCCCGGCATATCGAACCGGTCGCAGTCCGGCACCCCGAAGTGAAGATCATCCTCGCGCACCTCGGCCACCCTTACGAGGGCGAGTGCGTGGTGGTGATCCGCAAGCACCCGAACGTGTACGCGGACATCAGTGCGCTGCATTACCGGCCGTTCCAGTTCTATCACAGCCTCATGTTGGTTCAGGAATATGGCGTGTGGGACAAGGTTCTGTTCGGCACCGACTACCCGTTCACAACGGTGAACGCCACGCTCGACGGCCTCCAAAGCATGAACCGGATGCTCGACGGAACCGCCCTACCCCGCCTCGACGAAGCGAAGATTGAACGGATGATGGAGCGCGACACGCTCCCGCTTCTCGGCCTCGCGTGATGTCAACTCCGCGAACTTCGGGTACGCTAGACGTACCACGCTGGAGCCTCGCAAATGCTCTTCCGTCTCGCCGTTTCTGTCGTGCTCGTTTTCTCGTTACTCGCGGTTCGCGCACCCATGCTAGCCGCTGATCCGCCGAAACCGGTGGACTTCGAGCGCGACGTGAAACCGATCTTCGCGAAGCACTGCATTTCCTGCCACGGCGCGGAGAAGGCGAAGAGCGGGCTGCGCCTCGATCGCCGCGCGGAGGTGCTCAAAGGTGGCGAATCCGGCAAGGTAATCGTGCCGGGGAAATCCGCTGATAGCCGACTCATCATATTCGTCGCGCACGACGACCCTGATGTGCGGATGCCGCCGAAGGGCGCACGCCTTACCCCCGCCGAGATCGCGACACTTCAAACGTGGATCGACGAAGGCGCGAAAGGGCCAGACGACGGCATCAAAGTGAACCCCGCGGACTGGTGGAGCTTCAAGCCGCTGAGGAAGACCGCCGTTCCCGCCGGCGCGGACATGATCGACAACCTCGTTCGCGCGAAGCTCAAAGAAAAAGGCCTGACTCCTTCGCCGGAAGCAGACCGTCGCACGCTAATCCGCCGGTTGTACTTCGACCTCACCGGACTGCCTCCCATGCCCGAAGAAGTGGACGTGTTCGCCGCCGACAAGAACCCGAAGGCTTACGAGGCGCTCGTTGATAAGTTGCTCGCGAGTCCGCGATATGGTGAACGCTGGGCGCGGCACTGGCTCGATATAGTTCACTTTGGTGAAACGCACGGCTACGACAAGGACCAACCGCGACCCAACGCGTGGCCGTACCGCGACTACGTCATCCGCTCATTGAACGAAGACAAACCCTACAACCGCTTTATCAGCGAGCAAATCGCGGGTGACGTTCTATATCCCGGCACGGTGGACGGAATCGAAGCGCTCGGGTTCCTCGCGGCCGGACCGTGGGACTTCATCGGTCACGTCGAAGTCCCCGAATCGAAGATCGACGGAAAAGTGGCGCGTCATCTTGACCGCGACGACTTCGTGGCGAACACGATCGGAACGTTCATGGGCCTCACGGTTCACTGCGCGCAGTGTCACAACCACAAGTTCGACCCGATCGCGCAAGAGGACTACTACCGCCTCCAGTCGGTGTTCTCCGCGCTCGACCGTACCGACAAGACCTACGACGCGGACCCCGCGATTGCCGCGAGGCGCGCCGGATTGGAGGCGAAGAAGCAGATCGCAACGGCGAAGCTCACCGCGATCGAAGCAGACGCGCGGAAGAAAGGCGGGGCCGACCTCGCGGCTGTCGAGAAGCAACTCGCGGACGCGACGAAACCCGCGAACGCGCCCAAACCCTCGGAGTTCGGCTACCACTCGCAACTCTCCGCGAAACAAGATAGCGCGAAGTGGGTGCAGGTCGATCTCGGCGAGAGCGTGAGGTTCGATCGCGTGGTGTTAAAGCCGTGTTACGACGACTTCAACGGCATCGGCGCTGGGTTCGGATTCCCGGTGCGGTTCAAGATCGAGGTGAGCGACGATGCAACCTTCAAGACCGGCGTGGTGTTGGTTGCAGACGAAACCGCGACAGACCATCCGAAGTTGGGGATGGTGCCCTACAGCGCGAAGGTGGAGAGTAAATCCGGTCGCTACGTCCGCGTGACCGCGACGAAACTCGCGCCGCGTCAGAACGACTACATGCTCGCGCTCGCGGAGCTCGAAGCGTTCGACGCCGCCGGGAAGAACATCGCGAAGGGCAAAGCAGTAACCGCGCTCGACAGCATTGAAGCCCCAGTGCGCTGGCGGAAATCGAACCTCACCGACGGCCTCGCGCCGGGTGGCCCGAAGCTCGCGGCGCCCGAACTCGCGAAACTGACCGAGCGCCGCGCCGCACTCCTCAATGCCGCGATCGGCGAGAAGGGCGTCGGGGAACTCGAAGCGATTCACGCGGAAATCACGACGGCCAATGCAGAACTCGCGAAGCTCGCCGGCTCACGCCGCACCGTGTACATCGGCGCGATTCACACCGGCGGGGGGGCATTCGCGGGCACTGGCCCGACCGGTGGGAAACCGCGACCGATTCACATTCTGCCGCGTGGCGACGTCACCAAACCCGGCAAGGCGGTCGAACCGGGCGCGATTCCTTCCATACCGGGGATCAACGGCACGTTCAACCTGCCCCTGAACCACACCGAAGGCGACCGGCGTGCGGCACTCGCGAAGTGGCTGACGGACGCCAACAACCCGCTCACGTGGCGCGTGATGGCGAATCGCGTGTGGCAGTTCCACTTCGGCCGCGGCATCGTGGACACGCCCAATGACTTCGGCAAGATGGGCCAACTCCCCACGCACCCGGAGTTGCTCGATTACCTCGCGAGCGAATTGCGCGAACATCAATCAATCAAGAAACTGCACAAGACTATTGTGATGAGCACGACGTATAAGCAGGTATCCGTATCGAACGGCGAGAACGCAAAAGTCGATGGTGACAACCGCTACCTATGGCGCCAGAACCGGCGCAAACTCGAAGCCGAAGCGGTGCGAGACTCTATCCTGGCGGTCGGGGGTAAGCTCGACCTTACTCCGGGCGGGCCGAGCTTCCGCGACTTCATCGTCGAGAAGCCGGAGCACTCGCCCCACTATCAGTACCACCTACACGACCCCGAGGACGTGAAGTCACACCGCCGAGCGATCTACCGGTTCGTGGTGCGGTCGAAGCAGCAGCCATTCCTGGCCGCGCTCGACTGCGCCGACCCGTCGCTTGCGGTCGAGAAACGCAACGAGACGCTCACGCCGCAGCAGGCGCTCGCGATGCTGAACAACCGCCTCGCGGTCACAATGGCCAAGCATTTCGCGGATCGCGTGGAGAAGCTTGGTACGACCGACGCGGATCGCGTGACAGCCGCGGTGCGCCTCGCGCTCGGGAGAGACCCCACCAACAAGGAACGCGACGCGCTCGTCGCCTACGCGAAGGAACACGGCCTAGCGAACACGTGTCGCGTCGTGCTGAACCTGAATGAATTCGTCTTCGTGGATTGAGGGTACGTGATGAACCGGCGTGACGTTCTCTTCCACACCGGCGGCGGGCTGGGCGGCATTGCGCTCGCATCAATTCTCGGCGCGGATCAGATTCTCGCGGACGCACCAAAGCGCGCCGACGGCGGGTTGCATCACAAGGCGAAGGCCAAACGCGTGGTGCAACTGTTCATGGCCGGCGGCGCGTCGCACGTCGATCTGTTCGACTTCAAGCCTGAGTTGGTGAAGCAACACGGGAAAGAAGCCGACTTTGGCGAGAAGGTGGAGGCGTTCCAGAACGGTCTCGGGCCGTGGCTCAAGCCGCTCTGGGACTTTGCACCGTATGGCAAATGTGGAAAGCAACTCGGCGAGGTTGTATCCCCGCTCGGTGATGTCGTTGATGAGATCGCGTTTATCCACAACATGATCGGCAAGACCGGCGTTCACTCGCAGGGCACGCTTCTACAAACGACGGGCTTCAATAGACCGGGCTTCCCGGGGATGGGTTGTTGGGCGAGCTACGGTCTCGGAAGCGCGAACCAAAACCTCCCGACATTCGTTGTGTTACCGGATCACCGCGGGTTGGCGTCTAATGGCACGAAGAACTGGGATAGCGCGTTCTTGCCTGCACAGCACCAGGGCGCCGCGATATATCCCGGTACGAAGACCCCCATCGAAGACCTGTTCCCCGATGAACGCGCAAAGTTCATAACGCGCGATTCCGACAAGGCCGGGATAGATCTGCTCACGCAGCTCAACCGCGAACACGCGACCACGCGCGCGGGCGACGAGCGATTAGATGCGCGCATCAAAAGTTACGAACTTGCGGCGAAGATGCAACTCGCGGCACCGGAGGCGCTCGACACCTCGAAGGAAACGAAAGCGACCCTCAAGCTGTACGGCCTTGATCACGGCAAGGGCACGTTCGACAAGGAAATCAACCCGGTCGAGGAGACGGACTACTTCGGCCGGAAGTGCCTCGTCGCGCGTCGTCTGCTCGAACGCGGGGTGCGGTTCGTGCAAATCTGGAGCGGCAACGACAACGGGTTTCCGCGGCGCAACTGGGACTCGCACGAAGACGTGAAGCGCGATCACGGCCCGCTCGCGTACGGAATGGCGCGCGGCGCAGCAGCACTGATTGCGGACCTGAAGCGTCTCGGCTTACTCGAAGACACGATCATTCTCTGGACGACGGAGTTCGGGCGGATGCCATCGTCGCAGGGCGGGAAGGGTCGCGACCACAATCCGTACTGCTTCACGAACTGGCTGGCTGGCGGCGGCATCAAGGGCGGATGTACACACGGCCCGAGTGACGCGTTCGGATATAAACCGGCGGACCGCAAGAACCCGACGGAAGTGTACGACGTACACGCCACCATCATGAACCTGCTCGGTATCGATCACACGAAACTAACGGTGCGCCATAACGGTATCGATCGCAGGTTAACTGATGTACATGGACATGTTATCAACGACTTAATCGCGTAGCCGCGACGCGCAGTGGAGCGTGCCGCGCTCCGCTGCGCGTCGCAGCAACGCGACGGTCCTGGGAGTTGGAATGCATATTACACGAATCGCCGCATGGCAGGTCGATCTGCCGCTACACGAGGGCAGTTACAAGTGGTCCGGTGGGAAGTCGGTCGCAGTATTCGATAGCACCGTCGTCGCGGTGGAGACGGATGCCGGCATCACCGGTTACGGCGAAGTGTGCCCGCTCGGACCCGCGTACTTGCCAGCTTATGCCGCGGGCGTGCGAGCCGGGTTGAAAGAACTCGCGCCGAAGTTGTTGGGCGAAGACCCGACGCAGTTGGGCAAACTGAATCGCGTCATGGACGCGGCGCTGAAGGGTCATCCGTATGTGAAAACCGCGGTGGATGTCGCGTGCTGGGATATCGTCGGAAAAGTGAGCGGCTTGCCAGTGTGTGTGCTGCTCGGCGGGCGCTACGGTGACGACTTCCATCTCTACCGCGCGATCTCGCAGCAATCACCCGACGCGATGGCCGCGAACGTCGCGGGCTATCGCGCCGAAGGATACCGCCGGTTCCAACTGAAAGTCGGCGGCGACCCCGATACCGACATTCAGCGCATCAAAGCGGTATCAGCCGTGCTGCGCCCGGGCGACCGATTGGTTGCCGACGCCAACACCGGCTGGCTTCAACACGAGGCGGTTCGCGTGTGTCGCGCGGTGCGCGACATAGACGTGTATATCGAGCAGCCGTGTCTCACTTACGAAGAGTGCCTAGCAGTGCGCCGGACCACCGATCACCCGTTTGTTCTTGATGAAGTGATCGATGGAATTGATGTGTTGATGCGGGCACACGCCGACGGCGCGATGGATGTGGTGAACCTCAAGATCAGCAAACTCGGCGGCCTCACGCGGACGAAGCAACTCCGCGACCTGTGCGTGTCGCTTGGAATCGGGATGACGCTCGAAGACAGTTGGGGCGGCGACATCGTCACGTCCGCCATCGCACACCTCGCGCACAGCACCCCCCCCGAATTCCTCTTCAGTTCGACCGACTTCAACAGCTACGTCACGCGGTCCATCGCAGATGGCGCACCACAGCGCAGGAACGGTCGGCTCGCGGCTCCGCTCACGCCGGGTTTGGGGATCATGCCCAAACTGAGCGAGTTCGGCGCGGCGGCGGTAGACGTGCGCGGCTAACGGCACAGTATTTGCATGCATTTCCCGCACGCACACCGTGCGTCAGCGCACTCAACCAATGGGGAAGGCCATCATGGGCGACCGACGCAAACACGGGCGGCAAGATACGCACTATACCGGTTCACCGGCCGCGCGACCGCGCGATGACCTGAGCACCGCGAACAAGCACCAGAAGCCGAACGTGACTCGCGACGAGTCCAGTGACCGCGAAGACGACCTTGAGAAAGCAGATGACCCGGACCGAACGAGCGAGTACAAGCCGATCTAACGGATGTTGTGCGCCGGGTCCACCTTCTGGAACGACTGGAGCGCGGCCCGACCCGACCATATCGCCCTACTCATCGTGACCGCTGCGGCTCTGCCCAGGATGATTGGGTGAAGCCGCACACCGTTTCCCATTGCGGTCACGCTCTCCGACAACGCGAGGCCGAACAATCCCGCTCAGAACGAATGCACCAACACCAACGGCTTCAGTCGCCGCCTGGGAACGCCCAGCGCCAGGCGTGGCGAACTCACTTCGGATTCGCGGGTGGCGGTTTCTCCAGTGCCTTCAGTACCTTGTCGAAGTCGAGCTTCTTCGCCACGTCCGGGAGGTCCAGCCCCCCACCGCGCTGCTCGACCATCAAAATCTTGTCGTCGGCCAGTACTA
>SXID01000233.1 GCA_005772955.1 Planctomycetia bacterium
CAGCGCCAGCGCAATTACAAACGGCGCAAGCCCCACCAGCATCCACGCCAACTGCGCACTGACCGTGTACAAATAACCCACAAGCACACACACCAGCAGCAGCTGGCTGAGCAGATCAATTGCCAGCACCACCACCTGCGAGAAAGCCTGTGTATCACTCGTAACGCGGCTCACAATTTTGCCGGACTGAAACTGGTCATGGGTTGCCGCCTGCGAGGAGGGTCGGCTTCGCAGCGGCTCGCTTGGCGGCGACCTTCTTTGTGACCTCCGCCGACTTCTTGGACGTTTTGCCATCCACTGTGTTCACTCCAAACCGCAGTCACGTCTGAGGGGGCCACTCCCAACCCATCGCCGTCCCTTCGGGTACGTGCCGTACAAATCCAAATACGTGTTGGGCGCAGCCGCCGAGTTTGACCGGCGAGCGACGCTGCGGCGTGATCGCCACAAGCAGAGCGCAAGAGAAACTCGTCCCCAACCTTGGCTACCACGCTTTATAGAAACAACAAAAGCTGTGAAGCGACTGGATGATTTTTTCTCTTGACCGAACCAGAACAGAACAACAGCGGCAACAGAACCAGGAGGACGATCGGGGCGTACCGATCCTCCCCCGGCTCGAACGGCGGTTTGTCGCCACCGAACCTCACGAGCGGAACATGCATCCGCTACTCGCCGGGATACCCCCGGAGGGGAGCAGGTCTGGAACGACCCCCCGCGAGTCGTGGTTCCGATGTCGAACCAGGTCACCTGGCGGCGGCGGTGCCGTGAGCCTTCCACGTTTCAGGTCAGGAAGTAGACGCCACAAGAACGCAGCGAGCTGCGGGGATTAACCCGCAGCTCGTCGTGCTTCAGGCTCCGTTCACGTCAGAACGTGAAGACGATTTCGGCGAACCCGTTGAACAGCGTCTGCACCTTGCCGCCCTTGTCGTTGTAGAGCTGCCGGAACCCGCCGCCGGGGATCAAGGCGCTCAACCCCGCGAGGACAATGCCGTTGTTGTTCAATCGCGGGCGCCACTCGAACCCGGTGCTGATGTCGGTCCCGATGTAGTTGTCGATGTTGCTCTGGAACGTGAACACCTCCAGCGAACTCGTCTTCGCGAAGAACAACGCGTTCACGTTGTTGATCGACCGCAACCGCGGCGTGAGGTCCATATCCAGACCCGCGTTGATCAGCCACAAACCGGGGTTCACGAAGTTACTCTGACCCTGGATGCGGCTCGACCGCAGGTTCGCGTAGTTGCTCTGGTCGTTCGTCAAACCCACCCCGAACAGCGGGATTCGGTTCCGGCGCCAGAAACTGAATTCGCCGCCGAAGTTCTGCTGGTCAAAGATGCCGTCGAACCCGGTCGCGTGGCCGTCACGGGCGTTGCCGTCACCAGACTGGTACAGACTACTTGTGCGGAACCGTGCCCAGTCGCGGTCGTAGGACAACTCCACCGCCGCAAGTTGGGCGCTGATGTTCGTCGCCTGACCCGCGATCGGGTTGCGGCTGTCGCGACCCAGCACCCAGTAGAACGCGCTGGAGATGTTGTACCGGTCGATGTGACCATCACCGGCCACGCCCAGGTAGTGCGCCTCGACGCGGTGCGGCTGGAACACGCCGGCCACGTCCGGGCGCACCAAGAATCCGTTCTTGTCGAACTTCATCGACGGCGCGTCGTTGTTGTAGTGGTAACTCGCGCTCGCCGTGAAACCGGGGAAGACGAAGTCCTGGCGGTACAGGTTCGCGATGATGATGTCCTGGTCGCGGTCCGTGAACGTGTTCAGGCCGCTGTTGCTGTCCTTTTCCAACTGACGGAAGTACGCGAGGTTGAACTGCGTGCGGTTCCCGTCGGCGTTCCCGAACAGACGCACGCCGCGGTTCACGTCGCTGTAGATGAACCCGCGGAAGTCGCTCGTGAAGGGTTGCGCACCGGCCCTAACCGAGACGAAGTCGTACTGCTCGCTCAGGTCCGCGATCTTGTACTCGCCGAACCACTCCTGTAGCGTCGCGAACGACCGCAACCGCACCGTCCCCTTTCGCACGTCAGGATTGATGACGGCCAGTTCCGATACACTCAGCGCGTTGTAGTTGAACGCCGGGGTCAACTTCACACGCCAGTCGGCCGGCTTGAACGCCGCGTCGCCGTGCAACAGGTCAAACGACGCGGTGGTCAGATTCGAGAACACGAACTGCCCAGGGCGCTGGAAGAACTCCGTTTCCAGCGGCCGCGCCGTGCTCTCAAAGGGCGTGGTCGCGGTCGGGACCATCCGGCCTTCGAGCAGCGAACTGTTAGTGCCGGTGAAGGTGAAGAACGTGTGCTGCCCGATGATTGGGTAGTCGCCCTTGAGCACGTTCTGGCGGTATGGGTCGTACCACTTGCCGAGCTGGTACGGGTAGTCGAACACGCGAGGATGCCCGAGTCCGTAGCGGTCCCACTCCGGGAACCCGGTGCGCCATCGGTCCTCAATAGTGTCGTACTCGTCGTTGCTTCCAGAACGAGGCAGCACGCCGCTCTTCCCGGCGTAGCCGAGCGTGGGGAAGTACGCAATGGACCCCTGTGCCGCTGCATCCTGCGCCCCGCTCGGCTTGCCCGGATGGGCTGGATTGAGCAAGCGGTCAATGGGCTGTCGGGTTGTGTCCTTCGGCTGCTGCTTCGGCGGCTCCGTCGTCTTCGGTTGCGCGGCCTTCTCGGGCAGCGGCGGAACGATCGGCAACGCGCCCGCACGGGGCAGTGGCGGAATGATCGGCAACGTGCCGGGCGGTTGCGCCGTACCGGGCCGCGGGATCGGAAGCGACGACGCGGGCGGAAGCGGCGGCAGTGCCACTGCGGGCGGCACCGTGGGTGGCTCATCTGGCAACGGCGCGAGCGCCACAGAAGGCAACACCGGGAACTGCACCAAGGGTGGCAAAACGGCTCGCGGTGGCGGCGCGAGTGCTGGCTCGACCCCGTAGGCGAGACCCGCGACGCACAGCAATCCACCTGCGACACAGTGGCTCAATTTCCAGACACGCCGCATGTCCGTACCCCCCGTCGCGCTTGCACAGCTAGCACACAACTCTGGTGCTCATCCCATCAATCGGTTCCAAGTGTACCGGTCATGAGGATTCTTCTGGTTATGCGAGAAATACTCGGCGAACGGGAAGTTTCGTAAAGGCGGGTTCTGCCGGCGGCCGATACCGGTGACAGAGACCCACTCCGACCACGCGGGCCGTGCCATGCACACTGCGAACGACCGTGCCGCCCAGCGGCGTGCTTCACTTCAGTGCGAAGCGCTTGAGGACCGGGCGCTGCTCGCGACCGCCTCGCTTGCCGCGGGTACGCTGACCGTCACCGGCACCGCCGGAGACGATCGCATTCGCATCTTCAACGACGGGGCCGACCTTCGCGTGCTCGACAGCACGGTGGAGATCGGCACCTTCGCCTCGGCGTCGGTGACGAACATCGCGGTGAATACCGGCGAGGGGAACGACGCGGTCGTGATCGCCCCGCAGGTGTTGCAGCCCGCGACGATCAACGCCGGGAACGGCACGAACAAACTCGTTGCCGGTGGCGGCGCTTCCACTTTGACAGCCGGCTCTGGGCGCGACGCGCTATTCGGCGGCTCCGGGGCGAACACGTTCAACGGCGACAGTGGGATCAACGACCTGTACAAGGTGAAGCCGGCCGATGTGGTGGTGGCGAACGCGGGCGACCGGTTGCTCGTGGCGGTCCCGGTGGGCACCACAGTGACCGCGCCACAGGAGACGATTACCGCGGTCGAAGTGGACACGCTGCTCCGCCGTGCTGCCGCCGCATCCGCGAGTTCGGATGCCATCATCGCCATCGTGGACCGCAACGGGCGCATTCTTGGCGTGCGAGTCGAGAGCGGTGTCGCGACCGAGATCACCAGCAACGTGAATAATCTGGTGTTCGCGATCGACGGAGCCGTGTCGAAGGCCCGCACCGGTGCGTTCTTCGGCAACAACCAGGCTCCGCTAACGTCGCGCACGGTCCAGTTTATCAGCCAGTCCACGCTCACCGAGCGAGAGATCAACTCGAACCCCAATATCACGGATCAGAACTCATCGCTTCGCGGCCCAGGGTTCGTCGCCGCGGTCGGCGCCAAGGGCCACTTCCCGCCGAACGTGTTAAACACGCCACAGGTGGACTTGTTCCAGATCGAACACACGAACCGCGATGGCACGTTCCACGTCGGCAACGACCGTACCAAGGGCACGGCCGACGACGTGCAACTCGCGCAGCGGTTCAACATCGACCCGACGTTCGTGGGCGCCGGTCAGGCGCTCACCCCGCCGGACTCATACGGGTTCGAGACCGGGCTGCTTCGCGGCGCACAGAACCGCGGCATCGCGACGCTGCCCGGCGGAATCCCGATCTACAAGAACGGTCAGGTTGTTGGCGGCATCGGCGTGTTTTTCCCTGGCCGCACCGGGTTCGCGACCGAGGAGAACTCGTCGCTGAGCACCACGTTCGACCCGACCAAGCCGGACCGGTCGCTGGAGGCCGAGTGGATCGCGTTCGCGGCCGTAGGCGGGACACGCATCACCGTGGACGGCACCGCGACCGTGCCCATCGACGCTCTAGGTGGCGTCGCGTTGCCGGCAGGGTTCGGTCTGCCCACGGGTCGCCTCGACCTTGTCGGCCTTCAGCTCGATGTGTTCGGCCCCGGCGGCGCGAGCAACGGCGCGAAGGTGCTGAACATCGTCGGCAACCAGTCGGGTATCGGGAACCCGAACGACGGCGCGAACCAAATCATTAGCGGTGGCGCCAATGGCGTGCCCGGCGGCGGCGACGATATCTTCCTGCGTGCCGGGACGGCGGCGCCAGATGGGTGGCTGGTGATGCCACACAACGGTGACGGGATTACCGCCGACGAAGTGACCGCGATCATCGCGAACGCGATTCAACAGGCGGACCGGACCCGCGCCGCGATTCGCGTTCCGCTCGGCACGCGGACCAAGTTCGTGTTCGCGGTGGCCGACCGGCAGGGCAACATCGTTGGTCTGTTCCGCCAGCCGGACGCGACGATCTTCTCGATCGACGTGGCCGTGGCGAAGGCCCGCAACATGGCCTACTACGCGGACCCAACGCAGCTGCAGGCGCTCGACCGGGTACCTGGTCTGCCGGCGGGCGTGGCGCTCACGAACCGCACGTTCCGATACCTCGGCGAGCCGCGGTTCCCGGAGGGCATCGACATCGCGCCGCCGGGACCGTTCTCGCAGCTTCACGATGACCCGATTGGCACGAACCGGTTTACCGGTCGGTTGGCCGGGGCGCCGTTACCCGCGTCGGTGTACCAGAGCGTGGTTGGGTTCGACTCGTTCAACCCTGGCACCAACTTCCACCAACCGGGCAACATCCTGAACCAGAACGGGATCGTGTTCTTCCCCGGAAGTTCGCCACTGTACATCGCAGGGGTTCTGAAGGGCGGGTACGGGGTCAGCGGCGACGGCGTCGATCAGGACGACGTGGCCACGGTGGCCGGGCAGACCGGGTTCGAGGCGCCAAACTCGCTGCGGGCCGATCAGTTCCTCGTGAATGGGGTCCGGTTGCCGTACCAAAAATTCAATCGCAACCCGGAGGGGTGAGAAAGCCGATAAGGGAGGTAACGCCGGGGCGCCGGGCGGGGTGGACAAGCACCACCCCGCCCGGCGCCCGACGGCGTTTCCTTCCCCCCAAGATCCCGGTGCCCCTATGCGCCGTTCACTCGCCCTCACGGGCTTCGCGATTCTCGCGCTGTCCACATCATCCACGCGCGCCGACGACCGACCGCTGCTCCAACGGATTGCGGAGCGCACGCCGCAACCGTTGCGCCCCGTCGAACACACTGCAGCGCGGGCCGGATACCCGCTGAGCGTGAAGCCGCACGCGATCCCGAGCGTGACGCGGTTCGACCATGGCGGGTACGTCGGTGGCGCGTCGCTGCGCAACAACGACCTGTTCGCAAGTGGGCCGGGGTCCGCGCCTGGCGCGACGCAGTACGGCACCTACGGCACGGACTTCGGCGGGTTCCGCGCGCACCTGGGTCGCGTGTTCCTGGCGTCATCGAACGACCCGGCACGCGGGCACCCGGCGTACCTCGCGTACCGCTCCGACGGCCCGCGTATCACAGACGTGTTGGCGCTGCGCCCGCTCCGCAAGGCGGTACTGGAGAAGCGAGAACAGATCGAAGAACGGAAGCACGAGAAGGAAGGTCACGCGCCGAAGGACGGCGAAGCGAAGGGTGGCGGGCACTAAGTGGCTGTTTTCTGCACCTCATTCCCTTGCGGGAGAGGGCAAAACCAGGATCACCCACCGCGTGGGAACTGTGCGTCCCACTCCGGGAGTTTCTCCTGCAACTCGGCCGCGTTGCTGGCGCGCAGCGTGACGTGCCCGACCTTGCGCCACGGCCGTGCGGACTTGCCATAAAGGTGCAGGTGCGCATCCGGGTTCGCGAGCACCGCGAGGGCGGGCGGCGCGGTGCCGATGAAGTTGTACATCGCGGAGGAACCGACCGCGTCTGCACGGCCCAGCGGCAACCCGCACACCGCGCGAACGTGGTTCTCGAACTGACTCGTCAGCGCGCCCTCGATCGGCCAGTGCCCGGAGTTGTGGACCCGCGGCGCCATCTCGTTCGCGAGCAACCGTGGGCCGTCCTGAAACCATTCGATCGTCAGCACACCGACATAGTTCAACTCCGTGAGGATGCGAGAAGCGAACTCGGCGGCGCGTTCTCCTAATTCTTCGCCCAGGTTCGGCGCTGGCGCGATTGAGCGGTGCAGGATGCCGTCGATGTGAACGTTTTCGATCAGCGGGTAGGTGACGATCTGCCCAGTGCGCCCGCGCACGGCGATCAAGGACAGTTCGCGGTCAAACGGCACGAACCCTTCGAGAATGAGCGGGCGACCGCCGAGCTTCTGCCACGCTGCGTCCGCGTCCGCAGGCGTGCGAATCACCGCCTGGCCCTTGCCGTCGTAGCCGAAACGCCGCGTCTTCAACACCGCGGGGAGGCCGATGTCGGCAACCGCGGCGTGGAAGTCGGCTTCGTTCTCGATGGCCGCGAACGGCGGGGTGGGGATACCTAGTGACTGGAAGAACTGCTTCTCCGCGAACCTTTCCTGCGACACTTCGAGCGCCCGCGCCGGCGGAAACACCGGCACGCGCTCCGCGAGCCACCGCGCGGATTCGACCGGCACGTTCTCGAACTCGAACGTCACCACGTCGGACGCCTGAACCAACTTGTAGAGCGCTTGCAGGTCGTCGAACTCGCCGGCGATGTGGTCGCACACCTGCGACGCCGACGACCCTGAACCCGGTTCGAGAACGGTGGCGCGCACGCCGAGCGGGTAGCACGCCATCGCGATCATCCGACCGAGTTGCCCGCCGCCGATGATGCCGAGGTTCATAGCGCACCTAACAATGAGTTAACCACTGAGGCACAGTGACACAGTGAAGACCAGAGAGGTAGAGTTCATAACACTCCTCTCTCATGTTTTCACTGTGTCTCTGAGCCTCAGCGGTCAGCTCCTCTGTTCCCCTCTTGGGTCCGGGTTGTCGAGCACATTCTTTGTCTGCGAGGCGCGGAAGGTCTTGAGCGATTCGCGGATGCTCGGCGTGTGCAGCGCGAGGATCGCGGCCGCCACCAGCGCGGCGTTGATCGCACCCGCGGTTCCGATCGCGAGCGTCGCCACCGGGATGCCGGCGGGCATCTGCACGAGCGAGAGCAGCGAATC
>SXID01000234.1 GCA_005772955.1 Planctomycetia bacterium
ACGCGCCCGCGCTTCGGTGTGAACGTGAGTGCAGGGTCCGATTCGCCCGGTTGATAAAGCCGCACCTCCACCTGATTCCAGTACCCGCTTGAGGATTCGCACCCGCGACTCCGTCAACGGCCACCAACCGAATGCTCTCGCTCGCGGGTATAATAACCGCAACGATCCGCATTACGCAAAGCGAGCCGGTATGTCGCAGCCGCGAATCCTGATGTGCCCGCCGGACCACTACGGCATCGAGTACGAAATCAACCCGTGGATGAACCGGTCGCTCGGCGCCGTTGCCGCACTTGCATTTCGACAGTGGCAGCAGTTGCACGACACGCTCACATCGCTAGGGGTGAAGGTCGAACGGATGACGCCGCAGAAGGGACTGCCCGACCTCGTGTTCACCGCGAACGCCGGGCTGGTGTTCCGCAACTCGTTCATCAGTAGCCGATTCAAACACGAAGTACGAGCGAAGGAGTCGCCGCACTTCGACGCGTGGTTTGCCGCAAACGGCTTCACGGTCACGCACCTGCCGGAGAACTCGTTCCACGAAGGCGTGGGCGACGCGCTGTTCTGCGGCGACACGCTGTTCGCGGGGTATCGCACGCGGTCGGACGCGAGCGCGCACCAGTGGGTCGGCAAAACGCTCGAAGTGCGTGTGCTCCCCCTCGAACTCGTGAACCCACGGTTCTACCACCTCGACACGTGCTTCTGCCCCCTCAGCCCGGGCGAGGCGATCTACTTCCCTAACGCGTTCGACGCCTACGGCAAGCGAGTCCTCACGACGCACGTGCCGAAGCTGATTCCCGTAGTTGAGGAAGAAGCACTCCGGTTTGGGTGCAACGCGGTGGTGGTGGGCAAGACGGTGGTTCACAACAGCCGCTGTCCGCGACTAGCCGAAGACCTGACCCGCGCCGGCTACAAACCGATTGAAGTGGAGTTAGACGAGTTCCTGAAGGCCGGTGGCAGCGCGAAGTGCCTCACACTGCGGCTCGACGGCGAAGAAGCAGCGTCGTGGCGTGGAATCTAAGGGCACCGGGCGTCAGCCGCTAGTACTCTTCGCACGGCTCTCAATCCATCCCCATCCGCAAGCGTCGGCGTACGTGTTCAGGCGCGAGCGGCTGGAAGAGCGATCCGCCAAGCCAGCCGCCGAGCAGACCGAGAAACAGCACACCGCCAACCGCGGCAGCGGCAGCCGCGGGGTCTGTTGGTGCGAGTTCGCCGAGCGACAACTTGCCGAGCCAGTAACTGATCGGGCCGAGTGCCTCGCCGCGTGCGGCGGTCGCGCCGAGCACGCCTACCCCGCCAAGACCGCCGGCGATGATTCCATGACGCGTGCCCGCGCCGGTGGCCGCGCCGGCGAGACCGCCACCGACCAGCACGCCCAGAACCGCGAACTGCCACGTGATGAACTGCGCCTGGCCCACGCTATCGACCTTCAGCATCCCGCCCGAATACTTCTGAAAGCCCTTTCGCACCGGATCGGCCGACGTGACCGCGACCACCATCAGCAGCGCCCCGACCAGAATGCGTGCCCATGCGGTCGGGCGTCCGGTGGTGGCCGGTTCGCCGATCGCGAAGCGTGATGAACTGAGTTTGTTCCGGTCCGGGATCGGCATGTCGATGGCGGGAACCGCACCCCACACGCGCGCCGCGTACACGCCCGCGATGCCGCCCACGGCAGCCAGCACCAGCGGCTGGATGTACAGCACGAGGTCGTGCAGCGGCGCGCCGGCCGCGATTTCGGCTGCGAGGAACAATACGCCGCACACCGCGCCGACGGTCGCCCCGAACACGAACCCGCCGACCCTGCCGGCTGCCGCCAGGACCGACCCGAAGATCACGGCCACGACCTGACCTCCGCACACAGTCGCCAATCCTTCGAGCGACGACCACCACGCGCCAGGGTCCGAGTGCGCAGCGAGAACTACCCCGGTCGCGAGTTTCCGCAGGCCGAGGTACAGACTCAGCGCGAAGACCGCACCCACGACGACCCGGCCGGCCGGCGTCGGTTGTGGAATCGGTGGCAGTGGCTTTGGGTGTGGGGCGTCTGCGCCGGCCGTCTCGTGTGGCAACAGCAGCAAGCCCCCGCACTGCGGGCACTGATTCGATCCGGCGAACGCGGCGTGACACGCGGGGCAAAACAGTTGCATAGTTGCGGTTCCGGTTACGCCATACGTGGTCCAATTACAGCTTCGAACGCACGCGGTTGGGAGTGAGGCGTTTGTCCCCCTCGCCCCGGCTTTGCTGGGAGAGAGTTGGGGTGCGGGATCTTCTGCATGACCCGACTCAAACCAAGCACCCCTCACCCTGCCCTCTCCCCGCAAAGCTAGGGCGAGGGAAATCACTCAAACCCGGCCGCGAAAAGGATAGAACGCAATTCGCTCCCGTGCCGTGCGAACCTTGTCGGTTGTGAACTACACCGCGATGCGTTAACCTGCGGGGGTTCCTTCCGTTTGGAGGTTCTGCCCATGCGCTCGGTTGTCGTTGCTCTGCTGATCACGTTGGCCGCACCGGTGTCGGCCGCAGACAAGAACGAAGACAAAGCCAGGGACGCGGCCGTCGCGTTCCTGAAAGCGGTGAAAGCGAAAGACAGCGACGCCGTACTGAAAGCGTCCGCGGCGCCGTTCATCTACCGCGACGGCGACAAGCCGGCTGTACTGAAGGACGAGGCCGCGCTCAAGGCATGGCTGAAGGACCGGCTCGAAGAGATCAAGGACGCCGACAAGGTGCCGACCACAGTCGATAAGCTCGCGCCGTTCGCGGACATCAAAGCGAAGATCGGCGACGAAGCAGCCCGGAAGATGATCGAGGACGTCATCGGGAAGGACGGGTTCGTGGCTTACGTCGCGGCCGATGGGAAGACGCTCCCGATCCTCGTTCGGATCAAGGATGGCAAGGCGATTGTCGTCGGGCTGGCTCGCTAATGCCGCACGTCGTCGTTGTCGGTGGCGGGTTGACCGGCTTGACGGTCGCGTTCCGCCTGAAGCAGTTCGCGCCGGACGCGGCGGTCACGGTTCTGGAGCCTCGCAACCAGCCGGGCGGGAACATCCGCACTGAAGTCCACCGCGGGTTCACGGTCGAGTGCGGGCCGAACGGGTTCCTCGATCGCACACCCGCAATACCGAACCTCGTGCGCGATCTGGGGCTATCGGACCAACTCCTCGCGGCCAGCGACGGGAGCCGCAAGAACCGCTATGTGTTCGTAGGCGGCAAGCTCCACAAACTCCCCGGCGGGCCGTTTGGATTACTCACCACATCCTTGCTCTCGCTTCGCGGCAAGTGGGATCTGATCTCCGAACCGTGGCGCAAAACACCTCCGTCATTAGCTGAAGAATCTGTTCAGGAGTTCGTGACGCGGCGTGCTGGGAAGGAGGCCGCCGACATCTTCGCGGACGCGCTCGTAACCGGCATTCACGGCGGCGACCCCGCGATGCTAAGCGTGGCCGCGGCGTTCCCGCGACTCCCGGTGATGGAGCGCGAAGCCGGGAGCGTGGTTCGCGGGTTCATGCGCGCCGCGAAGAAGCGCAAGGCGGACGCGAAGGAGCGCGGCGAACCGGTGTCCGGCCCGATGAAGATGTGGTCGTTCCGCGAAGGGCTGAGTGTGCTGGTCAACGCGATGAGTGAGCAACTCGGTGAGTCCGTGCGGTGCGGCATCACGGTGGAATCCGTCTCCGAGGCCGCGAGCGTGTCCCCGTGGACCGTTCACGGGCAGCGCGGGTACACGTGGTCCGTGGACGCGGTGGTGCTGGCGTGCCCGGCCTACGAGCAGGCCGCGATCCTCGCGGACCTGAACCCGCCGCTGGCCGATGAAATCGGCGCGATCCCGTACAACCGAATCGCGGTGGTGGCGCTCGGTTACCGCGAAGACCACTGCCCCGGCCGTCACGACGGGTTCGGCTACATCGCGCCGCAGAACACGCGGCGCGACGTGTTGGGCGTGCAGTGGTGTTCGAGCATCTTCCCGGACCGCGCCCCGCAGGGCTTCGTGTTGTGGCGTGCGTTGTGTGGCGGCGTTCACCGCGCGGAGCAAGTCGAGTGGGACGACGACCGGTTGGGCAAAGCCGTCCACGAAGAAATCAAGCTTGCGATGGGCGTGACCGGCGAACCGGTATTCCGGCGGATCGTGCGCTGGCCGAACGCGATTCCGCAATACGTGATCGGTCACCTCGACCGCGTCGCGCGCATCGACGCCCTAACCGCGAAGCACCGCGGGTTATTCCTGACGGGCAACGCGTACCGCGGCGTGGCAATGGCCGACTGCGTGGAGCAAGCCGAAGTGACTGCGGCGAAGGTCGCGCGGCACCTGCAATCGCAGTGAGGGCGAGCGATGACCGTTGCGGAATAGTTCGCGTGCGAAGACATGGGGACGATGCTTAAATTCCTCCGAACGCGAAGGCCAAATCGGACAATACGCCTGATTGCCGTGAGCGGAGCGAGCGCCACTCCCCTTCCCTTCAGGGAGGGGGCCGGGTGGTAAAGGTCGAACCAGGACGATTGTGATACGATCCATTTCACGGGTATACTGACTCCCACTGCCCGTTCTCCCTCCCGGCGCTGACAATGCGAACCGCGGCCGCGCTATTGCTTCTGGTCGCGATTCCGTTGCTACCGGTTCGCGCCGACGAACCGCAAAACCACTGGGCCTGGAAGAAACCCGAACGCCCGAAGGTGCCTGCGATTGAAGGGCAGACCCTCGCGAACCCGATCGACGCGTTCATTCGCGCGAAGTTAACAGACGCGAAACTCTCTCCCGCTCCGCCCGCGACACGCGAACAACTCATTCGCCGCGTGACGTTCGACCTTCACGGACTTCCGTCCACACCGGAAGAAGTGGACGCGTTCGTGACCGACAAGGCACCCGACGCGTGGTCGAAGGTTGTGGACCGGTTGCTCGCGTCGCCGCGATACGGCGAGCGCTGGGGCCGGCACTGGCTCGACCTCGCCCGCTACGCCGACACCAACGGCTACGAGTTCGACGAACCGCGACCGGACGCGTGGCGTTACCGCGATTACGTCATCAAAGCACTCAACGATGATAAGCCGTTCAACCGGTTCGTGATCGAGCAACTCGCCGGCGACGAAGCCTTCCCAAACGAACCCGACGCGCTGATCGCAACCGGGTTCAACCTGCTCGGTCCCGACATGACCGACTCCGCGGACCAACCGCAGCGCCGGTTCAACACGCTCACCGACATGACCGACACCGCGGCCCTCGCGTTCCTGGGCCTCACGGTCACGTGCGCCCGGTGTCATGATCACAAGTTCGAGCCGATTTCGCAGAAGGACTACTTCCGCCTTCAAGCGTTCTTCACGCCCGCGAACTTCCGCAAGGACGTTCCGGTCGCGACCCCGGCGGATGCGAAAGTCCGCGCCGCGGCGGCCCGCGAGTACGACGAACTTACGACGGACTTGCGCAAGCAGATCGCCGCTATCGAAGAACCGCACCGCAAGAAAATGTACGAAGCCAAGTTGGCAAAGCTCACAGCCGACGCACAGGCCGCGCACCGCGCGGCCCCGGACCAGCGCACCGGCGGGCAGTTGGAACTGGTCGCGGAAACGGAATCCAAGGTTCGCGTCACGGACGCGGAGATTGCGAAGGCGCTTACCGCGAATGAGGTCGCGAAGACCAACGAACTGAGGGCAAAGCTGAAGACGTTCGACGACAAGAAGCCGCTGGCGTCACCGGTCGCGCTGGGTTTGAGTGACAAGCCGGGCACGCCGCCGAAAACGTTCCTGCTTGAACGCGGCGAACTCACCAAGAAGGGCGAGGAGGTTCTCGCCGGTTTCCCCGCGATCCTGCTACCGGGCGGAAAAGCAGCACCCGCGACCGTGCAGACGCTGCCGGGGAGTACCGGACGCCGCCTCGCCCTCGCGAACTGGATCGCGAGCTCCGACAACCCGCTGACGGCTCGCGTGATCGTGAACCGTCTCTGGCAGCATCACTTTGGTAAAGGCATCGTCGCGACGGCGAGCGACTTCGGCCTTCGCGGGCAGAAGCCGACGCACCCCGAACTGCTCGACTGGCTCGCGTCCGAGTTGGTAACCGGCGAGTGGAAACTGAAGCGCCTTCACCGAATGATGCTGCTTTCCGAGACTTATCAGCAATCCACGCAGGTGAGCAAGGCCGCCACCGCGTTCGACCCCGACAACAAGTTGCTATCGCACGCGAACCGATTGCGGCTCGAAGGTGAAGCGGTTCGCGACGCGCTGTTCGTGGTCGGCGGGCGCCTCAACACGAAGATGGGCGGCCCCGGCGTCGTGCTGCCGGAAGCGGCGCGCGCGGCCGGTGGCTCGCGGCCGGTCACGGTCACGACCGATACGAAGGAGTACGCTCGCCGTAGCGTGTACCTGTTCTCGCGCCGCAACCTGAAGCTCGCGTTCCTCGAAGCGTTCGACTTGCCCGATAGCAACCTGAGTTGCCCGAAGCGCGAGCGCAGCACCACCGCAACGCAGGCGCTCGCGCTACTCAACGCCGACGAAACGATGGCCGCCGCGAAGGCGCTCGCGGAGCGACTGACACGCGAAGCGAAGACGGAAGAAGAACGCGTCGTGCTCGCGTTTCGGCTCACGCTCGGCCGCGCGCCAAGCGAGAAGGAACGGGAGCGTGCGAAAGCGTTCCTGACGAAATCGCCGCTGAGCGAACTGTGCCGCGCGCTGTTCAACGTGAACGAGTTCATCTACTTGGATTGAACGCCGGTTTAGCATGCGACCCGCCGGGTCGCATGAGGTTGCGGCGACCCGCTGGGTCGCACGCGAAACGAGAACTCTCCCATGCTCTCAGACCCCACTTGGTTCGAGCGCCGGGCCTTCCTCAAGTCTGGCTTTGGAGCCATTGCGCTTGCAGCAATGCTGCGCGAACAAGGCTTGCTCGCCGACGAGAAGGTTGTCGATCCGCTCGCGCCCAAGAAGCCGCATTTTGAAGCAAGCGCGAAGCGCGTCATCTTCCTGTTCATGTCCGGCGGACCGTCGCACATGGACACGTTCGACCCCAAGCCCGAACTCACGCGCCTCCACGGCGAAAAGCTGCCCGAGTCGTTCGGCCCGGTGAAGACGCGCCGCGGCGTGGACAAGAACAAACTGCTCGCGTCGAAACGCACCTTCAAGAAGTACGGCAAGTCGGGCATCGAAGTGTCGGACTGGTTCCCGCACATCGGCGCGAACATCGATGACGTTTGCCTGCTACGCGGGTGCTACGGCGACAGCGTCACGCATCCGGAATCCGTGTACCTGATGAACACCGGCTCCATCCTGATGGGACGGCCCAGCCTCGGCGCGTGGGTCAGCTACGGACTCGGCACCGAAAACCGCAACATGCCCGCGTTCGTGGTACTGCCCGACCCCGGCGGTTGGCCGAAGGGCGGCGCGCCCGCGTGGGGCAACGGCTACATCCCCGCCGCCTATCAAGGCACGGTCGTGAAAGGCGGCGCGGCGCCCATCGAGCATCTCGCGACCCCACCGGGTGTCAGCGCGGAACAGCAGCGACGCACGCTCGACTTCATCGGCGAGAGCAATCGCACGCACGGCGAATCGCGTTCTGGCGATTCGGAGCTGTCGGCGCGGATCGCGGCTTACGAACTCGCGTACCGGATGCAGGCGCACGCACCGGAGGTTGTCGATCTCACGAAGGAGACCGCGGAGACGAAGGCGCGCTACGGCATCGACCGCAAGGAGACATCCGAGTTCGGCACGCGATGCTTGCTCGCGCGGCGCATGGTCGAACGCGGCGTCCGGTTCGTGCAACTCTACAGCGGCGACACGAACGGCTGGGACGCGCACTCCGATCTCGAGGCTAATCACAGCAAGCTCTGTCTTCAAAGCGACAAGCCAATCGCGGGGCTGTTAACCGATCTGAAACGCAATGGGTTACTGAAGGACACGCTGGTGGTGTGGGGCGGCGAGTTCGGACGCACACCGATGACCGAAGGCACGAATGGTCGTGACCACAACCCGCACGGCTTTTCGATGTGGCTCGCTGGCGGCGGCGTGAAGGGCGGGCAGACCATCGGCAACACGGACGCAATCGGGCTGCGCGCGGCGGAAGGAAAGACGCACGTCCACGACGTACACGCAACCATCCTTCACCTGCTCGGGTTCAACCACCTTAAGCTCACGTTCAGGCACAACGGCCGCAACGAGCGCCTCACCGACAACGCCGGTGAGGTGATCGAAAAGGCGCTGACGTAAGCGGTCTTTCTTCTGGTGACCAATACTACGGGTTCCGCGTGACCTGCCACCCGCTCGACCGGTCCCAGATGGTCGCGCTCCGCGACCTTAGCACACGCGCCATTCGTCGAGACAACTCATGCGAACTCTGTTCTCGCTTCTCACGATCGTCCTCGTGCCGTGCGCGGCGGTCGCGGATGGGCTGGAGCCGCTCAAGTACAACAACCCCGGCCTCGTCGTCGATCTCGGTGTGGGGTTGTGGGCGTGGCCGGTGCCGTGCGACGCGGACGGCGACGGCGACTTCGATCTCATCGTCTCGTGCCCCGACAAACCGTCCAACGGCGTGTGGTTTTTCGAGAACGTGACCGGCGACACGAAAAAGAAAAAGCTGCCAGTGTTCAAGTCGGCGCGGAAACTCAGCAGCACCGTTCACTACGTCATGCCGAGCTACGCGGACGGCAAACTCCGCGTCCTCACGCCCGGCACCGAACATCCAAATTTCACGACGAGGGGACTGGCGGAGAGGACGGTGCTGTCTGTGTCGAAAGGCTTCTACAAGCCGGAGGGCAAGCAGCCGAAAGGCCCGAAGGTACGGCATAATCAGTGGCGCTACGCGGACTACGACGGCGACGGAAAACTGGACCTCATCGTCGGCATCGAGGACTGGAGCTTCTACGGTTGGGACGATGCTTACAACGCACGCGGCGAGTGGCGGAACGGCCCGCTACACGGCTTCGTGTTCGTGTTCCTCGCGAAAGAAGACGGGAAGTTCGCTGAGCCGTTTCGCGTGGAAGCCGGCGGCAAGCTGATTGACGTTTTCGGCTGCCCGTCCCCGAACTTCGCGGACTTCGACGCCGACGGCGACCTCGATTTGCTGTGCGGCGAGTTCCTCGATGGCTTCACCTATTACGAGAACGTCGGCACACGCACGAAACCGAAGTATGCCGAAGGCCGACGCCTTAAGGACGCGAAGGGCGCACCGCTGACGATGGACCTGCAGATGATTGTGCCGGTCGCGTTCGACTGGGACACAGACGGCGACTTGGACCTCATCGTGGGCGACGAAGATGGGCGGGTCGCGTTCGTGGAGCACACCGGGAAGCTCGACGCGAACCGCGTGCCGGTGTTCGCGCCGCCGGTGTACTTC
Organism: Planctomycetia bacterium; assembly: GCA_005772955.1. Lineage (GTDB taxonomy): Bacteria > Planctomycetota > Planctomycetia > Gemmatales > Gemmataceae > Gemmata. Next base: position 9,302 of record SXID01000234.1, read on the forward strand.
CAACAGCAGGCGGACACGCTCAAGTGCGGCGCACTCGCCACGCCCGTGAGCGTGGACTGGGACGGCGACGGCGATCTCGACATCCTGAGCGGGAACACTGCGGGGTACATCGAGTTCTTCGAGAACCTGGGCGGACCTCGCGTCGCGGAACCAAAGTGGGCCGCGCCGAAACGCCTCGAAGTCGATGGCAAGCCGTTCCGCGTGATGGCCGGGTCGAGCGGCAGCATTCAGGGGCCGGCGGAAGCGAAGTGGGGCTACACCACGTTCAGCGCCGCGGACTGGGACGGCGACGGTCTACCCGACATTATCCTCAACAGCATTCTGGGCGATGTTGTGTGGCTGAAGAACGGCGGCACACGCAAGCAACCGAAGTTGAGCGCACCGCAACCGATCGAGGTGGAATGGACGAAGCACACGCCGCCGCCTGAACTCGCCTGGGGCTGGCGGAAGCCACGAGGCAAGGCGCTGCTCACGCAGTGGCGCACCACACCGGTCGTGTTCGACTTCAACCGCGACGGACTACCCGATCTCGCGATGCTCGACACCGAAGGCTACCTCGCGTTCTTCGAGCGGGCGAGACGTGACGGAAAGTTGGTGCTGCTTCCGCCGCGGCGCGCGTTCGCATTCGAGAACGGCGAACCGCTCCGGTTGAACGCGAACACCGCAGGCAAAAGTGGCCGCCGTAAGTTGTGCGTGACGGACTGGGACGGTGACGGGAAGTTCGACTTCCTGCTGAACTCCGTGAACGCGGACCTTCTCCAACAGGCGGGTGAGAAGAACGGCAACTGGGTGTTCAAGAACGCGGGCACGCTCGCGAAGCAGAACATCGAGGGCCACGACGTGAGTCCGAACGTGACGGACTTCGATGGCGATGGTGTGCCCGACTTTCTCGGTGGCGCGGAAGACGGTCGCTTCTACTTCCTCCGCAACCCGCGATCGAAGTAATCATGCCGCTTGCGGCTTCACGTGCGCCCCGACCGGGGCGTGTGAGTCACCCTCAGCGCGGTGCCCGGTCGCGGTACACATGGCAAGAGGTCTTCTCCGGTAAGTTCTGCCGGTAGTGGTATTCGGCCCGCTTGAGGAGCGTCTCGTCGGACTGCGTCGGGCCATGTTTGATCTCGTGCCGCATCGCGGGCAACGCGTCGCTTAGCGAACACCCAATGCGCGACGCGAGTTGGCGCGTGAGACTTTCCTCGCGCTCATCCGCGAACGCAACCGCACACCCGCCGCGCCCCGCCGCGAATCGGGCGACACCTAGCGCTGCGACCACGCCCACCGCAACAGCCACCACAACCAATTCGTCCGACATTGGTGACCTCCAACTCAGTGGGAATCTGCCACACACATCGTACCCGATTCGCCGACCGCGCCAACGAACTACTTCCGCGAGCCGCGCTGGGGTATCATGTCTTTCACCCCACTCTCTGGTGCCGACGCTCATGCGGATCCTCGCACTCACTTCGCTCCTGCTCCTCGCTCAGACGAATGCGTTTGCCGCGCCCCCGGACTTCGATAAGGACGTGGTCGCGGTGCTCACGTCGCATTGTCTCGACTGTCACTCTGGGCCCGACCCGAAGGGCAAACTCGACCTCACCCGCAAAGACGCGGTCCTCGGTGCGAAAGGCTCTGTCGTCGCGGGCAACCCAGACGCGAGTGAGTTGTGGAAGAAAGTCGCGGCCAACGAGATGCCGCCCAAGAAGCCGCTATCGGGCGAAGAGAAAGCGGTGCTGAAAGAGTGGATCGCTAACGGGGCGAAGTGGGGCACCGACCCCATCGACCCACTCGCGGCGACCACCACAAAGCGCGCCGGCCGCGACTGGTGGAGCCTTCAACCGGTCAAGCCGCCTGCCTACCCGTCGGGCCGCAACCCGATCGATTACTTTGTCCAACGCAAACTGAGTGACAAGGGGATGTCACCCGCTCCGCCCGCTGACCGGCGCACGCTGATTCGTCGCGTCCACTTCGACCTGCTCGGCATTCCGCCCACGTTCGAGGAAGTGGAAGCGTTCGCGAACGACAAGGCGCCCGACGCTTACGAAAAGCTGGTCGATAAGTTGCTCGCGTCGCCGCACTACGGCGAGCGCTGGGGCCGTTACTGGCTCGATGTCGCGCGCTACGCGGAGACGTGCGGTTACGAGCGCGATCAGGGGAAGCCAGACGTGTGGAAGTATCGCGACTGGGTCATCAAGGCGTTCAACGACGATATGCCGTTTGACAGATTCGTGCTGGAACAACTCGCGGGCGACGAGTTGCCGAACGCGACCGCAGCTACCACCGTCGCAACCGGTTTCATCAGGCTTGGCACGTGGAACGACGAACCGAACGACCCGAACGAGTACAAGTACGACCGGCTCGAAGACATGGTCGGCGCGACCAGCACCGCGTTCCTCGCAATGACCGTGAAGTGCGCGCGCTGCCACGACCACAAGTTCGACGCGATCCGCCAAACGGACTATTACCGCATGGCGGGGGCGTTCTGGGCCGGATTCATCGAACCGGGTCCGCGCAACTCGCTCGGCGGTCCTGATGCCAAGGCGCTTGGGCACGACGCGGTGTTCGGCTGGACCGATCGCGGGCGCGACGTACCGCCCATTAAGCTTCTCAAGAAGGGCGACCCGAACCGGCCCGGCGCGATTGTCGAACCGGGCCAGCTTTCCATGATTCCGGCACTCGACAAGCCGCTCGCGGCGCCGCCCGCAGGCGCGAAGACGACCACGCGGCGGCTTCAACTCGCGCGGTGGATCGTTGATCCCAAGAACCCACTGACGGCTCGCGTGTGGGTGAATCGCGTGTGGCAGTACCACTTCGGGCAGGCACTTGTGCGCACGCCGGACAACTTCGGCTTCACCGGCGAGAAGCCAACGCACCCAGAACTACTCGACTGGCTCGCGGGCGAACTCGTCGAACGCGGCTGGAGTACCAAGCGCCTTCACCGGATCATTCTGCTCTCCGCGACCTACCGCCAAAGTTCGATTCACCCGAAGCAGGATGAGTACGCGAAGGTTGACGCGGGCAACCGCCTCTGGTGGCACGCGGATCGCCGGCGCCTCGACGCGGAGGCACTTCGCGATTCGCTGCTCTTCGCGGGCGGGAACTTGAAGCTCGACAAGATCGGCGGGCCGAGTTTCGCACCGGAGATTCCGGCGGACGCGCTCGAAGGGCTGTCGATGAAGGGCGCCGCATGGAAGCCGTCGCCCGCGGCGGAGCAAGGCCGGCGCAGCGTGTACATCTTCGCGAAACGCGGACTGCTGCCGCCACTGCTCACGACGTTCGACCTGCCTGACACGACGCTCCCCAGTTGCATGCGCGACGTGACCACGGTTCCGACGCAATCGCTCGCACTGCTCAACAACCCATTCGTTCACGACCAAAGCACTGCAATGGCGAAGCGCATCGGCACCGCTAAGAAACGCATGGAGCAAGTGACACACGCGTGGCGGCTGACGCTGGGCCGCGACCCGCGCGACGCGGAAGTAACTGCGGCGCTCGCGCATCTGGAGAAGCAATCGAAGACGTTCGCGAAGCGCCCGGACCCGGCCTTCGACGCGCTCGCATCCCTCTGCCACGTGTTGCTGAACACCAACGAATTCATGTACGTCGATTGAACGCACTTCGCGTAGCCGCGACCCCTGGAGTGAATATGTCCTTCTTTCCCTGTGGCCTCACGCGGCGCGAACTCATCTGGGAGATGGGCGGCGGGTTCGCCGGCATCGCGCTCGCGGGTCTGCTCGCGTCCGAGTCGCACGCCGATGCACCGAACGGTTCGCCGCTCGCACCGAAGAAGCCGCACTTCCCCACGAAGGTGAAGAGTTGCATCTTCCTCATGATGAATGGCGGACCGTCGCAAGTGGACACGTTCGACCCGAAGCCCGAACTGGAGAAGTTCGCCGGAACCGAGATTCCGAAGGACAAGAAGTTCATCAACTCCGGCGGCCGAAAGATCGGGTTCCTCACACCCGCGTTCCGCAAATTCCGGCCGGGTGGCAAGAGCGGACTGCCCGTCTCCGATTACTTCCCACGCGTGCGCGAACACGCGGACAAGCTCGCGGTGATACGGTCGTGCCATACGGACAGCCACGCACACGGCTCGGCACTGGTGATGATGAACACCGGCAAGACGTTCATCGGCCGGCCTTCACTTGGAAGCTGGTCGGTTTACGGTCTCGGCACAGTCAACCAGAACCTGCCCGGCTACGTGGTGCTGATGGACAAGCGCGGCGGCCCGATCAGCGGTCAACCGAACTGGTCGAGCGGGTTCATTTCGGCCGCGTACTCCGGTACGCTGTTCCGCCCAAGTGGTGATCCCATCCTCGACCTTCGCGGGCCTCAACACGTCACGAAGGAAGCTCAACGCGAACAACTCGACCTGCTCGCGACGTTGAACCAACAGCACATGGAATCGCGACCCGGAGGGCGCGAACTCGCGGCGCGTGCGGCGAGTTACGAGCTCGCGTTCAAGATGCAGGCCGCGGCGCCCGAAGCGGTCGATCTCACGAAAGAATCCACCAAGACACAAGAGCTGTATGGCGTCGGCAAAAAGCCCACCGACGAGTTCGGGCGGAACTGCCTGATCGCGCGACGCCTAGTGGAACGCGGCGTGCGCTTCGTGCAACTCTACTCCGGCGGCGGGCACTTGGAAGATACCTGGGACGCGCACGCGGGCATCGAGTCGAACCACGGCAAGCACGCGGCGGAGATCGATCAGCCGATCGCGGCGCTGTTAACCGACTTGGCGGCGCGCGGGTTGCTTGATGAAACGCTAATCGTGTGGGGCGGCGAGTTCGGGCGGATGCCGTTCAGCGAGGGGAAGAACGAGCCGGGGCGGAACCACAACCCTTACGGCTTCTCGATGTGGCTCGCCGGCGGCGGCGTGAGAGGCGGAATCTCGTATGGCTCAACCGACGAACTCGGCTTCGAGGCGGTAGAGAACAAGGTTCACGTCCACGACCTGCACGCGACCATCCTTCACCTGATGGGCCTCGACCACGAGAAACTCACGTACTTCCACCAGGGGCGACACGAGCGCTTAACGGATGTATACGGAAATGTGGTGAAGGACATTCTTTCGTAGGCGCCGCTTGCGGCTTCGCGGGGCGCTCGCGAAGCCGCAAGCGGCGAGAGACAGCCCTCACTTCTTCAGCGGGTGGATCTCGAACTTGCGGACGTACAACTCGAACCCTTCCGTTTGCAGCAGGATCTTCCCAGCGGCGGGAGTCACGTCGTAAGCGTGGTTCACCTTCACGCCGTTCACGTAGACGGTCAGCTTCGCGCCGTCGGCCACACACTCCACCTTCGTCCACTCGCCGAGTTTGCTCTCCACGTCGTCCTTGCCGTAGGTGTCGAGCAGTTCCTTGAACTCGGGGTCGTGCTTGTTCCACCACAATTGCCGGCCCGTGAACACCGTCTTCTCGCCGCCTTCCTTCCAGCGCGGGCGCTTGTCCGCGCCGAGAACGATGTCGCTCGTGAGCTGCACGGGAATCACTTTATCCTTCTCGTCCTTACCGCGAATCGTGATCAGGTCGCCGCAGCAACCCTGCGCCAACTGACACTCGATGCACGCCATCCACGTGCCGTTCGCGCCGCCGTCGGGACCGGTCGCGTGGAGCAGTAAGCCGGAGTTGCGGACGTACTTCCCGCCGTCCGTCTTCTTGCCCCACTTGTATTCCACTACGACGCGGTAGTCCTTGTACGCCTTGTCGGTCGCGATATATCCGAAGCCGTCGCCGGTGATGTGCAGGTTGCCGTCGGCCACGCGAAACACCTTTTTCGGGTCTTCGCGTTTTGAGTCCTTCAGCCACGTGGTCAACCCGCGCAGATCTTTGCCGTTGAACAGTGCGGCGGTTTCCTTCGGGCTAACCGGTTCGTCGGCAGCGAGCGCAGCGCCGACAGGCGCGAAGGCAACAACCACAAGCGCGAAGATGAAACGAGTCATGCGAGAGTCCTCTGAGGGGTCCGCACACGGTAACACGATCGCGGTTCGTGGTGGTAGGATGTTCTTGTGAGGCGCGCCGCGTTCCCATAGCATCCGATCATGACAAAAGACCTCTCCGGTAAGAAGGCTCTGGTTTGTGGCGGGTCGCAGGGCATCGGCCTCGCAGCGGCACGCGCCTTCGCCGCGCAAGGAGCAGCAGTTACCGTGCTCGCTCGCTCCGAGCCACCGGGCGAACACGGCTTTGCATTCCTCAGGGCTGACCTGCAACAAATCGAAGACCTGATTCCCACGCTTGAGAAGCAGTTGCAGACACCGCCCGCGTTCCACATCCTCGTGAACAACAGCGGCGGCCCGCCGCCCGGCGCGGTGGTCGATGCAACCGTGGATCAGTTCCTCACCGCGTTTCGGCAACAACTCCTCGCGTCGCATCTGCTGGTGCAATGGCTTCTGCCCGCGATGAAGGCGCACGGTTACGGCCGCGTTATCAACGTCATCTCCACGAGCGTGCGCGAACCGATCGAAGGCTTGGGGGTATCGAACACGATTCGCGGGGCCGTGGCGTCGTGGTCGAAGACGCTGTCGCGCGAAGTGGGCAAGTTCGGTATCACGGTGAACAACGTGCTGCCCGGTGCGACGCGAACCGGCCGCCTGGAATCGATCATCAAGCGGAAGGCCGCGACCGGCACGCCACAGGAAGAGATCGAAGCGAAGATGCGTGCGGAGATTCCCGCGGGCCGGTTCGCGGAGCCGGCAGAAGTCGGGGCGGTGATCGCGTTCCTCGCGTCGCCCGCGGCGGGGTACATTTCCGGCACGAGCATCCCAGTGGATGGCGGGAGGTTGCACTGTGTCTGAGCAACCGGCGTTCTTGAACTTCATTAACGGTTCGTTCGCCGCGCCCGCGAGCGGCGGCTACTTCGCCGTCCACGAACCGGCAACCGGTCAGATCTACGCAACCGTCGCCGCTTCCGATTCACGCGACGTGGCGCGAGCGTGCGAGGCCGCGGAGAAGGCTGCGCCCGCGTGGTGCGCGATGCCCACCGAGAAGCGCGCCGCGATTCTGGACACCATCGCGAGCAAGCTGGAATCGCAACTCGAACGCTTCGCACAGGCGGAATCAAAAGACACCGGCAAGCCAGTGTCGCTCGCGCGCGCCGTGGACATTCCGCGAGCGGTGTCGAACTTCCGCTTCTTCGCGGGCGCGATTCAACACTTCGCGAGCGAATGCCACCCGACTTCATCGGATGTGCTGAACTATACGCTGCGCCACCCGCTCGGCGTGGTTGGGTGTATCTCGCCGTGGAACCTGCCGCTGTACCTGTTCACCTGGAAGATTGCCCCCGCGCTCGCGGCCGGGAACTGCGTGGTCGCGAAACCGAGCGAAGTCACGCCCGCGACCGCGACGATGCTCGCGGAACTGTGCGCCGAAGCCGGCCTTCCGCCCGGCGTGCTGAATGTCGTTCACGGAACTGGCCTCGAAGTGGGCGAAGCGATCTGCACGCACCCCACCATCAAGGCGATCTCGTTCACCGGCGGTACGAAGACCGGCGCGCGGATCGCGTCAGTCGCGGCCCCGCTGTTCAAGAAGCTCTCGCTGGAGTTGGGTGGAAAGAATCCAGTCCTGATCTTCGACGACGCGGACTTCGACGCGATGCTCGCCACCACGCTCCGCTCGTCGTTCAGCAATCAAGGCGAGATCTGTCTGTGCGGGTCGCGCATCTTCGTGCAGGACGGGATCTACGATCATTTCAAGGCGGAATTCGTGAAACGCGCGAAGGCGCTCCGCGTCGGCGACCCGCTTGACGCGAGTACCGAGCAGGGCGCACTGGTGTCCGAGCAGCACCACGCGAAGGTGCGAAGCAATCTCGATCTCGCACGCAATGAAGGTGGCACGATCCTCTGCGGTGGCGAAGTGATTACGCCGCCGGGCCGGTGCGCAAAGGGCTGGTTCCTCGCGCCCGCGGTGATGGAAGGGCTTCCGCACGCGTGCCGCACGAGCCAGGAGGAAATCTTTGGCCCGGTCGCGTCGCTGTACCGCTTCAAGACGGAGGAAGAGGCGGTGACACTCGCGAACGACACACCCTACGGTCTCGCGTCCGTCGTGTGGACGCGCTCGCTCGACCGCGCCCACCGTGTAGCCGCGAACCTACACGCCGGCATCACCTGGGTGAACTGTTGGATGGTTCGCGATTTGCGAACGCCCTTCGGTGGGGTAAAACAGTCCGGTGTCGGGCGCGAGGGCGGATGGGAAGCCTTGCGATTCTTCACCGAACCGAAAAACGTGTGCCTCAAGTTGTCGTGAAGCATGAGCCTGATTCAGCGCAAGTTCGTGTCGGAACGTGCCGCGGAACCGGTCGGCGCGTACCCGCACGCGCGGCAGGTCGGGAACCTGCTGTTCCTCTCCGGCATCGGACCGCGAGAACGCTGTAGTAAAGCCATCCCTGGAGTTATGATGGATGAAGCCGGAAGTGTGCTCGATTACGACATCGTGTTAGAGGCGAAGTCGGTGTTCCGCAACATCCGGTTCATCCTCGAAGATGCCGGGAGTGCGTGGGAGAACATCATCGACGTGACGGTGTTCCTCACGTCTATCGAGCGCGACTTCGCACGGTTCAATGCTGTGTACCGCGAGCACTTCGGTAGCGTCGAACCGTGCCGCACGACCGTCGAAGTGAACCGGTTACCGACGCCCATTCACGTCGAGTTGAAAGTGATTGCCACGATCGAGTAGGAGCTGCTTGCGACGCCGCATGCGGCGAACTTACAGGAGTCTTCCATGCTCCGTGCGCCGCTGAACTTCAAGCGATGGATCGACGAGCACCGCCCCCTGTTGAAGCCGCCGGTCGGCAACAAGATGGTGTTCGAGGACGCGGACTTCATCATCATGGTGGTCGGGTCGAATACGCGAAAAGACTTCCACGTCAACGACGGCGAAGAGTTCTTCTATCAGCTCGAAGGCGACATCATCTTGAAGGTGCAGGACGAGGGGAAGATCGTCGATATTCCGATTCGCGAGGGCGACGTCTTCTTGCTACCGCCGCGCGTACCGCACTCGCCGCGCCGCCCGGAGAATAGCATCGGCCTCGTGATCGAGAAGAAACGCGAAGCGAACCAAGTTGACGGCTTCCAGTGGTACTGCGAAGGGTGCGGGGCGAGGCTGCACGAGGAGTTCGCGCACATCACGAACATCGTCACGCAACTGCCGCCGATCTTCACGCGGTTCTACGGCGACGAAGCGAAACGCGTGTGCACGGCGTGCGGCGCACGGTTCACCGATCCTGCGAAGCCGAAGTAGTAGGCACACTCCGTGTGCCGTTCCGACAACCGCGGCACACGGAGTGTGCCTACTACTTTGAGAACCCATGCTCACCGTCGACGTTCACACGCACATTCTGCCGCAGCACCTGCCGCGATGGGCCGACCGCTTCGGCTACGGCGGCTTCGTCGAACTCGCGCACCACGCCCCCGGTTGCGCGCACATGATGATCCACGACAAGTCCTTCCGCGAAGTCGAGATGAACTGCTGGAGCGCCGAGAAGCGGATCGAGGAATGCGAAGCGTGTGGCGTTCGCCTGCAAGTGCTCTCGACCGTGCCGGTGATGTTCAGCTACTGGGCGAAGCCGGAACACGGCTACGAGGTCTCGCGGTTCCTCAACGACGACATCGCGGAGACCGTGCGGAAGTACCCCAAGCGGTTTATTGGTCTGGGCACGCTCCCATTACAAGACCCAGAACGCGCAGTGCGCGAGTTAGACCGCTGTGTGAACGAGCTCGGCTTTCGCGGCGTGCAGATCGGGTCGAACGTCAACCAGACGAATCTGAACGCGGCGGAATTGTTCCCGGTATTCCAGCGCGCGGAAGAGATCGGCGCCGCGGTGTTCGTTCACCCGTGGGAGATGTTCGGCAACAACGAACTGAACCAATACTGGATGCCGTGGTTGGTCGGGATGCCAGCGGAGACGACACGCGCGATCGTGTCGCTGATCTTCGGCGGTGTTCTGGAGCGGCTCCCGAAGCTACGGATCGCGTTCGCGCACGGTGGCGGGTCGTTCCCCGCAACCGTCGGCCGCATCGAACAGGGCTTCCGCTGTCGCCCGGATTTGTGCGCGATCCACAACCAGGTGAACCCGCGTGAGTACCTGCGCCGCATCGTCGTCGATTCGCTCGTCCACGACGCTCGCGCGCTGCAATACCTGATCGACGTGATGGGTTCGGACCGCGTCACGCTCGGCACCGACTACCCGTTCCCGCTCGGCGAGGCGGAACCCGGCGCGCTCATCCGCTCCATGAACCTGCCACGCGAAACCCAAGAAGACCTGTTCTTCCGCACCGCGTGTTCGTGGCTCGGTGTGGCACCGGAACAACTGGAATAAGCGCCGCTTGCGGCCTCGCGTGTGTTGGAGTACCGCGACGCCGCAAGTGGCGAACCAATGACAACACCATGTACCTACACATCCCTCGCGGGAACTCCGCCGACATCTCGATTCCGCTCGACCCACACGGGCCGCAGCCGAACGCCTACGGCGTTCCGCCTGCAACCGCTCGCCCGTATTCCGGCGACGGCTTCACGCTCGACACGCGGCAAGGCGGTTCGTGCAACTGCGAGGTCATCCACGTCGTCCCACACTGCCACGGAACGCACACCGAGAGCGTCGGACACATCACCACCGAGCGGTTTCCAATTACTGCGGTGCAACTCCCACTGCTCTTGTCGTGTTCGGTCATCTCGGTGACACCCGAAGGCCGCGAGATTCGCGCCGATGCAATCGAACGCGCCACAGCCCGCATTCCGGCAGAGTTCCTCGATGCGCTCGTCGTACGCACGCTGCCGAATTCCGGCGACAAAGCCACGCGGCGGTGGGAAAATGCCACCACGCCATACTTCGCACCCGAAGCGATGGCAGTAATCCGCGCCAAGGGGATTCAACACCTGTTGGTCGATCTGCCGTCGCTCGACCCTCTGTATGATGACGGACGACTCGCGGCGCATCGCGTGTTCTGGGACATGCCGCCCGGCTCGAAAGAGTTGCCGAGCGAAGGCGCACGCCAGCGCACGGTGACGGAGATGATCTACGTTCCCGACGACGTGCCGACCGGGCGCTATATGCTCACGATTCAGCTTCCGCACATCGTCTCCGACGCGGTTCCGTCTCGCCCGATCCTGTTCTTTCTGGACGAGGACGAATGACGCTCGATGAACTCCGCGAACACGCGGCCGAACTCGACCGGAATGACCCCCTCACACAGTTCCGCGACCGGTTCTGCATCCCACGCCACACCGACGGCACGGAGGTCGCATACCTGTGCGGCAACTCGCTTGGCCTCGCACCGAAAGCCGCTCGCGCGACCGTTGGGCAAGAGTTGGTCGCGTGGGAGAACCTCGGCGTCGAAGGGCACTTCAAGCACGAGCGGCCGTGGGTGTCGTTTCACGAACTGTTCGCGACACACCTCGCACAGATCGTCGGCGCGAAGCCGTACGAAGTCGTCGCGATGAACACGCTCACAGTAAACCTTCACCTGATGCTCACGAGTTTCTACCGACCGAACTCGCGGCGGTTCAAGGTACTCGTCGGGCACACGGCGTTCCCCTCGGATCGGTATGCGATCGCTTCGCAAATCGCCCTACGCGGCTATTCCCCTGACGAAGCGATCGTGACTGCCAAGCCGCTTGCGGCTTCGCGAGTGCTCCGCACCGAGGACGTTGTTGAGTTGATCGAACAACACGCTGGCGAACTGGCACTCGTGCTGATGGACGGCGTGAACTACTACACCGGGGAGTTGATCGACATCGCGGCCATCACGGAATCAGCGCACCGGCACGGGATCGTCGCGGGGTTCGATCTCGCGCATGCGGCCGGCAACGTGCCGCTCGCGCTGCACGACTGGAACGCCGACTTCGCCGTGTGGTGCCACTACAAGTACCTCAACGGCGGGCCGGGGTGCGTCGCCGGGTGCTTCGTTCACGAGCATCACGGCCTCGCCCGCGAACCGCTTCCGCGAATGGCCGGTTGGTGGGGGCACGACAAACACAGTCGGTTCGGGATGGGACCGGAGTTTGAGCCAATCCCCGGCGCGGAGGGTTGGCAACTGAGCAACCCGCCGCTGTTCTCGCTCGCGGCGTTGTTGCCGGCGCTCGAACTGTTCGCGGAATCCGGAATGGACCGCCTTCGCGCGAAGAGCGAAGCCCTCACGGGGTTCCTCGAACACGCGCTGCGAGAGCTGTTCCCGGAGTGGGTCGAAATCATCACGCCGAGTGAACCGGCACGGCGCGGGTGTCAGTTGTCCGTTCGCGTGAAGCGCGACGCGAAGTCAGCGTTCGCGTCGCTCGTCGCGAACGGCGTGATCTGCGACTGGCGCGAACCAGACGTGATCCGCTTGGCTCCGGTGCCGCTGTACAACCAGTTTGCCGATGTTGTGCGAGTCGCGGAGGTGTTGTCGTGTGCGAAGTAACACTGGTCGGCGGCGGGTTGTCCGGTGCGCTGCTCGCGCTGATGCTCGCCCGCCGGGGCGTGAAGGTCACCGTGTACGAACGCCGCGCGGACCAGCGCGCCGACCAGATCGAAGAAGGCCGGTCGATCAACCTCGCGCTCTCCGCTCGCGGGATTCACGCGCTCTCGCTCGTCGGTCTCGATTCGGAAGTGCTGGCGCGGGCGATTCCGATGCGCGGCCGCTACATCCATCCTGTCAGCGGACCATGTTCGCTCATTCCTTACGGCCGCAAGCCGGACGAGGTGATTCACTCCGTCAGCCGGCGCGGTCTGAACGCTCATCTTCTGGACGCGCTCTCGCGCGAGGCGAACGCGACCGTTCATTTCCAACACCGCTGCACTCACTACAACCCCCGTGCCGGCGCTCTCACCGTCTACGACGAAGCAACCACGAACGAGTTCACCACAGAGGTGTCTTGCGTGATCGGCACCGACGGTGCCGCGTCCGCGGTGCGTGATGCGATGATGCACTCATCACGGATGAACTACTCGCAGGCGTATCTCGAGCACGGCTACAAGGAACTCACGATTCCGCCCGCGGCCGACGGCTCATTGAGGATCGAACCGAACGCGCTGCACATCTGGCCGCGCGGCGGGTTCATGATGATCGCGCTGCCCAATTTAGATCGCTCCTTTACGTGTACGCTGTTCTTGCCACACGTGGGCACGCCGGGCTTCGATCAGCTTTCCACTCGCGAAGCCGCGAGCGGCTTTTTTGCCCGGACATTTCCTGATGCGCTGCCGCTACTCCCCAACCTCGAAGACGAATTCTTCCGCAACCCGACCGGCGGCCTCGTGACCGTGCGCTGTTCGCCGTGGCATTTCGACGGCCGCGCACTTCTACTCGGTGACGCGGCACACGCGATCGTCCCATTCTTCGGCCAGGGAATGAACTGCGCGTTCGAGGACTGCGAGGTGTTGCTGAACCTCTTCGACCAGCACGCGGCGAACTGGGACGAGGTGTTCCCACGGTTCTTTGAAGCACGGAAGCCGAACACGGATGCGATCGCGCAACTCGCGCTGGACAATTTCGTGGAGATGCGTGACACGTCCGGCGACCCGCGATTCGCGCGGAAGCGGCAACTCGAACACAAACTCGAAGAGCGATTCCCCGGGCAGTTCGTCTCGAAGTACGCGATGGTGTCGTTCCACCGCGTCCCGTACCTCGAAGCGCTCGAACGCGGACGCGTGCAGGACCGCATCCTGATGGACGTGTGTTCGCGCGCAAGTTCGCTCGCGGAGATCGACGCGGACGCGGTGTTCGCGTGCCTGCACGAGGCGATCGGTAACGTATCGTAACCGCACCCGCGTGCCGGAGGCGTGGAGAACTCGAACCGCGTTGTGCGGGTCACGCCAGGATGTCCTTCACCACGCGCGAAGGCTCCACGCCGGTGAGCTTCATGTCGAGACCATGGTACTTCACGCTGAACTTCTCGTGGTCGATGCCGAGCAAGTGCAACACGGTCGCGTGCAGGTCGCGGACGTGGACCACATTCTCGACCGACGCGTAGCCAAGTTCGTCGGTAGCACCGTAACCGATCCCGCCCTTGATGCCGCCGCCCGCGAGCCACATCGAGAAGCCCTTCATGTGGTGGTCGCGACCGGGACCGCCCTTCCCCTGGAACATCGGCGTGCGGCCGAACTCACCGCCCCAGATAATGAGCGTGTCCTTCAGCATGTCGCGCTTCTTCAGGTCGGTTAACAGCGCCCACGTCGCGCGGTCGGTCGCACCGCAGCAGATGCCCATGTACTTCACCAGATCGCCGTGGTGGTCCCAGTCGCGGTGGTAGAGTTGGATGAACCGCGTGCCGCGCTCCGCGAGCCGCCGCGCCATCAGGCAGTTCGACGCGAACGACCCGTCCCCTGGGGTCGCGCCATATAGCTCCAACACGTCCTTCGGCTCCTTCGAGATGTCCATCAAGTTCGGGACGCTCGACTGCATCTTGAACGCCATCTCATACGCCGCGACGCGTGTTTCCACTTCCGGGTTCTTCACGGTGGCGTTGCGATGTCGGTCGAGTTCGCCAACGGCGTCCACGAGGTTGCGTTGTTGCGCCTCGGACACCCCTTTGGGGTTGCGCAAGTAGTACACCGGGTCGCCGGTGCTGTTGAACTCGACGCCCTGGAATCGCCCCGGCAGGAACCCGTTGCCCCACATCCGTTGCGAAATTGGTTGCGGGTTGCGCCCGGCGAAACTGGTCATCACAACAAAACCGGGCAGGTCTTCGGATTCGCTCCCCAGACCATAATTCACCCAACTGCCGATGCTCGGTCGCCCGCTGATCGCGGTGCCGGTGTTCATCACCGTGTGAGCTGGGTCGTGGTTGATCTGGTCCGTCACCATCGAGCGCACGATGGCGATGTCGTCCGCGAACTTCGCGTGATACGGCAGGAAATCGCTGATCTGCTGCCCGCTCTTGCCGTGTTGTTTGAACTTCGTGAGGTGCCCTTGCACCTTCAGTTTCGCGCCTTGCAGTTGCGCGATCGGTTGCCCCTTCGTGAACGACTCCGGCATCGGCTGCCCGTCGAGTTTGTCGAGGCCGGGCTTGTAGTCGAACGTTTCGAGGTGACTCGGCCCGCCGGACATGTAGAGGAAGATGACGCGTTTCGCTTTCGGAAGGTGGTGCGGAATGTTGGGCAGGCCGCGATATTTCTCCGCAGCGCTGAGGTCGCGTGTGAGGAGTGCATCAAGCGCAATCGAACCGAGGCCGACGCCCGTGGTGGAGAGGAAAGCGCGCCGCGTCAGGTAATCGAAAGGAGGCATAGTCGCAACCACAGGTCGAGGAGCGTGGGTTGAGGCAGACCGTTATCGGGCATGCCTCAACTCACTTGCTTCAGAGTACCACGAACAACACCGAACAGACGGCCCCTTGTCGTCGATGACAACGGGAGTGTAGCCGAACGCGGGTTCAGACAGCGATCGCCGGCGCAGCACGAGCTTCGCGTCCGGTTCGAGGCAGTACAACCACGCACTCCACGCCCTTCGGCACGGTCGTGAAACTCACCGGTTCTTCCAGCACGAACGGCACTTCCCTCGTTTCCTTACCGTTCACGACGAACAGCGCCAACTTGTTCGTGTCGGGAACTGTCAGCATCTCTCATACGTCGCCGTTCGCGTCCTCTGGTAAGCACCCCCGACGCCCTTCTTTTCGGTCCACTTGCCACCGCGACAGCGCCACACCTGACGCCGGCCGCGGCGAGTGCCCACCAATACAGTTCTTACTGCAAGAACTGCACCTCAATCGCTTCGACGCCGACGCGCGGTGTCTGGCAGGCGAAGTTCTCGCACGCGTACACTGTCACTGAACCCACGGCTTCCTTCCCCGCGAACAGCGGGGCCAATTCCGCGGGCGGCACGCCGGTCGCGGGGTCGTGGAACGCTATCACGCGGAGCGGGTTGAAGCCGCTCCGCACGGCCGCAATCGCGCGCCGCGTGTCCTCGTCGTTCGCCGGTCCCAACACCGCAATCTGCTGAATCGGTCCCAGGTAGAAGTTGAGCGCGATCAGCATTTGCCCGCTGGCGGCCGGGTGTTCGGCCATCGTCTCGCGGTAGCCGCGCAGCGCGCGCGCGGCCGACTCCGCAAAGTCGTGCCGCCCGGTGAGCGCCGCGAGCCGCAACAGCGCGGTCACGGCCATCGCGTTGCCGCTCGGCGTCGAACCGTCGTGCAAGTCCTTCGTGCGCGCGATGAGTTGCTCGTGGTCGTCCGCGGTGAAGAAGAACCCCGGTCCGTTTTTATCCGCGAAGTGTTTCAGCATGACTTCACACAACTCGACCGCGGCGCGCAACCACCGCGCTGCGGGAGTTCCACCGGCGTCGAAGTTGAGCGTCGCTTCGTACAGCGTGATGAGTGCATCCGCGAGGATCGCGTAGTCTTCGAGGTAGCCAGTGAGCTTCGGCGTCTGACCGACACCCGTGGTGCGGAAGAGTCGCCCGTCGGCGGTACGCATGGTGTTCAGAACGAAGTTCGCGGCGCTCGCGGCGTAGTGCAGGTACGAGGAGTTCCCGAACGCCGCGCCCGCGCGTGCGAACGCGGCGATCATCAGCCCATTCCACGCGGTCAGAATCTTCTCGTCGCGCCCCGGCCACACTCGCTTCGAGCGCGCTTGATACAGCGTCCGGCTCACGGTCATCAGTTTCGACTGGAAGTCCGTGAGCGTCATGCCGTGTGACTTCGCTTCGTCCGCATCCGACAAGGAACGGAACAGGATGTTGTGCCCCTCGAAATTCCCCTGCCGCGTGATACCCCACACCTTGCACGCGTACTCCGCGTCTTCCGTGCCAAGCGCTTCGCGCAGTCCGTCCGTGCTCCAGACGTAGAACTTGCCCTCTTCGCCTTCGCTGTCGGCATCCTGGGTAGAGAAGAAGGCGCCGTTCTCCGCAGTCATCTCGTTGTGAACGTATTCGAGCGTGTCGCGCGCGATCTGCTTGAAGTACGGATCGTGGGTCTTCTGGTACGCCTCGACATACGCGCTTGTGAGCAGCGCGTTGTCGTAGAGCATCTTCTCGAAATGCGGGACGAGCCACTTTGCGTCCACGCTGTACCGCGCGAATCCGCCGCCGATCTGATCGTAAATGCCGCCGCGGGCCATCGACGTGAGCGTGTGCTTCACCATGTCCAGCGCAACGGGGTCGTCGAAGCGTTCGCCAAGGCGCAACAGGAGGCGCAGTTCGAGCGCGTGCGGGAACTTCGGCGCGGTGCCGAACCCGCCGAATCGCGAGTCATACCCGCGGCGCAGCGCGGCCAGCGCGCCCGTCAGAAGCTCCGGTGACACCGCGATGTCACTCGCGGCAATGGCGCCCATCCGTTGCAAGTCCACGATGACGTTCTGCCCGATCTCGGTGATGCGGTCGCGTTGCGTCTGCCACGCGTTGCGAATCCCTGCGAGCAGTTGTTTGAAGCTCGGTCGGCCGTGCGCCGCGTACCGGTCGTCCGGCGGGTAGTACGTGCCCGCGAAGAACGGCGTCAGGTCCGGAGCGAGGAACACGCTCAGCGGCCACCCGCCTCCTTCGCGGGTCAGCATCTGGAGCGCGTTCATGTAAATCGTGTCGATGTCCGGGCGCTCTTCACGGTCCACCTTGATGCAGACGAAGTGCGCGTTCATCAGCGCCGCAGTGGCTTCGTCCTCGAAGCTTTCGTGCTCCATCACGTGACACCAGTGGCACGCACTGTAACCGACCGACAGGAAGATGGGGCGATCCAGTTCCTTTGCGCGTGCGAGCGCCTCGGGGCCCCACGGATACCAGTCCACCGGGTTGTTCGCGTGCTGCTTCAGATAGAGGCTCGTCTCGTTCGCGAGATGGTTAGGGGGATGCGCGGACATGGCGTGTCTCGTGGTACGTCGGGTGATAGGATTGTAGGGCCGGCGGGCGTGAACCGCGCCCCCTTGAGGAGATTGCTGATGCCCTACCAAAGTTTGATAGCCGTCATTGCGGTGTGCTTCGCGACGACACCGTTCGCCGTGGCCGAAGAACCGCCGAAGAAGGCAATCACGCCGCTAACGCGAGCGCACGCGCACAACGATTACGAACACACCCGGCCCCTTCTCGACGCGATCGATCACGGCTTTTGCAGTGTGGAAGCCGACATCTGGCTCTCGAACGGAAACCTACTCGTCGGGCACACGCCGCTCTCGCTGAAGAAGGACCGCACGCTCGAATCGCTCTACCTCGACCCTCTTCGCGAACGTGCGAAAACCAACGGAGGGAAGGTTTACCCGAAAGGCCCGGCCTTTTTCCTCATGATCGACATCAAGTCCGACGCGAAGGCCACCTACGCGGCGCTCGCGAAGGTGCTGGAGAACTACGCGGACCTGCTCACGGTAACGCGTGACGGCAAAACCGAAGCGAAAGCTGTGACCGTTGTCATCAGCGGCAACCGCGCCGTGAAGGACATCGCGGACCAGAAGACGCGATACGCCGCGATCGACGGCCGGCCGTCGGACCTCGACGGCGACAAGTCGTCTTCACTCGTGCCGTGGATCAGCGATTCATGGAAGACGCAGTTCGAATGGGACGGCACCGGCGCGATGCCGGACGACGAGCGGAAGAAGCTCCGCGAGTTAGTCGCGAAGGCACACAAGCAGGGACGCAAGGTGCGGTTCTGGGCCACACCAGAGAAAGTGGAAGTGTGGAAGGAACTGCTCGCGGCCGATGTGGACTTTCTGAATACCGACAAGCTCGCGGAGTTGGAGAAGTTCTTGCGCGATAAGTAGGCGAACCCCGACCACGAGGTCGGGGTTCGCCTACTGTCGTTTGGGCCGTGCCTCGATGTCAAACAACCCGAAGATGTCTTCCTCGCTCAGGCCCATCGTCGCGGGCTTGTCGGCTTGCGCGAGCAGGTCGTTGAACACCTTCCGCTTGGCCTCCAGAATCTCTGCGATCCGCTGCTCGATGGTTCCCTCGGAGAGAAATCGCGTAACCGTGACCGGGTGCTTCTGGCCGATCCGGTGTGCGCGGTTGATCGCCTGATCTTCCACCGCGGGGTTCCACCAGCGGTCGAACAGGAACACGTAGTTCGTGAACTGTAGGTTCAACCCCACGCTGCCGGTGCCGTAGCTCATAAGCAGCACGTGCGCGTCCGGATCGGCTTTGAACCGGTCTAGTATCGGTGTCCGTTGGTTCTGCGGAATGCGCCCGTGGTACTGCAACGCGCCGTACTTCGATAGTGCCTTCGCGAGCACTTCGAGCGGTTCCACCCACTGCGAAAAGATGATCGCCTTCCGCCCGCTCTCCGCGACCTCTTCCATGTCGGAAAGAAGCTGCACGAGTTTCGCGCTCTCACCGGTCGCGGGGTCAAAGTTGCAAATCTGCTTCAACCGCATGACGAGCTGGAACACGTGCTGAATGGTGACGGTGTCGCCGAGTTCGTTCAGGTGAACGACGCCGTCATCCTCGGCACGTGCGTACGCGACTCGCTGCGCCGCCGTGAGTTCCACTTCGAGGTCACGCATCACCTTCGGCGGCATGTCCGTGAGCACGTCGTCCTTCGTGCGGCGAAGGATGCAGTCTTTGGTCAACTGCTGAATGCGCCGCGGCGGGGTGTCCGCCGGGAGGCGGCCCGGGTCGATGAACTCGAAGAGGTTGATGAGATCATCGGCGTGGTTCTCGATGGGCGTGCCCGTGAGCGCCCAACTGCGCGCGCGGTTTAGTGAGCGCACCGCGTGGGCCGTCTTCGAGTCCTTGTTCTTGATGCGTTGGGCTTCGTCCAGCACCACCGCGTCGAAGTAGACACGCTTGTCCGAGGCGAGGTCGCAGTCTCGCGTGAGCGTTTCGTAGTTGATGAGCTTCAGCGGGCAGTTGGAAACGAACCACGTGCTGCGGCGCTGGTCCGGGTCTCCTTCAAATGTCTCGAAGGGGATATCCGGCGCCCACATCTTCAGTTCGCGTGCCCAGTTGTGCATGAGCGGCTTCGGGCACACCACCAGCGCCTGTTTGATCTCGCCCGAGTGGAACAGCAGCCGCAACGTGAGAATCGCCTGCGCGGTTTTGCCCAGGCCCATTTCGTCCGCGAGCAGAGCGTGGTGCCTGGGCATGAGGAACGCGATGCCTTCAAGCTGGTACGGATACGGCTCGAACGGTACTTCGAGCTGTTTCCCGTCGAACAGCCCGTCGAGCGGCGGTTGCAGGAGATAGAGGAGGCGATCCTTGAAGAGAACCGTATCCACGGTCGGCTTTGGGCGGATGCGCGGCTTCGCGCTCTCCTGATGATCCGGCAGCACGGGTGCGGGGAGATTCACGGAGTGGCGGACGACCGTCGGCTCGGTCGCGGGTCGCGGAGGCGGGTTGTACTCTGCGGGCGGCGCGGGGAACTTCCACCCCTCGGTGGTCACGCTCAGTTCCAGCCGACCGAGCGATCGTACCCACGGCGTTTCGGTGAGCAACCGCGTTTCACGCACATTCGGTTCGAGTGGGTGATCGAGCTTCGGTAGGTCGAAGACACCTACCCCCCAGCCCCCACCCTGAACAGAGGAGGAGAAAGAGTTGAGCGGTACGTCAAGCGCAAGCGAAGTCTCGATGTCGGTCTCCCCCTTCCCTTCAGGGAGGGGAGGTAACACCACGAACAACTCGTTCCCCAAAGCGAGAGCCGTGGGAATCGCCTCTTCCGCTTCCACATCAAGCCGCAGCACGGTTAGTCACTCCCATCTTGCGGGCTTCGCCCACGGCTTCGCGAATGCGCGCGAACGGTTCCGCCAGATCGACCGCCGAATCCACACCAGCCAGTAGCGCCACTACCGCATCGCGATCAGACTCGAACCGTGCCGACAGCAGCAACCCGCCCGGCGAGCGAGCGTGCGCGAACATGATCGCGTCCGTTACTGTGATGCCCGGCGTGGAAATCGCGACCACCGGAATTTCGATTCGCGCCCGCATCGCCAACGCCGACGGTGAGTCTGTAACGATTAGATCGGGTTTCGTGCCAGTCTTCTCCACCAGCGTCTTTCCGATCACGTCGGCATGAAGGTACTCCGTCAAAGTGGAACCGTAGAGGGCGCTCTGGACGCGGTTCGGTTGCACGGCGGTCGTGAGGCGGAACTCAAGCGGGCGGCCCCAGCCGTTGGTGACCAGATACCCGCCGAGCCAGCCGGTTTGGTCTTGCAGCACCGCGAGGAAACCGAGCGTCAGCGGGCCATTTGGTTTCGGTGAAGCGGACTGGAGTGTCACGGTGAATAATCCCCGAACATCGGAAGCTATCAGTGAAGCATCCCCCACATCGGTTCGGAGCGACAGGACGGTTCATGGGTGTTTGGGCAGAAGGCGCGATTGGGCGCGCCCCAGGCGCGGCAGCCGGAACCGGTTGCCCAACTTATCGAACTTGCCCGGATGAGCGTTGAAATGTTCATTGCACGAATCCGTTACTTCGCGGATGAATGTTCGCGGCTAAAGTGGGCTTCCGAATTGGCCGCTGAGAAGTAAAACGAACGGTACACGCTCGCGCAACCAAGGCACAGGTACGAGATGTCCGACGAAACCGCACCGAAGTTGTCTCCCGTTGAAGGCCACAAGGAAGAGGGTCGCTACCTTCGCGGCACGCTCGCGGAGGAGATCGCGGACCCCACGCTCGACCACCTCAGCGACGCGAACAAGAGCCTCATCAAGTTCCACGGGAGCTACGAGCAGGAAGACCGCGACGCCCGCAAGACCCGCGGTAAGACCGGTGTGGGCAAGGCGTACATGTTCATGATCCGCTTGAAGTTGCCCGGCGGGAAGTTGACCGCGGACCAGTACCTCGCGATGGATCACATCGCGGGCCAGTACGCGAACGGCACACTCCGCATCACGACACGTCAGAGCTTCCAGTTCCATGGCGTGCTGAAGGGCAACCTCAAAGCGACGATAGCCGCGATCAACACATCGCTGGTCACCACGCTGGGCGGGTGCGGCGACGTGAACCGCAACGTGCTGACGTGCCCGGCGCCCCTACCCGACCCGACCCGCGCCCAGATGATGCGCGACTGCGAAGCGGTCGCGGCGCATCTCGCACCGAAAGCTGGAAAGCAGGCGTATCACGAAATCTGGCTCAATGGCGAACCGGTGAAGTTCGGCGATGACGCAGGCGCAGAGGAACCGATCTACGGGAAAACGTACCTGCCGCGAAAGTTCAAGGTGGCGTTCTCGTTACCGCACGACAACTGCACCGACATCCTCGCGCAGTGCCTCGGCTTCCAGGCGATTAGCGAGAAGGGCAATCTGATCGGCTACAACCTGTTCGCGGGTGGCGGGCAGGGTCAGACGAACTCGAACCCCGACACCTACCCGCTGCTCGCGCAACCGGTCGGGTTCATCGACCCCAGCGAAGTGCTGGCCGCGTCGGAAGGCACCATCAAGTTGTTCCGCGATCACGGCGACCGCACCAACCGCAAGCGGGCGCGTCTGAAATACGTGATGAAGGATTGGGGCTTGGAGAAGTTCCGCGAAGTGTTCTACCGCGACTACTTCCCGCACCCGGCGCGGTCCGTGCGCGAGGTCGCGATCACGGGTCTCGATCTGCACCACGGCTGGCAAAGCATGGGGGGCGGGAAGTTCTTCTTGGGCCTCTCAGTCGAAAATGGTCGCATCAAAGACGAAAGCCACTTGCGGCTTCGCAGTGGTCTTCGCGCGATCGTGGCGAAGTACAAGTGCGAAGTGCGCCTCACCACGCAGCAGGATATCATGCTGTGCGGGCTGTCGATGGACGAACGCGCGGGCGTCGATTCGATGCTGAGCGAGTACGGCGTTCCGCGGCCCGAAACGCTGTCGCAGGTACAGCGACTGAGCATGGCGTGCCCCGCAGTGCCGACGTGCCCGCTCGCGCTCACCGAAAGCGAGCGCGCGCTGCCGGCGCTGGTCGATCAACTGGAAGTGGCGCTGAAGGAAGTGGGTTTGGCCGACGAGCCGATCAGCGTGCGGATGACCGGTTGCCCGAACGGGTGCGCGCGCCCGTACCAGAGTGAGGTCGGGATTGTGGGTCGCGGCGGCACGAAGTACACGCTGTACATCGGCGGCGACAGCTACGGCCGCCGGCTGAACACCGAGATTCAGGACAGCGTGCCGTTCGACCAACTCGTGCCGAAGTTGTCGAAGGTGTTCGCGGCGTTCGCGACGGAGCGCACTAAGGGCGAACTCTTCGGCGACTACTGCACGCGTATCGGGATGCCGAAACTGAAGGAACTGATCGGCGCGCCGGCGTAATTCGCGCGGACCTACTCGGCTCGTGCCGCACCGGTGACCCCGACATTGATTGCAAGTGGGTGCTTCAGGTCCTGTTGGGCAACGCGTGAGAGGTTTGTCTTTGCCCCTCTCCCCGTGCGGGAGAGGGTGGTCGGCGCCTCGCCGACCGGGTGAGGGGCAAACTCCCCGCGCCGTGAAGCCTCACCCCTCACCCCGCCGCGAAGCGCGGCGACCCTCTCCCGCAAGGGGAGAGGGCAAAACCAAAGGCGTGGTCGCGTGCCCGACGACACAATCGATCTCGTTCAGCAGGTGCGAGCGCACCTCGAATCGCTCGCCGCCACTGGGGTGCTGTTCGTGCCGCGCGGCGCGGCTATCGTACACGCTCCGCTGCGCGTCGCGGCTACGCCGATTGCGACGCCCGTCGAAGCACCGGCGCCGCAAGAGGATCCCTTCGAGACGCGCCTGCGCGAACTCGAAGTGCTGCGCACCGAAGTCGCCGCGTGCGACAAGTGCAGCGAGTTGTTCGCCACCCGCTTGCAGACGGTGTTCGGGACTGGGCCGCTCGACGCGGAGGTGGCGTTCGTCGGGGACGCGCCCGGTTCGGGCGAAGACGCACAGGGCGAACCGTTCGTCGGCACCGGTGGGCAAGTGCTCGGCCGCATCATCGGCGCGTGCGGGTTCACACGTGATCGCGTCTACCTGTTCAACGCCATCAAGTGCCGTCCTCCGAATAACCGCGTGCCCACCATGGCCGAGTGCGCCAACTGTCGCGACTTCTTCCGCCGTCAGTTCGATCTGGTGAAGCCAAAACACCTATTCGCGATGGGCGAGTTCGTATCGAAGTTGCTGAGCGGACAGAAAGCGACGCTGGCGGAACTGCGCGGCAAAGTTCACGAGTATCGCGGGGTGCCGCTGATCTGCACGCACCACCCCAACGACATCGAGACCGACAAGACCGGTCGGTTGAAGGCCGAAACGGGACTCGACATGAGGTTGCTGCTCACGACGATGGGCCGCGAACCAAAGTAGGACAGGCTCGAAGCCTGTCCCACTGCCGCTGGTACACACCCAACAGGTTGCACTCCGGGTATCGCAGCGCGGTGCGTGCCACGAATTCCATCGTGTTCAGTAGCGGGAATCGGGAGAGTTCGGAGCAAACATCGACCCACGCGAACCCCACTACGCAGAAACCGCAAACGGCTACATTAGCGCCCGGCGACACCGACGGGCCAGTCGCCAAGGCCGATGCGGTCGTGGTCGATCTTGCCCATCAGTTCGTTGTACACGTGTTTCACGTTGTCCTTGTTCATGTCGGTCTCGGCCACATTCACGCCGGTCCACTCCTTGTACCACGGGAAGTCCAAGCCCTTCGTGATGTCCTCCACCGTCTTCTTGGCGTCGATGCCTTTCTGAACCGCCGCGCGGAGTTCGCCAAAGTAACGCTTCTCCAGCGCGAACAGATCCTTGCGCGAAATCTTCCCGTGACCGGGGCAGACGAGGTCGATCTCCAACTTGTCCATCGCGTCGAGACACTTGATCCAGTTCGCGGAGTTGGCGTGCCCCATGTAGTTGAACGCGCCGTTCACGCACGCGTCACCGGTGCAAAGGATCTTGTGCTTCGGCAGATACGCGCTCGCGTCGCCAGCCGTGTGGCTGTGCCCGAAGTGCATGAACACCACGTGCTGCGTGTCGTCCTTCAGTTCGTATTTGTCATCAAAGGAAATATCCACCTGCTTGAGTACGTTGTCCTTGATGTCTTTGCGGTCCTTAGCGGCGTCTTCCCACTGTTTCGGGCCGTTCACCTTCAGCATACGAGCGGCGTTCTTGTGCGCGACGATCTGCGCGCCCTCCTTCGCCCAGATGGTGTTGCCGTAGGCGTGGTCGCCGTGGTGGTGCGTGTCGAGGACGTACTTGATCGGCTTCTTGGTTGTCTTCTTGATGTCCGCGATCACATCGGCAGCTTCCTTTGGGAAGTTCGCATCGATCACGACGACATAATCCTTGAAGACAATCCAGGTGTGATTGCTCCCGCCGAACGGAATCTTCTTGTCG
Organism: Planctomycetia bacterium; assembly: GCA_005772955.1. Lineage (GTDB taxonomy): Bacteria > Planctomycetota > Planctomycetia > Gemmatales > Gemmataceae > Gemmata. The sequence continues at coordinate 34,419 of SXID01000234.1, forward strand.
TTGGCGGAGATGGACGAGTAGCGGAAGAACACGCCGGGCGCGATCTCCTTCACATCGTTGAACTTCATCTCCGGGATGGGCAGTTGCTTCGGTTCGTCCTTCTTGTCGGCCCCGGCGTAGACGACGACGGCGAACGCGACACCGACCGACGCGAGCAACGCGATACGTTTTAACATGTTGATTCCGGGGGAGGAGGAGACGTGAGGAGAGCGTAACCGGCGTGAGGGGAAAAAGAAAGCCCCGGCTCTCGCTTCGCTGTTGAGGCGGAGAGCCGGGGCTTCCGGTTGAGCTAACCCTCGCGACGCGGGTGTCGTTCCGCCAGGCGAAGAAGAATCTATCTCCTTGGTCCCGTCGGTGACCCCCGCCCAGCAGTAGGTCGTGGACTACACGACCCGTGCGGCGCGAGAGAAGTCGGTCGCCGTGAGCGTCAGCCCCCGGCAATTATCTGTTGCTTAGTAGCGGCCACCGCCGCCGCTGCCGCCACGGCCGCCGCCGTAGCCACCGCCACCGCCGCCGTAGCCGCCGCCGCCGCCGCCGCTGCGGCCACCGCCACCGGTGCGGGGACGCTCTTCGCGGGGCTTGGCCTCGTTCACGGTCAGAGTCCGGCCGCCGAGCTGAGCGCCGTTGAGCGCCGCGATGGCCTCGTCACCACCGTCGTGCATCTCGACGAACGCGAACCCGCGACTGCGGCCCGTTTCGCGGTCGCTGACAATCTGCGCGCCCAGTACGGTGCCGTACTGGGAGAACGCCTGCACCAGATCTTCGCTGGTGGTCTGGAACGAGATGTTCCCGACATAGAGCTTCTTTGCCATGATCAATTCACTTCTTGGGCCATCGGCCCGATAGAACGCTGCGCGGATTCCCCCGCGCGAAAGGCAGGAACGGACGAGTAGCTGAGGCGCTCGGTCATTCGCGCTTGGTAAGCGGAACGATGAGACACCGCAGTTCCTCTGCGACGATGCTAGCTTGACTGTCTTGGAGGCTGTGAGGGTAGCTCAGAGTCGAAAGACCAAGAAGTGCAGAGCGAGATAGCAGCAAAGCGGTTCGTAGCTCCTGAGGTGAACGGCACCCGCCGCCCAGTGAAAAGAATAATACGTTGTGTTCAGGAAATAAAAAGGGCAATTCCGCAAGAAATTGCTCGCCGGCCACCTGAACGTCCTCCCGGCTCGTAGTTCGTTGCATCTCAAGGTAGGCAACTCGCTCCGCGAGTTGCACGGGAACGCGCGTTGTGCGTTGCATCTCAAGGTAGGCAACTCGCTCCGCGAGTTGCGCGGGAACGCGCGTTGTGCGCTCCGCCGTTGCGAAGGTGTCACTCGCGGAGCGAGTGACCTACCCTATCCGGCGCTCCGCGTTATACTGCGATCCCATGTCACACCTCGTCGCACTCGACGCCTTCCACGGTCCGCTCGACCTGCTCCTCTATCTGGTCAAGCGGAACGAGGTGGACGTTCTCGACATCCCCATCGCCACACTCGCCGACCAGTTTCTCGCCTACGTCCTCGCCGTCAAAGATCTCGACATCGAGTTCGCTGGCGAGTTCCTGGTGATGGCCGCGACACTCATGGAGATCAAGAGCCGGACGCTGTTGCCGGCCGACGCGCAGTTCGCGCCCGACGACCAACCGGACCCGCGGCGCGAACTCGTACGGCAGTTGTTGGAGTACCGCAAGTTCAAGGACGCGGCTGCGGCGCTCGAAGCGAAAGCGGAAGCCGCCGGTACGCGAGTCGCACGCCTTGAACCACCCGAAGCGGCGCGCGAGCGCGAGCCGAAAGTGCGCCCGGTCGAACTGTGGGATCTGGTCAGCGCGTTCGCACGCCTCATGCGCGAAACGCAATCACTACAGCCCACAACCATCGCGGTGGACGACACGCCGCAACACGTTTATGAGGCGCAACTCAAGGACCGCGTGGCTGCGGCCGGCGGGCGATTACCGTTCCGCGACGCGTTCCCGCCACCGTACTTCAAGGCGCGGCTGATCGGCATCTTCCTCGCCATTCTCGAACTGATCCGGCACTGCGGGCTGGGCCTTGAGCAGCCCGAACCCGAAGGCGACATCTTCCTCGTTACCGTGTCGGACACGGCCGGTATCTTGTAGGGTGGGTCGAGCCGGCTTTGCGGCGAAGGCCCACCACACGAAAGCGAACACCACCATGTCTACCTCACCATCAGCGCGACCGGTCGCGCTCATTACCGGGGCCAGCGCCGGGATCGGTGCCGAACTCGCCCGGTTGCTCGCGGTCGATCACGACCTTGTTCTTACCGCGCGGCGCACGGAGCAACTCCAGACGCTCGCGGACGAGTTGAAGCAGAAACATGCGGCGACCTGCCACGTGTTCCCCGCGGATCTCGCGGAGCCAGACGCGCCTCGCAAGTTTTTCGATGCCATTCACGCCGCGGGAATCACAATCGACGTGCTGGTGAACAACGCCGGGTTCGGCGATGTGGGCAAGTTCGCGCAATCGGACCTCGGCAAAGCACTCCGCATGATTCAACTGAACGTGACCGCGCTCACCGAACTGACGGGCTTGTTCTTGCCCGCGTTCGTCGCGCGGAACCGCGGACGCATCCTCAACGTCGGATCTATCGCGGGGTTCCAGGCCGGGCCGTACATGGCGGTGTACTACGCGACGAAAGCCTACGTGAACTCGTTCTCCGAGGCGCTTCACGTCGAACTGCGCAAGACCGGTGTCACGGTCACGGTGCTGTGTCCCGGTCCAGTGGCGACCGAGTTCGCCGCTGTTTCAGGAATGCAAACGACGCGCGTATTCAGCGCGGGTCAGGCGATGGGCGCGCGCCAGGTCGCATCAGCCGGTCTTCGCGCGCTGAAGGCGGGACGGCGAATGGTCGTCCCCGGCTGGCGGAACAAGATGATGCTGTTCGCGGAACGATTCTTACCGCGAAGTGCGGTTCTGAACGCGGTGAAGTGGATGATGAGCCGCCGGGTGTAATCCAGACAAGGAGAAGGGAAGAAGGGGAGACAAGGAGAGAAAGCCAAGATTGGTTTTCTCTCCTTGTCTCCCCTTCTCCCTTCTCTTCAAGAGACGGCGAACACGAGCGGGATGAAATGGTCGGTGCTGGACATACCGCGACAGCGGTCGTCTTCCGCCTCGGCGGTGCGGATCGCGGCACGCACATCGTCATCGTCGGGCGCGAGGTGGTTCAAGATTTTTATGCACCGGCCGCGGAACTCGGAGTCGGCGTTGCGCAGTCCATCGAGAAGCGTGGGCACGGCCCCGCGGCCGACCTGTTTGAGGGCGGTTGCAGCCACCACGCGACAGCGAGTATCCGCTTCGCCCAGCAGGTTCACCAGCCCGTGAACGGCCGGACCCGCGGCTGGGCCGAGACGTCCAAGCGTGCCAGCACAGTCGCGGCGTACGCTAGTGTCCGCGTCTCGCAGTCCGATCACAAGCGTGGGCATGGCGGGGATCGCCTGTACGCCGAAGTCGCCCAGCGCGCGAGCCGCGCGACGCCGCACGCGAGCCGAAGAGTCCCGCATCCCCTTCGCGAGAGCCGCGACCCGCTTGGCGGCGGGCACCTGCAGTTCCGCCAGTGCGACCACGGCCATTTCTCGCACCTGCGGGTTCGGGTTGTCCTGAGCCTCCAGTAGCACTTCATGAGCCGCGTTCGTCTGCGCGTCCGACAGCCCGTGGACGAAAATGGTGAAAACCAGTTTGTGCATCACTTGTGGTGTAAGCAGTTCCATAGTGAGCAAACCTGAGGGCGGATGACTCGCTCGAGGGCGGTCGCGGGATATTGGTTATCCCAACCGTAGGTCACCGGTTCAGCAAATGATCGGTCCGCCTCGGACGAATTGCGTACCCGCACACCGAGAATTAACACCCGTGAAGGCAGCGTTAACGCACGTTAACGCCCTCACCTGTCACAACCCCGGCGCCATCGGTACAACTTGGTCATCGGTCATTCGTCATTGGTCCTTCGTTTAAGGCGAGTTGGGAGTGTGAGCGACCGGAGAAACACCCGTGACCCGTGACCCATGACCCGTGACCAACCGAGGGAACCATGACCAAGCAGGGAAAGTACGTCGGACTGGATGTCGGCGGGACCACGATGAAAGCCGCCGTGGTGACAGACGCCGGGGTGCCGCTGTCCAAGCCGGTGGTGATGGACACCAACCCAGAGCGCGGACAGGACGAAGGTTTGGAGACGATGTGTGAGACAATTCGTCGCGCGATCGGAGCCGCGAACCTCACGCTCGCCGACATCACCGCAATCGGGGTCGCGACGCCCGGCCTCATGGACATCAAAGCGGGGCTGATCCTCGACCCCCCGAACCTGAAGCCGTGGAAGAACGTGCCCGTTCGCGACCACATCGCGAAGGTGTTCGGCAAACCGACCGCGTATCAGAATGACGCGAACGCGGCCGCCTACGGCGAGTTCTGGGTGGGCGCCGCCCGTGATGCGAAAAGCATGGTCCTGTTCACTCTCGGAACCGGCGTCGGCGGCGGCATCATCCTGGGCGATGTGATCGTTGAGGGCGAGCACAGCCACGGCGGGGAACTGGGCCACATGCGAATCGCGATGCCCGACACCGGCCGGCAGTGCGGGTGCGGCGCGCGCGGGTGCCTCGAAGCCTACGCCAGCGCGACGAACGTGGTGAAGCGCGCGCGCGAAGACATGGCCTGCTGGCGTGGACCGGCGAGCAAACTCCGCGACTACTACACCGCCACCGACGACGACTTCACCGCGAAGGTGATCTTCCAGCACGCGGCCGAGGGCGACGAGTTGGCCCTCAAGGTGGTGGACGACACCGCGTACTACCTCGCACTGGGCGCGTGCGCGGCGATGGCGACCGTGGACCCCGAGATGATTGTGTTCGGCGGCGGGATGGTCGGGGCCGGCGAATGGTTCCGATCAAAGATCGATATCTACGCGAAACGATACGGGCTACCATTCCCGACCAAGAAGGTGAAGATCGCGTTCGCGAGTCTCGGCTCGGACGCCGGGTTCATCGGCACCGCCGGCTGCGCGAAACTGCTGATGCAGAAGAAGGTGTAAATTCCCTCGCGCGACGGCGGACCCGTTTAGCCGCGACCCGGAGTCCGCGGAGGGGAGCGGCTAAACGTCCGAAGCGCTGGGTTCGGAGAAACAATGGACGACGAGTTCGACCGGCCCAGCTTCGAGCGCCCGGTCGCGGAGTTAAAGCGGGTCGCCCGTTACCAGCGGTGGCTGATCGCGGTGGTGCTGGCGCAACTGACACTGTGGGGTGGGTTCATCGCGCTGACAGTTCTGAGCCCAGGGCGCGAACCGGACGTGCAGTTCCCTGTGATACTCACGTTCATCCTCGGCTGCGTTGGCGGGATCTACGTGTTCCTGTTGTCGTGGGAACTGCGCGGTGCGTTCGCCGCGTTCGTGTTCGGCCTCGCGACGACTATCCCGTGCATGGGATTGCTGATCCTCACGTTAGTGAGCGGGTACGCAACGGCCGAGTTGCGGAAGCACGGGGTGAAAGTGGGCATGTTCGGCGCGCGTGTGGCCGCGATCGATGAGCGCCCGTCGCTCTACGACGATGACGACGCCGGCTGGTGAGCGGCTACGGGCGTTTCTCACTTCGGGCGGCGGAGCGGTCAGGCGCGAGTTCGGGGCGTACCACTTGTCGAACCAGACTTGTTCGGGGAACCACCCACACGCCGACGCGCCAGCTTCAACTTCGGTACAGGCACGTCGTGTTCGTCCTCGATGTCGCCCACGATCTCTTCCAGCACGTCTTCGAGCGTGATCAGGCCCAGAACTTTACCCTCGGCGTCGCGCACCACGGCCATTGGCCGGTGCGACTTGCGGAACAAACGGAACGCGTTAGACACCGGCTCTTCCGGGTCGAGAAACGTCGCGGGGTAGAGCGCGTCCTCGAGCACCACAGCGCCGGATGTGCTGAACAGGAAGAACAAGTCCTTCGTGTTGACAATACCGACGATCTTGTCCGGCGTGCCGTCGAACACGGGCATTCGCGTGTGTGCGCCGAGTCGCGCGATTTCGAGTACCTTGTCGGGCGGCGTAGATACGTCCAGCGCAGACATCTTCTCACGCGACACCATGCAGTCACGCACCACTTTGTCGGCCAGCGCAAACACGCCCAGCACCATGTCGGCGGCGTCCGCGTCGATCTCACCGGCCTCTTCGCTGTCTTCCACCAGCAGGCGCAGTTCGTTCACGGTGTGAACCTCGCCCTCCTCGCCGTCGCCGCGATAGCCCAGACGCCGGAGGAACCAGTTGCTCGACCCATTCATGAGCTGGATGAGCGGCGACGTGGCCCGACCGAACAGGTACACGGGCCGCGCCACCCACAGCCCGACCCACTCGCTCTCTTGCAGCGCCGCGAGCTTTGGCATCTGCTCGCCGAAGACGACGTGCATGTACGTGATGAGCGACAGCGTGACGAGGATGGAAAGCGCCCGCGACCACTCGCCCGGCAGCCCGGACATCAGCGGATGAATGAGCCGGTGAATGGCCGGTTCGCTGACGAACCCGAGCGCGAGGCTCGCGACCGTGATGCCGAGTTGGCACGCGGCGACGCTCCGGTTCAGGTCGTCGAGAGCCGCGAGCAGACCGATCGCGCCTTTCTTCCCCTGGTTCACGAGTTCTTCGACCCGCGTCCGGCGGATCGCGACCAGCGCGAACTCCGCCGCGACGAAGAACCCGTTGATCGCGACGAGCAGCGGAATCGCGACCAACCCGACGATCAGCAGCGTCTGACTCATCTCGCCACCGGTTTCGGCTAGGAGTGCGAGCGAATCAGCGGACCACGCAACCACGGAGGTTTCCTGTTGTTGAGGACGCCGCGTCCGCACAACGCGAGCACGGGACACGGCTATTCTATCACAACGGCCCGGAGCAACCGAACCGCGGTGAGTGAGAGAATTCGCCTACGATGAACGACCGCACAGCAGTCCTGGCCGCGATCGTGGTCCACCCGAACGCCGGTACCCGGGTCGTGCGAGAAGGAGGAGGCGAAACTCCGGTCGCGAGCATCGAAGGCCCGCGACGCGAGTCGCCTGTTCCCGCAGGCTTGCGGCACCTGTGTGCCACCAACGTATCCGACGCGGACCGGGCCGTTCTCGAATCGCGGTTCGAGAAGCGTGTCGAGTTCCCGTCGTGACCGTGGCGCCACTGGCATAGGCGCGGGTGGTACGGGCCGCGTAAACTGCGCTGGTGAAATCGCCACTGGAGGACGCCTCCCACCCGTGATCAGTTCGCACAATGCACTGTACCGCGCCATTTGCGCGTACCCGGACGAGGACACGCCGCGCCTCGCGTTCGCTGATCTCGTCGAGGAGAACGGCGAGGACCGGCGTGCCGCGTTCATCCGCGCGCAGGTCGCACTCGCGAGACTGCCGACCTACGACCCGGTCTGGGTGAACACGCGCCAGCACGACCCAGACGCCGCGACCGGGTGGCTCATGACCGGCACTCTTCCGGCGCTGCCCGCCGGGTGTGGGTGGCACCGGTTCGAGTTCCGCCGCGGGTTCCCGTGGAAGGTCGGCGTACTCTCCCTCTCCGCGTTCCTCGACAGCGGTGACGCGGTGTTCGAGGCCGCCCCCATCCGGGCCATCGACGTCGACCCACGCGACCGCCCCGACCTCACGGCGCTGGCCGACTGGCCGCACCTCACGCGATTACACCGGCTCACATTCTCCACCGGGTGGTTCGGTGCGGCCGACATCGCCCGGTTCGCCGAATCCCCGCACGCGAAGAACATCACCGAACTGGGCTTCGAGTTCGAGAGCCTCGCGCCAGAGGGATTGACCGCGCTGGCGGCGGCGCCCCTGTTCGGGCGATTAACGGCCCTCGAACTGAGTGGCAACGCCTTCCCGCCCGCGCTGCTCGTGGATTCGCTCGGCGCCGCACGCCGCGCCGGTGCGCTATCACGGTTGGCGATCCACCATCGCGTGGGGCGCGACGACGCCGAAGCATTGTTTAGGCTACCGGCACTCCGGGAACTTCAGCACCTGGACATGAGCGACAACCCGCTCGCCGCGGACGGCGTGCGCGAACTCGCCGAGAGCGGAATCGTTCGCGGACTGCGCACGCTGAACCTGAGCAAGACCAAGCCCGGCGTTCCGGGCGTGAAGGCGCTGACCGAGGCGAGCGGCCTCGCAGGGTTGCGCATGCTCGATCTCTCCAACAACGCGCTGGGGCCGTCCGCGGTGAAGGCGCTGGCCGGGTGTGCGGGCGTTCGCGGGCTGCGCGTGCTGAACCTCTCGAACAACCACGTGCGAGACTCCGGCGCGGCCGATCTCGCTGCATCGAGCGCGCTCGCGGGTCTGCTCGAACTCGACCTGTGTGAAGCCGAGATCGGCGATGCGGGCGCGCGCGCGCTAGCCGGATCGCCGCATCTGGACGGACTGCTTCGGCTCGACCTCCGCACCCGCACCGGGCGCGGGTTCGGCGACACCGCCCTCGGCGCTCTGGTCGAGCGATTCGGGGACCGCGTGTGTTTGTAGAAAGCACGAAATTCGAAATAGAAAGACAGCACGCACCGCTTCCGTATTCCTTTTGGATTTCGCGTTTCGAATTTCGAATCTGGGTTTCCCCGTGACTGACCGCGACTCACTCTACCGTGCCGTTCTCGACAACCCCGACGACGACACCCTGCGCTTGGTCTACGCCGATGCGATCGAAGAGAGCGGCGACGCACGCCGGGCAGCATTCGTCCGCACCCGCGTCGAGCTGAGTCACGTCCCGGAGTACGACCCGTTCGCAATCCGCGCGCGGTATCACGACCGGAAGAAGCAGGCGGAAGGTGTACGGTGGATCGGGGAACTACCTCCCCTGCCGGACGGCATCTCCTGGGCACGTGACCCGTTCCGCCGCGGGTTGCCGGGGGCGATTCAGGCGCGCGACGGCGCCGCGTTCGTCGCTCACGCCGATGACCTCTTCGCGCTGTACCCCATCGAATCGCTCGAACTCAAAGCCACACGCGTCGCGGACACGGCTGCGTTCACCGCGTGCCACTGGCTGACCCGGGTCCGATACCTCTCGCTCCTGGAAGGCGCGGGTGGTCCGACGGTGCAGCGGTTACTCGACTCGGACCACTTCGAGCGATTGACGGCGCTTCATCTCGGCCCGCAGATGACGACCGCACCAACCGTCCGCGCGGCCGTGCGGAGCCGCGTTTTCAAACACCTCACCGATTTGAGCGTCCACGAAGACCGGCGTGGCGGCGGGTCGCTCGCTGGCGAACTGGCGCGTCTCACCACCCCCCCGCAACTCAAGCGACTCGACCTCGCCAGCAACCGGTTAACGGCGGAATCGCTCGGCCCACTGGTCGCGTCGGCCGCGTTGGAAACGGTCGAAGAACTCGACCTGAGCGACAACCACCTCGGCGCGGCAGGTCTGACCGCACTCGCGGGGGCAGCACTCCCCAACCTGCGAGTTCTCCACTTGCTCCGCACGGGGCCAACCGTCGAAGGTATCGCGGCGCTGGTTGCGGCAGACTTCTTGCCCGCACTGCGGAGCCTCTCGCTCGGCGTGAACGGACTCGTTCCGACCGCCACGACTCCACTCGCGGGGGCGTCGGCCGCGAACCTCCGTGTGCTAAACCTCCACGACAACCGGTTTGGCGATCGCGGTGCGGAATCGATCGCGAAAAGCGCGAACCTCGCGGGGTTGCTCACGCTCGATGTGGCGGAGTCGTACGTCGGTACCGCGGGCGCGGACGCGCTCTCACGGAGCGAGCACCTGACCGGTCTGATGTACCTCAACGTGTACGGCAACGCGTTCGACGCGCCCGCCGCGGGCCGACTGCGGAAGCGGTTCGGCGATCGCGTGTTCCTCTAACCCCACACATGAACGACCACGATGCCCTCCTTCGCGCGATCATCGAGCAACCCAACGAGGACACACCCAGGCTCGTGTTCGCAGACTGACTCGACGAGAACGCCGACGCGTTCTCCGACCCGAACGGCGTGCGCGCCCGCGCCCAGTTCATCCGCACTGACATCGCGATGTCACAGCGCGCGGAGTTCGACCCCGAGCGACTGCGGTGGGAACTGATCGAAAAGCCGCGGGACGAGGCGGAACCGTGGGCGACCGACGCGCTGCCGGGCTTGCCGAAGGGTTGCACGTTCGTGCGGGAACCGCTGTTCCGGCGCGGGTTCCCGTGGATGCTGGTGTGCGAGCCACTCGATGGCCGGATTCCCGACCCGCCGCTCGATGCGTTCCCGCTGGAAGGCGTGCGGTTCCGCCACTGCGGTCCCGCAAGCGTCGAACTGCTGCGAACAGTGCCGTGGGCCGCGAAACTGCTCACCGTGGAATTTGAACGCGGCAACACGGCTCCAATCAATGTCGATCGCCTGTTCCCCTTCGTCGGCCTCCACTCGTTGAGGCGGCTCTCGTTCCTACAAGACGCGATCATCGCGCCGGAAGCGCGGATGTTACCCGCGTCGCACCTGTTCCGGCGCTTGCACGCGCTCACCATCCGTGGCGCACCCGTCGGGACCGCGATCCTGGAAGCGATCCTCCGGGACGGCGGCACGAACGTGTTGGGCGAGTTGCACCTTGTCGCGTGCCGCGTGCCGGAGAACCCGCTCGCGGAGGTGCTCGATTCCCCCGCGACGGCGTACCTCGAAACGCTGACCCTGAGCGGCGACGGGCTTGGGATGCCGCAAAAGTTCCGCGCGTTTGGTCGAGTCGCCAACGCTCCGCCGCTGAGGTCACTCGACATCCGCGACGAGTCGCCGGGGGAAACGGGGATTGGTTTCTTCCTCGGGTCGCCGATTCCGGGCGGGCTACAGCGGCTCGACCTGTCGCGCAGTTCGCTCAACCGCGCTCGCGTGCAGGCGCTCGCGGGCGGCGAGTTCGACAACCTCCGCGTCCTCCGGTTGTACGGCAACTCGGTCGGCAACGAAGGCGCGGTCGCGCTCGCCCACTCACCGCGCCTCGCCGGACTGCTCGTTCTTAACCTCGGTTACTGCATGGTCGGTGACGAAGGCATTCTCGCGATCCTCGAATCGCCGCTCGCCGACGGGTTGGTATTCCTCGACCTGACCGGTTCGCCCGCGTCCGCGGAAACGAAAGAGTTGCTCAAGGCGCGGATGGGCGACCGCGTGCGGCTCTAGCGGCACCCCTTGCGGGATAGCTGCTAAACTAATCTCATGTCCGACCGCGACGCGCTCCTGAGCGCCATCTGCGAACAGCCCGACGAAGACACTCCGCGACTCGTGTTCGCCGACTACCTGGAGGAACGCGACGAAGCGCCGCGCGCCGCGTTCATCCGCGCGCAGGTGGAACTTGCGACCACGCCACCGTGGGAACCGTTCGCGGTGCGGTGCCAGTGGCGCACGCCGAATCTGGTGAACGGCGCGCCGTTCCTCACCACGCTCCCGAAGCTCGAAGGCTCCCCGGTGGGGTGGGCGACAGGACCGTTCCGCCGTGGGTTCGGCTGGTGGCTCAACGTGCGAATGGTATCGGAGTGGGACACGTATGTCGCGCCGCATTTCGACTTCACCCCGATTGGAAAAGTCACGTTGTGGAACGCAACCATCGACGACTGGCGCCGCGTAGCGGCTTCTTCGTGCGTGAAGCACCTGCGCGAAATTGTGTTCGTTGTCAGCCCCATCGAACCACTGTTCACGCTTCGTGATGTACCAGCTGCGAACGGCATTACCGACCTGCACTTTACTCGGGCAGGCGGGGCCGGGATGCCTGAGGTGATCGAAGACCTGTTCCGCTCGCGGCTCGGCGCGGCAATTCGCGGACTGCACTTCAACGCCGGGAATCACGAGCCGCTCAACGCACTTCTGGCCGCGATCAACACCGGCGGATCGCTCGACCGGCTCTCATTCCAGACGATGGAGTTGACCGCGAATCACTTGCGCCGGTTGTTCGACGGCCCGACCGCTGGCGCGCTGACGGAATTGCACTTCCGCAACGAGTTGTTCAGCGGGGATGGGCTGCGCGTGCTGGCCGATCTACTCCCGCCCACGCTCCGCGACCTCACGCTGATCAACATCGGAATGCGGGCCGACGGGCTGGAAGTACTCGCGAGGAGTGACCGCCTGACGAACCTGAACCGCCTGAACCTGAGTACGAACCCGCTCACGCCGCGCGCGGTGAAGGTGCTGTCGCTCTCGCACTCGCTGACCTCGCTGCGTGCGATCGACCTGACCAACTGCCACATCGGGGACAAGGGCGTGTGTCACCTCACGCAGGCGAAGTGGTGGCCCGGCCTGGTGGAGGTGAACCTGCGGAACAACCCGATCTCGAATGCCGGCGTGAAGCACCTTCTCAACGCGTTCGTGCCACCAGACCTCACCGCACTCGTCTTCGACGCTGGCACGCTCGGCACCGAGAGCCGGGCCGCGCTGGTGAAGAAATTCGGGGCGGCGGTCGTGTTTGTCGCGCCCGAACCGCCCGGTTGACCTGAAGCCCCAGTTCCGCGAGTATGACGGCATGAGCATGAGCATGAAGAAGTTCGCGGCCGTGGTTCGCGACGCGATCGACTCGCTGCCGGACGAGATCCGGCGGCACATGGAAAACGTCGTCGTGGACGTGGAGGACGATCCTTCCGACGAGTTCCTGCGCGAGGCCGGCTTCACGGAAGAGGAGATCGAAGCCGGCGATTCGCTATACGGCTACTTCATGCCGTTCGAGGGTACGTCCTCTTCCGAGATGTTGGAGAACCCGAACCGCATTCTGATCTTCAAGAACCCGCTCGAAGAGGACTTCCCCGACCCGAAGGAGTTGCTCATCGAGATTCGGAAGACGGTGGTTCACGAGATCGCGCACCACTTCGGCTGGTCCGACCGCGACCTCGAGCGGTTCGACGACAACCCCGACCCCTTCAAAGAGTAGCCGCGCGCCGGCACCGTTCGCCTTGCACCCCTTCCCGACTTTCGCTATTCCCCCCGGCCCATAGTCTCGGAGCCGGGTTCCATGCCGCTGCCGGTGGCCCTCAGTCTCGTTGACGTGACCGTGCGATACGCTGAACGCATCGCAATAGAAGCGGTGTCGCTCGAGGTGCGGCGTGGTGAAATCGTCGGCTTACTCGGGCCGAACGGGTCCGGCAAAAGCACCACGCTCGCGGTCGCCGCGGGCGTCCTCGATCCCGCCTCCGGCGCGGTAACGGTCGAAGGGCGCACACGCGCCGCAAACCCGGCCGCGTTCGCGATTCGCGTGGGGCTGGTGCCGCAAGACCCGGCAGTTTACGACGAACTCACCGCCGCGCAAAACCTCACGTTCTTCGGAGAGCTATACGGCCTCGCAGGTAGCGACCTGCGCCGTCGCGTTGCGCGAACGCTCGCTCGCGTGAAGCTCACCGACCGCGCGCAGCATCGCGTCTCGACCTTCTCTGGTGGAATGAAACAGCGGCTCAATCTCGCCGCGGCGCTGCTGCACGACCCGCCCGTTCTGCTACTCGACGAGCCGACCGCGTCACTCGATCCCGCGAGCCGCGACTCGCTGTTCGCCGACCTCACGCGATTCCGCGACGACGGCCACGCGATCCTGCTCACCACGCACCACATCGACGAAGCCGAAGCCGGGTGCGACCGCGTCGCGGTGTTGGAGAAGGGAAAGTTGGTCGCGAGCGGTTCGCCTTCGGACTTGCTCCTCGCGAAGCCAGCCGACCGCGCCGTTCTCTACGGCCACCTCCGCACGCGTCCGCCCAAATACCTCGAACGGGCGATTACGCGGCGCCTCGGTACAGGCGTCGAACTCGAAATCACCGGCCGCCGACTGCGGCTTTCCGCCGACACGAGCGAGCAACTCGGCGTGGCCCTCGCGACTCTGCTCGCCGAAGGAATCGAACTGGACGCGTACCGCACACCGGCCGGCGCGCTGGAACGGGCACTGCGTTCCGAAGAGTGCGGAGCGGGGGAACGCCCGTGACGAACAAGTTGTCACTGACGCTTACACTCGCTCGCAAGGACTGGCGGCTCTTCTGGGCCGACCGGCGTGCGGCGGTGCTGTGTTTCATCGTGCCGGTGCTGCTCGCGTCCGCGTTCGGCACGATCTTTTCTCGGCCCAGTTCCGGTGGCGCCGCCAACCTCTCCGTTCTCGTGGTGGTCGAAGACGACGGACCATTCACGCGACAGGTCGCGAATGATCTTCTCGCGTCACCGCGATTCGACGCAAAGGAAGTATCTCGTGCGGAGGCGGAAGCCGCAGTTGCGCATCGAAAGGCCGTGGCCGTCGTGCTGCCGGGCGGTTTCGAGCGGCTCAAGAGCTGGCAACCCGGCGTCACAACCGAGCAGCCGGAACTGCTACTGCTTCACCACCCGAACGCCGCGCCTGAGCGACAGATGACCCAGGGTGTCGTCATGGAAGCGGTGATGAAACGCGTCACACGCGAAGCGTTCGCCGACGTGTTGAAGGGCGATGACGCGGCGCTCACGCCGCCGTTCCGTGTTGAGGCGATGGCTGTGTCGCCGCACGCAGGAACGCAATTCAATTCGTACTCGCACAGCTTCTGCGGGATGACCCTCCAGTACCTGTTGTTCTGGGGCATGGAGAGCGGGTTGCTGTTCCTGCGCGAACGCCAGCGCAGCGTGTGGACGCGTGTGCGTGCGGCGGCGGTTCCGCTGTCGTGCGTGATCGGCGGTAAATCGCTCGCGACCGCGTTCATCGCGCTGCTGCAAGTGCTGGTCACGTTCGGCGTCGGCTACGTCGCGTTCGGCGTGCGAATCGACGGTTCCGTGATCGGCTTCGTGCTGCTGGCGATGACCGCGTGCGGACTCGCGGCGGCAACCGGGTTGCTGGTTGCCGCAATCGGCGGAACCGAGGCCCGCGCGCGGAACGTCAGCATCCTGGTCATTCTCGGCGTGTCGATGCTCGGCGGGTTGTGGGTGCCGGGGTTCTTGCTCCCCGCGTGGGCGCGGGACGTGTCGCTCTCGCTACCGACAACGTGGGCGCTACGCGGGTTCGAGACGGTGACGTGGCAAGGCGGCGGGCTCCGAGCCGCGCTGCCGAGCATAGCGGTCGTGACCGGGTTCACGCTGTTGCTGCTGTTGGTTGCCGCGCTCCGGTTGAAGTTCACGGAACGAAGCCTGCGGCCAGGACAGGCGTAGAGGATGTTTCCGTTCCCGACCTCGTGTGCGGCGCGACGCTCCGAATTCTTCGTACCAACGTATTTCCTTCACGCCACGGACCGGATACCTTCACCAGTAGCACATCACGCCGTCATGGAGGGACTCGCAATGACGTTCGGGATGGTTGTGCAATTGCCCGTTACGGACTCGTTCGGTACGGACGCGGATTTCGACCTGCGCACGCAGTTGGAGCGCGACCTCAGCGCGGCCCTAGCCGCGGAATGCGCCGGCGAGTGCGGTCGCGGCGATACCGATGCCGGGCGCATGAGCATCTATCTGGAAATCGTTCCCGATCCGAATCTGACCTTGCGCGTCGTCAAAGACGTCCTCTCGCGCCTCGAACTGTTGCACCGGGCGACGGTCGTACTGGAAACCCGCAGCGACGCGGACCCGGACGACATCGACCGCCGTACCCTCTGGCCGTTACAACCGGCACCCGCTCGCGTGGCCTGACTCGCCTACTTATTCGCGTTCTACCGGCGGGCTGACACCGCTCCGCTCACAAAGCTACTCTGAGCGGCGCGGTGCCAGCCCGCCGGTGCTTTATCCTGTATTACGTGCCCCAAGCGGCGCGGTCGCAAATCGTTCCGCCGTGGATCGCGTTCATGCGCCAGATTTCCGCCGTGCTGATTCTGATGGCGATGTTCCTGTTGCTCGTCGGCAGCCGGTTCAAGGCGTCCGACGGAGACAAACTCGCGTCCGTGTCGCGATTGACGGTGCGGAAGGTGCAATCTGCGATGCCGCCGGCGGTGAGCGTGGTCGCGCCGATGGACGCGCTGCGGAGGGAGATGCCCACCCATGCCGACGACGCGGTTCGCGCGAGGCTCGCGGCCGACAAGCGGTTCGTGGGCGTCGAGTTCAAGGTGACAGCGGAGGGGAACGTGGTCACGCTTCGCGGCGTGGTGCCGGACGCCCGCGTGAAGCGCCTCGCGGTCGGCGTGGCCGAGAACACCGTGGGGGTCGAGAAGGTGGTGGACGAACTCGCGGTTCCTGCGGAATGAGCGCGGCATTGGCTCCGTCAGTTTCCCGCGCGAGCATCACATACGCATCCAGGCGCGGCGTGTCCGTGGGCACATACTCAATCCGCTCGACTGGTAAGGGGGTGCCGTGCTGTTCGGCCACAGCAGCCACACCGTCGAGTACGGACTGAAGCACGTCTTCGGGCGCAATCTGACCTTCGCCTCCAGTCCCTTTCACTGAGTTGGCTGTCATCAGCCAACGTGTGTTCCGTTGCCGTTCAAGGTAGGCAACTCGCTCCGCGAGTTGCGCGTTGGCGGTCATGGTGCGTTGGTCTGTCGCGAAGGTGTCACTCGCGGAGCGAGTGACCTACCTTAAAACACCCGCGGCCCGGTTACTCGTCGTGAGTAACCGGGCCGCGGGTCTTAATTGCTCACTGAAAACTGGCTTAGTACATGTCGTCGTAGGCGCCTGGGGCCGGGTCTTTCTTGTCCTTCTTCTGCTCTTCCGCGATCATCGCGTCGGAGGTCAGAAGCAGCGTCGCGACGCTGGCGGCGTTCTGCAGCGCGCTGCGAACGACCTTGGTGGGGTCGATGATGCCCTTCTCGATCAGGGTGCAGTATTCGCTGGCGCGGGCGTCGTAGCCGTAGTTCTTGTCCTTCTTGGCGAGCACCTCGTTGGCCACCACGTTGCCGTCCTCGCCCGCGTTCTCGACGATCTGCTTCAGCGGTGCGCGGCACGCGCGGACGATAATCTTGTACCCAACGCGCTCGTCGTCGGTGAGCGCTTCGGGGGCGACCAGGCCTTCGCTGGCGCGGAGCAGCGCGGTGCCGCCGCCGGGCAGGATGCCTTCCTGGTGCGCGGCCTTGGTCGCGTGCATCGCGTCCTCGACCCGCATCTTCTTTTCCTTCACTTCGCTCTCGGTCGCCCCGCCGACGTTGATCTTCGCGACCCCACCGGACAGCTTCGCGATCCGCTCCTGCAGCTTTTCCGTGTCGTAGTCGCTTGTGCTCTTGTCCAGTTCCTTCTGGATGGTCCCGATCCGCTCCTTGATTTCCTTCTTGGTGCCGGCGCCCTCGATCACGGTGGTGTTGTCCTTGTCCACCTTGATCTTCTTCGCGGTGCCCAGGTCTTCGAGCGTGACCGTTTCGAGCTTCATGCCCAGGTCTTCGAAGATCGCCTTGCCGCCGGTCAACACCGCAAGGTCCTGCAGCATGGC
>SXID01000235.1 GCA_005772955.1 Planctomycetia bacterium
CCCGACCGCCCACAGCGATTGCCCGCGCATACGTGCCTCGTTCGTCAAGGGAGAGGGAAGGGGAGTTATTGTGCGAAGTGCGGGCGGATGTGGCGCGAAGTTGTGGAGAAGGCTCTCGCGTCCGTGAATGAGATGAGCCGCGGGGAGTGCCCCGCGGCTCATTCCAGCAATCCGCGTTGCGGACGGATCAGGAGAACAGTTCGTCCACCGGCTTGCCGTTATCGACGAGCTTCATTGGCCGCTGGAGCGGGGTCATCACTTCCTTGTTCGGGTCGATGCCGAGCGCGTGGCAGATCGACGCGTGCAGGTGCGTGACCTTCACCGGGCGATCCTTGGGCTGCATCGCGTCCTCGTCGGACGAACCGATGACCTGACCACCCTTCACGCCACCGCCCGCGAAGAGGCAGCTAAACACGCCCGGGTGGTGGTCGCGGCCCATCGTCATGTTGATCTTCGGCGTGCGGCCGAACTCGCTCAACATCACGATCATCGTCTTCTTGAGCAACCCGGATTCGGCGAGGTCACCGATCAGCGCGGCCAGCGCCGGGTCCATCACGTCGCCGTGGTCACGCATCGCGGGGAACGCGTTGGCGTGAACGTCGAACCCGCCGCGGTTCACCTGAACGAACCGCACGCCCTTTTCCACCAACCGACGCGCGAGCAGGGCGGAGCGCCCGAACTCGGTGTCGCCGTACCGTTCCAGAACTTCGGGCTTTTCCTTGCGGACCTCGAACGCTTCCAGCGCGGGGCTGCGCATGAGCCGCACGGCGTCCGAGAGGGCCGTCTGCGCGCCACTTACTTCTTCGCCCGGCAGGGTGCCGGCCTGCTTGTCGTTCATCTTCTTGAGGATGTCGAGGCGCTTGTTGCCGCGTGTGTCGCCGATCCCCGACGGGAACGCGAGATACGGGTCCTTCTCACCGGGCCGACCGACGAAGTACGCTTCGCACTTCTGGCCCAGATAACCCGCCTTCGGAGCTTGCCCGCCGACCGTGACGTACGCGGGCAGATCGCCCATGGCCTTCTTCTCGCTGACCACCACCGACCCGATACCGGGGTGCTGGAGGTTCGCGCTCTGGCCGTAGCTGGTCTGGAGTTGATAGGTCGCGCGGCCGTGGTCGCCGTTCTGACCCGCGATGCTGCGGATCAGCGCGATGTGCTTCATCTGCTTCGCGAGTAGCGGGAAGATTTCGGAAATCTGGATGCCCGCGACGCTGGTCTTGATCGGCTCGAGATCGCCCTGCACGTCGCGACCTGGCTTGGGGTCGAACGTGTCGATGTGGCTACAGCCGCCGCCATTCCAGAACAGGATGACGTGTTCGGCGCTGGCCTTGCGGTCTTCACCGGCGCGGGCGACGAGCGTCCGCACGTTCATACCGAGGAAGGTGCCCGCCGCCGCGCCGACGAACATACGTCGGCTCAGGCGGTATCCGGTGCAGCCGGTCGATTCGGTTCGCATGATCAGGTTCCTTTGTAATTGTGCTGAAGGTTAGTGGTTTGGTACACGCCGCTCCATTGCAGTGGGGCGGCCGGCAATCGCATTACGGAATAAAGCGGAACTCGTTGCTGTTGAACAGTGCCCAGCGGAGGTCGGCCAGCCCGTCGGCGGGAGTTGCAGCCTCCTTGAGGATCGTCTTGGCGAAGGTCAGTTCCTCAGCGGTCGGCTCTCGCGTCAGAGCCTCGCGATACACCAATTTGACGGCGGCGTCCACATCGGCCTTCGGCCCGGTGATCAGCACCGCAACCGGCTCCAACTGCCCGACGCGGGCGGCTTCGTTAGTGAGCTTGCCGTTGAGCATCATCAGCGCCTGACGCATCGACGGGCTGTGGTCGCGGCGCTCGTCCAGCGACCCGCGATCGGTCTGCCCGAACACGCGCAGGAAGTGCCCCGTCGGCGCCGGGCTGGCCATCCGCATCGAACTCGTGAACCGCGGGTTGTCGTCCACGAGGGTCTTGAGTTCCTTCGTGATGTACCGCACGCGGGTTCCGGGCGGCATGGTGCCGCTCTTCATCATCATCTCGGCTTCAAGTTCTTCGGGAGACTTCGCGTTCATCTTCTCCAGTTCGAGAACGTCCTTCTTCTTGAGCGCGTCCTTGAAGTCCACCTCGATACCCTTTTCGAGGTCGTAGGCGCCGGCAACCGTCTTCGGTGCACCGGGCATGGCCGGCATCTTGTCGCCGCCGAGCTTCGGCGGTTTGATGCTCGGCTTCGTCGGGTCTTCCTTCACCGCGACCGCGACCTGCTGGTAGGTAACGACCGTGGTGACATTCTCGCCTGGCCGATGCTTCGGCGTGAACAGGTGGCCTGCTTGCACGATGCTGTCGAACAGGGCTTCGCTGCCCATGCGGCGCACGGGAGTCGCAGTGAACGCTTTTTCCGCGGCGAGCCGTTCGATGGCGGGAATGGTGCCGGGCAGGTGCCCACGCCGGTAGGCGTCGGTGCGGACGATCGTGGATACCAGAAACCGGAAGTCGAACCCGCTCGCGACGAACTCGTCGGCGAGGTAGTCGAGGGTCTTCGGGTGACTTGCCGGGTTGTCGCCGCGGAAGTCGTCGATCGGGTTCACGAATCCGCGACCGACCAGCTCGGCCCACACGCGGTTCACGAACGATTGCGCGTAGAGCCGGTTCCGCGGGTCGGTGACGGACTCGGCCAGTTGCCGCCGCAGTTCGCTCGCCTTGTATAAATCGCCTTCGAGGTCGAGCTTCCTGAGCGCGGCCTTGATTTCGGCGGAGACGCCCGCGAGGTCGTCCTTCTTGGTGCCGGTGGCGGGACCGTCGATGATGTCATCGATGTTCGTACCCTTCGCGGCGATCTTGGCCTTCGCTTCGGCGGCCTGCCACTCGCGCAGTGCCTTGAAGCGGGCGAGTTGTTTGTTCGGGCCATCGGCGGCCATTTCAAACGGGAACCTTGCTTTAACTGCCGCGCGGGCGTTCGGTTCGCCCTTACCTTCCGGGGGCCACATGATCGTGGTCGTGGGGCGTTCGTTCAGGAAGATGCCGAGGATCTGCATCTTCACGCGGTGCTCGACGCGCTGGGTCTTCCCGAAGAACGCGGCGAGGTCGTAGAAGTCTTTCTGGCTCCACACGTCGAACGGGTGGTTGTGGCACTGGGCGCACGAGATGCGAACGCCCATGAACACCTGCGACACGACGCCGGTGAGGGCGTAGGGGTCGGCGTCGTCACCGAGGATGAAGCCGGTTTCCGGCTGGCTGCCAGCGCGCCCGGAAGCTGAGATCAGTTTGCGGGTGAGCACGTCGTATGGTTCATTTGTCCGCACCGCGTTGTGGACGAATGCCTGAAGCGCCGGGCCACCGTCGGAACCATAGCGAACGCGGAACAGATCGCTGTAGAAGATCGCCCAGCGGTCGGCGTACTGATCGCGGCCCATGAAGTCTTCGATGGCCTTTGTGCGCCGCTCATCCGCGGGCCACGCCACGAACTTCTTGATCTCGGCTTCGGTCGGGATGCGACCATTCAGGTCGATCGAGATGCGGCGCAGGAACGCGAGGTCATCGACCACGGGAGCTTCCCGCGTCTTTGGCCCACCGGCGTTCTCTTGGGCCAGCAGTTTGTCGACTGCTTGGGCCGTCGCCGCCGGATTGGCGGTCGGCGGTGCGGCCCCCACGGTCGCCGCGCAAAGCGCGAGCGCCGAGACCGAAAGCAGGTACAGGCGAACTTTCACGCGTCCCCTCCTCGCCAATGAACGCCCCACGGAGTGGGGCGGGTTGCGGTACTTCTGAGCAACCGTTACGGTGGTTGCTCATCTTCGATCACATGCACCATCTCGCCGCCGGCCTCGCTGACCTTCGCAATGAGGTCTTCAAATGTGGCGGCTAGCGTGTCCTTGTGAATCTTCAGTAAAACGGTGCGCTCGCCTGGTGGGGTATCTCCCAGTTCCGACGCGACGAGCGAGGTCAGGTTCATCAACCCCACCTGTTTGCCGTTCAAATATACCTTATTGTCTATGTCCACCGTAAGAGAAACTCTCGCTTTTACGACCGGTTTGGCGCCCGCGCCGTGTGCCGGTTCCCACTTGATCTGACTTTCGTCCTGCATCTTGGCGAGGATCAGGAAGAACAGGACGAGGTTGAAGACGATGTCGGCCATCCCCACGAATGGCGGAACGATCTCCAGGTTTCGCCGCTTGAACTTCATCGCTGATCCTTGAAGAACCTGGCCCCAGTCCCGTTTTCGCCGCTTGCGGCGTAGCGTTCCCCGCCACGCCGCAAGCGGCTCAGATAACTCACTTCACCACAACGTCCTTATCGACTTCCACTTGAAGCGCCACCACCCCGCCGGCCTCCTCAATCGCGCCCGTGACGCGAATCCACATGCTGTATGGCGTGTCCTTCGCGCTCTTGACCTCGACAATCTTGTCCTCGGGGCGAGTCTTGTTCGCGAGCAGCGCCGCGAGTTTGGCCTTTAACTGCGGCAGTGGCACGTCCGCCCCGTTCAGCGACACCGCGGTCCGCGTGATCGACACCTCGACGTTCTGCGGTTTCACTTCGTTCGGTTTGTTCTCGCTTTGGGTGCTTGGCACCTGTTGCGGCTTGCCCTTCTGTTCTTGCGCGCTCGACGCGCACACCACGAAGAAGATCAACAGGTTGAAGGCGAGGTCGGTGAGGAGGTTCATTACCCAGGCCGCGTGTGCTCCCCCTTTGCCCCCCGTGGGTCCGGCAGCCATCAGGTCGCTCCCTCTTTGGCGAGAGCCGGACTCGAGCTACCGTTGGGTGCGGGCGTTGCGTTTGCGATTGGCGTCGCGACCGTGGCGTCTGAAACCGGGGCCAACTGCAATATCAGCGCCTCCACTAACGCGGTCGCCGTTTCTTCCGCTTCCAGAATGTGCGTGCTCACGATCGAGGTGAAGTAGTTGAAGAACATGTACGCGGGGATGCCGACCATCAGCCCCCAGACCGTGACGATGAGCTTCACCTTGATGCCCGCGGCGGCCTCTTTGATGATGTTGGCTCCGGGAGGCATCTCGGTGATGCCCTGAAACATCAGTACCATCCCGACCACCGTACCGAGCGAGCCAAGCATGGGCGCGACAGTCGCGATAGTGGACAGAATCGGCAGGTTCTTCTCCAGCGCCGCGCTGATGTGGGAACCGTAATCCTCCATCGCCTTGACCACTTGCTCTTCGACTTTCGCGGGGTCGTAGTTCAGTTTGCGGAGCAACTTGTACCGGTGGATGCCGATCGCAAGGATCGCGGGGACCGGGCCGTGCGACCGCGCACACAGCGCAACGGCTTCCTCAATCTTGTCTTGGTGGAGCAGATCGAGAACGTTGCGCCGCAGCGCCTCGGCGTCGATGGCGATGAGCCGTAACGCGCGATACCGCTCGATGACGACGCCCGTAGCGATGACCGCCAGCAGGAGGATCGGCCACATGAACGGGCCGCCAGCGATCATGTAACCCATCGCGCCGGACTGCCACCACTCATTGGCGGCGGGGGCGGCGGTCTGGGCGGCTTCTGCGAACAACGTCAGCATGTCGTTTGGTGGTGAGTAGGTGGCGATTCGGTCTTGGTGGGTGGTTAGCGTAGACCCCGTAGAGGTCGTGGATTTGCGACCTCTTCGAGGTCTACGCTAGTCTTGGCCTGCTCGTTAAACACAACTCAATTCTTGTCCAGTCCGCTTGAAGCCTCTTCAAACTGGCGGAGCATTTCGGGCAACGCCAATCGGCCGCGGGCGTACTTCGCCGCTTCCGTCGCGGGGTAATCCCAGCGGCACTTGTTGTAGCTCTCGAACGCCTTCTTCATGTTGCTCGCGGTGCGGTAACTCTCGCCCGCCCAGAACATCGCATCGGCCGCGAGCGCGTCCTCGCGGAACGTCTTCACGAACTTGTCGAACGTGTCGGCGGCCTTCGCGTACTGCTTGTCCTTGTAGTAACACTGGCCGACGCGGAACGCCATCTTCGGCGACCACTTGTGGCCCTCGAACTTCTCCAAGAATTTCTCGCCCACCTGCGCGGCGACCTTGAAGTTCTCTGCCTTGTAGAAGTGCTCGCTGATGCGCACCATCACGTTCGCGATCAGCGGGTTCTTCGGGTACGTCGCAGCCAGCGTGACGTAAGCCTCCAGCGCCTGATTGAACTCGCCAGCGTCCTCATAGCACTGCGCGAGTTTGAATTGCGCATCAGGGGCGAGGGCGTGGTCCGGGTACTGCTTCACGATCGTCTGATAGGCCTGTGCCGCTTCACCGTACTGCTTGAGTTCCTGTGCGAACTGGCCGAGCAAGTACGACACGCGTGGCGTGTACTTCGGGTTCGGGTAGTCCTCAATGACCTCGCGCAGCACGCGCCGTCCGGCTTCCAGCGCAGCCTTGGCATCACTTTCGCGGCCCAGAGTCTTGTGGCTCTTGAACAGCTCGAAGTGGCTCTCCGCGATGTGGAACTGCGTCTCCACCGCGAGCGCCTCGTCGCTGAACACCTTGCTGAACGCTTGAAGTTTGCCGTCGGTGCCGATGACCACTGCAACCGTGGCCGTCGATTCGAGCTTCCCATCGGCGGTGCTCGCGGCGCGATCGTCGGTGTACGCGACTTCGAGTGTGTCGCCGAAGTAGCACTCGATCTCTGGCGCGTCTTGCTTCAAGTTGCCCGGTGTCGGCTTCTCGACCGGCTTGAGTAGCACCGACCCGGTGAAGGTGCCGCTGTGTGCGCTCGTCTCGACCAACTCGACCAACTCGTCCTCGCCGCGCTTCGTCTTGACACGGACCTTCACCTTATCGCGGTCCGGGGTGCGGTCGCAGTCGAAGTCCACGACCTTGAGGAACAACCGCTCGCCGACGTGAACCGCGGTCAGATCCCGCTGGTACTCGGAGTCAGTGCAAGTCAGTTTGCCGTCAGTTACCAACCGGCCGTTCGCGGTGAGCGCGGTCGCGGGTCCGGCGGGGCGGCGCTCGTCCTTGTAGAGGACCTCGATCACGTCCGACCCGTTGAGGTTCAGCACGCGGGTGACGAGTGTCCTGTCCGGCCCCTTGCCTTCCTCGTTCATTTCTTCCTTCGGAATTACTGGCCCGCCGACCAGGCCGCGCGGCATCGTCGCCGTGAGCGGCACCAGCGAAGCGCTGTCCTTGCTGCCGAGTTGAAGGATCACTTGACCTGTGAAACGGCCTTCGAGGAGTGCGCTACCGGCTTGCGTGGCGGCCCCGGTAACGGTGCCCGCAAGTTGGCTGTCGTCGAGAACGCATTCGACCTCGACCTCGGCCCCGCTGGTTGTCTTCAGTTTCACGATCACTTTGCTGCGGCTGTCTTTCGCCGCGTCGCGGTCGATGACTTCGACAGTGAAGGGCGCCTCGAACGCCACACCCGCGACAAACTTCGGATCGGCGTTCGGCGTCCCGGGGAGGTATCGAATGATCGGCGTGGGATCGACTCCCGGGCCGCCGGGCACTTGCACCGGGCGCGTGGCGCGGGTCTCGATCACCCGGACGGTAGCGACGGTCGGCTCGTTCACGTACACGACCGATTCGCGAACGGCAGCATGACCGGGGACCGTATTCTGCTGATCGACGTAGCGGATGAAGACCCGGTCGCCGGGCTTCACCACAATCTTGCCTTCGGCCGGGACCGGGGCCGTGTCCACTTCCTTCGTGAACACGCCGCTGTTCTCGGCCGTCTCGGTCGCTTCGAGGTCGATCGGCGGGCCGTTGTTCACGGACACTTGAACTTTAATCTTGTCGGGCGCGGCGGTCGCGTCCTGGTCAAAGTCGGTGACTTCGATGACGATCCGCTCGCCGGGGTCGATGCGGAGCAGTTGCTTGCGGATCGTGGACACCGCGCCGTTCGGACTCTTCACGAAGTCGTAGGCGATGGGCACGATCGTGCCGTTGTGGTAGGTCGCGGTGAGTTTGCCCGTGAGCAGGCGCGCCCCGCCGGAGGTGTTGACCTCGTCGATGTACGTCGCAGTGACCACGTCGCCACCGGCGATTTCCAACACGTCGTTGGTCGCGAGCGAGAGCAGGTCCGTCTCCGTGGGGATATGGAGAACGTTCTTCGCGCCATCGCGTATCTCGACATGGTTAATGGCGACTGCTTCGCCGCGATACTCGTGAATCACGGTGCGGAGGTGCCGCACGTTGAGCGCCGAGAACGTGAAGTCCCACGACGTACCTTCTTTGTCCGCGACCGCTTCGCCCAGCGCGCGGGGGGTGCCCGCGAGCTTCGCTTCCGGCCGGTCGAGGTCGAAATCGGACGCGCGGAACGCGACCGTGGCGACCTGCTCCGTGGTCGCGTCACCGGTCGCCCAGCGTGCTTCGAGCGTGGTCGTGTTCACGCTCGCTGCCGCGAATATCGTGACCGTGTGCGTGCCCGCGTCGAGGTGCATATCGACGTGGCGCCCGCCGGGGCCAACCGGCATTTCGAGCCGCCCGTCCACCATCACTGCTGTCCTGCTGCCCAGCACTTCGAAACGGGCCGCACCGGTCTTCGGCTGCACGATCTTGCCGTGCCACACGATCGCGGTCGCTTTCTTGGCCGGATCCGTCGGCTGACGCGTCCAGAACAGATCCGCAGCCTTGCCTTCGGCCGTGGGCTTCACGTTCTTCGTGAGTGCGACGACCTGATCCCACGTTGTGTACCCGGAGCCGTCGGTGCCCTCGAAGATACGCGTCGTCATCGGCCCGGTCTCACCCGCGACCGGCACTCCTTTCGCGTCCGGGTGCGTGCTGCCAAGCCGGAACCAGAGGCGACCATCGTCGCTACCTTCGAGCGTCATGCGGATTGGCGCGTTGCGCTGCGGGTCCGGCGTCCAGACCGTGACGCGATCGGTCCGCTTCAGGTCTTTCATGTCAATGCTGAGAACCTTCGGCGTGACGCCGTCCGGTTCGCTCAACCACGTCGTCTTCTTGTCCTTGTCGATCGCCATGAGCGGGCTGTGGTCGATCGCGGTGTTAGTCGCGAGCGCGCCGGCTGGGAGTTCGCCGCTCTTCGCTGTTCCCTCAAAGACGCCAGTGTGCGGTCCGGTTTCGGTCAGTACCACGCTCACCGCGTCGCCGCTGGCCGCGACGAGCTTCACCGTGATCTTGTCTGGTTCGTTGCTGATGTCGCGGTCGGCGTCCTTCACGCGAAGGTAAATCAAGTTGCCTGGCTTGATCTGATCCTTCGGACGGTCCAGCCCCTTGCGTAAGTCGACCTTGTCGCCCATCGCTTCGCGTTCGAGCTTCTTGCCGAAGGTCTCGTCGTCCTCGTCGATGATCTTGCCAGACGCCACATCGAGTTTCGCGTCACCCGCGATGCGGATCTCGGCGTCGGGCAGCGGGGCGTCCTTGAACTCCTTCTTGAACTCCGGCGGGTAATCGACGCGGATGACGTCCTTACCCGTGAGTTGCAGAATGCGGTCGTTCTTAGCAGCGGAGCCGAGGCGCGTTTCGAGGTCCGCGCGGAACAGGCCCTTGCCGGCGCCGCCGGACGTGAGGTACACCGTCTCGACATCGCCGCCCGGTTCGGTGGTCACAAGTACCGGGATGCGCGCGTGCCCGCGGCTCACGCCCAGGTCGCTGTCCTGCACCACGATCGAGAGCGGTTCGCCGGGCGTGTGGAATCGCTTGCTGGCGCGCCCGAGCCGACCGACAGTGCGGAGCAGTTCGAGCTGATCCACGTAGCGCTGTTCGGCCCCGTACACCTCGGACAGGTTGTACAGCGTCTGGTTCGCGAGTTCGATGTTCGGCACACGTTCCAGCACGCTGCGGAAGATGGCCCTGGCCCCGTCGCGGTCGCCGCGCCGACTCGCCAGCACGCCGCGAAGGAACTCGGCGCGGATCACGACATCGCGTTCGCGGCTCCCGGCGAGGCGCTCGAACACTTGCTCCGCCTGGTCGTACACCTTCTGTTCCATGAACGTTTCGCCAGTGCCGAAGTCGGCTTCGACCGCTTGCGGGGTCTTCGCGTAACGGTTCAGGAGCGTGGTGAACTCGGCCCGCGCGAGATCGTAGCGTTTGGCCTTGAAGTAGTTCCGGCCCAGGAGCAGTTGGATGCGGGCCTTCTCCACGTCATCGACCGATTTCACGTCGGCGTTCTTGATGAGCCACGCACGAAGCGTGTCTTCGACGCGAGTGTGGTTCACGTCTCCACCGGCCGCGATGTGGTTCTCGCAGACGAACACGATCAGATCGACGGGAACATCGGTTCGGTGTTCGTCGAACAACTTCTGGTTGGCGAGATACGTCTCGAACGCGAGTTTCTGATCGCCGAGTCGCAGTTGTAGTGACGCCGCGAGGAGAGGGGCGATCGGTGACTTCTCGTCGATGGCCGCACCGCCGGCGGCGCCGAGCCGCGTGTACGCCTGCGTGAGGAGATCGCGCCCCGTTTTTCGGCGGGCTTCGTCCAAGCCGTAGAAGTGGCCGAGCATCCCGCTCGTCATTGTAGCAGCGGCCATGTAGTCTTTGCGGCCCATCGCGGCTTGCACGTACGGCGCGAGGTAGTCGAAGTCGGTCGCGTCGCCGTAGCTGTAAATGGTCGCGTCCGAGAGTGCGAGGAGACGCTTCATCGGCGGCATCGTTGCGGCGACATCTTCGAGTTCAAGCAGCGCCACCTGAGCGACCACCGAGGACCGGTTGACGTTCAGGTCGCGGACCAGCGTGAAGAGTGCCCGCTTGTCGGCCAGCGTGATGACCACCGGCTTTGGATCGACCTTCGGGCCAGCCTTCGGATCGACGGCAGGGGGCACCCAGGCGCGGTACGTCCCGACCCAGTTGTAGAGCGCGTTCCACTCCTGATCAGGGCTTTGCGCGCCGAAGGCCCGGTCGCGGACCTTGTCGGCCGCGGGAAGCAGCAACTTCGCCGCGCCCGCGATGTCGTTCGCTTTGATAAGGTGTTCCGCCCGCATCACGGCGAGGCTGAAGTGCCAGCCGCTGTCCTTCGCCACGAGCGTGTCGAGGAACTTGGGCTTCTCCGCGTCCGGGAGCAGCGCGACCAACCGCGAAGCGCTCTGCACGTAGTCCGCTGTGTCGGGGTTGCCGGTGAGGGCGCGTTCCCAACATTCCTTCGCTTCGGCCTTCATGCCCAGCGCGGTGAGCGTGTCGCCCATCGCGGACGCGGAGCCGTTGTCGTACCCGAACTTGTCGAACATCTTCTTCGTCCAGGCCCATGCCTGTGTTGCGACCGCGTTGTCCTTGAAGTGACCCGCGACGACGAGGAGCCGGCGGGCGGTGTCGGTGTTCGTGTGGGTCGGTTCGAGTTTGAGCAGGATTGGCGCGGCGTCGCGGAACGATTCCGGTTTGGTGTAATCGGTGGCGTGGTTCAGGTACGCGACGGCCGCGTCGTACGACTGCGGCAATCGCGTCACCCACGCCTTCGCCGCGTCGATGCTCTTCGCGGGCGTCGGCGAGTAATGACGCATGAAGTACTGCTGCTGGTAGAGCAAGTCGTTCGCGACCGCGTCGGGGTACGCAGTGACGCGCGCCGGATCAACAATCAACTTCGCACGTGTTGCCGCGGACTGCGGACTCCACACGTTCGGTGCGACCGCGGCTTCGTACGCGTTCCACTCTGCGTTCACCGGCTCCTTGTTGGACGCGGTGAGCGCGACCTGCGCGGCCTTGACCCGCTTGGCGAGATCCTTGTTCGCGAGTTTCGCTTGCGCCCAGTTGGCGAGCGTTGCGCGATAGGTCGTGATCCACGGGAACTTGCGCCAGGCCTCGACGATGCGGGCTACTTCCGCATCGAACTCGGCGTCATCGGCGGCAGAGTCGAGGAGCCAGTTCACGGCCCCGCCGGTGTGCCCATCGTTCGATGGGAACTGGTACGCGACCTCGCGCGCCACGACCTTTGCCGCGGGGATGTTCGCAACGCGGTCGCGGAGCAACTCGAGTGCAAGGGAGTATCGCAGAACGACCGCGTTCGCGGGGGTACTCTTGGCGATCGCAGCACGAAGATTGGCTTCGGCCGCGGCGAGCCGGTTTGCCTTCACGGTCTTGTCCACATCCGCGCCGAACAGTTGCACATAAGCGCTCGACGCGTTGTGTGAACGCGCGTCAAACGGCAGCACGCTTGCGAGAATTTGCTCTGCCTTCGCCGCGTCCTTGTTGGTGAGGTACACGCTCGCGAGCCGGACCTGAGCCGCGAACCGGTCCGGACGCGTGGGGTACTTCGCGAGGTAGTCGTTGACAGTTGGCTCGAACTCGGCCGGCTTCGGGTTCGTCTGGAACAACTCCTCAATTAGCCGCATGTGTAGGTCGGGGCGCGCCGGCGTGTTCGGCACCGCGATGGCCTTGCGCCAGCTCTCGACGGCGTTCACGCGCTGCCCGAGTCGGCTGTAGTTCTCCGCGACACGTGCGTGCAGGTATTGCAGGTAGTACGGGGTGGCCGGTGGGCTTTTGGCGAGGAGTTTCGTGGCAACGGCGTTGGCCTTCGCCCACTGACTCTGCCGCTCGTGGGCATCGACGGCGCTCCAACCTGCACTTGTTGCGGGTCCGCCAGCGGGGAGTTTGTCGAGCATCTCCTCGCCGAGAGCCGCGGCCTTGTTCAGCGAGTCGGCGTTGTTGATCGAGAAGTAAAGCCCGATGGCGTCACGGCCGGACCGCTGGCCTTCCGGCATGGCGCCGAGCCGCTTCCAGTGGGCTTCCTGCATGAGCGCGGTCGCGGCGGTATCGTTCGTTTTGCGCAAGAGTCGCGCCAGCCATCGCTCGATCTCGATGCACGCGGGGTCGGCTGGGTGGCGTGTCAGGAACTGCCGCCCTGTGGCGATGAGTTCCTTGTTGCGACCCGTAGCGCGGAGGCCGTCGAGCAACTTCAGCATCGCGTCCTTGTGCCGCGTGTGCGTAGTATGCACCGCGACGAACGACTGCCCCGTGCGGACCAGCCCGAACGGCCGCCCATTCTCGTGGTACAGGTCGATCAACTTCAGTTGGGCTTCAGCGCCTTCCTTGCTCGCGCTGTTCAGTTTGGCGAGTTGGGTTTCGAGCGCGGCGGCTTGCTTACCGATGGCGTCGATGTCACCTTCGGGGACGGCAGCCTTGTCTGCGGGCTTGGGTGGCTGGTGAGCGGCGAGGCCAACGCCGAGTAGGGCGAGGAACAGGCAGGCGAAGGATAGCGTGCGAGTGAACATATCGTGTTGCCGTGTGAGGTCGTGGTTCTTGAGAGTAGTCATCACGCTCCGCGTGATGTCCGCTGGCGTATTGTGTCATCGAGTGAGCGACCGCTCTACCTCGCGTCATCACGCTCCGCGTGATGACCGCTGCACATCGCGGAACGCGATCCGCGTTTCTGTTGCCGACATCACGCTCCGCGTGATGACTACGATTTAGTTCCCTGCCTTGCGGAGCGCTTCGGAGATCTTCTTGGCGTCGGGAGCGAGCGGGCTTTCGGGGAAGTCCGCGATCATCTGGTCGAACTGCTTCCGCGCCTCGGTCTTCTTGTCTAGGCGGTACAGACAGCGCCCGTAGTTGAACAGGATCACGTCGAGGAACTTGGCGTCGGGGTGGGTGCGGAGAACCGTCTCGAATACGTCGATGGCGCGGGCGTAGTCTTTCTGCACGTAGTAGTAGTTCGCCATCTTCGCGACCGCTTCGCCCACGCGCCCGCTGTCGGGGTGCTTGTCGAATACCTTCTTGTACTCTTGGAACGACTGGTCGAAAAGTTGCGCTGCGCGGGCACCCTCAACTTCCTTCGCCATCTCCTCGTAGCACTCCGCGATGCCGAACTGGGCCTCACCGCGAAGGGGACTCTTGTCAAGCCGCAACACGCTGGTGTAGATGCCGATCGCACGCTGCATTTGCTTTTGTTTGCGCGCGACTTGTGCGAGCGAGATGAGTGCCGCGTCCACGAACTCGCTGTTCGGGAACTCCTTCTGCAACCGCTGGCTCATCGCGGCGGCGAGGTCGAGGTTGTCCATCTCAAAGTAGATCTTCCAGAGCTGGACGTAAGTCTCTTCGAGCGTGCGCCCGCCGAGCTTCGCGGCCTCGGCGCTGATCTCCTCGCACAGTTTCATCGCCTGTTCGTACTTCGTGTCGGCGTGCTGCTTGAGGCCGAACTCCTTGTAGCGGTTGCCGATGTTGGTGAGCGCGCTCGCGGTCTTCAGTTGTGTCTTGACTCGCAACTCCTGATCGTTGATCTGCGTTTGCGAGACGCGCACGCTGCCGAGGCTGCCTTCCACGACGCGCGCTTTGAAGACTACCGTGCGGGCTTCGGCGGTCGAGTTCTTCGTGTCGCTGTAGGTGAGAACGATCAGGTCGTTCGGCTGCGCCTGAAGAACCAGATCGCCGAGTTTCACCACCTCCGACTTCTCCAGCGACACGACCGCCCGGAATACGCCCGAGTGGATTGTGCCGTCGTCTTCCGGCGGCTTCGGCGGCTCCACCACGGGTGGCGGCTCTTTCTTTGGCTCTTCCTTCTTTGGATCTTCCTTCTTTGGATCTTCCTTCTTTGGCTCTTCCTTCTTCGGCTCGCTGTCTTTCTTGGGCTCGCCGTCTTTCTTGGGTTCTTCGACCGGCGGAATGATGAGCGGGATGTTCTCCGGTGCCGCGCGAACGATCTTCGCCTCGGTGAGAATGGCATCCACCTTGTCGATCTTCTTGAAGCGATCGAGCTTGTTCGGGTCGGACTTGGTTGGCATCGGCGGCATCCCGCCCGGTCCAGCCTCCGCGGTGATTTCTTCGGGCGTCTTCTCGCGGTAAACCTCGATTGTGGCCTTCAACACGTCGGCGCCGTCGGTGAGGTCGAAGTCGGCATCAACAACCTGAAGGTGAATCCCACGACCGAGAACTACGCCCTGCAGCGTTTCGGAATACGCGCCGTCCACGACAGTGGCCGTCGCAGTGCCCACGACCGAGATCTCTTTGATGATGAGGTTCTCTTTGCCACCGGCGGCGGTGTGCATGTCGCGGTAGGTGATCTTGACTTTGTCGCCACCGCGAACTTCAAGCCGGTTGTTGCCTGGTTTCGGCTTGCCGAGAGCCGTGGTGATGGTCCCGATGACGACGCGAACGTTCCTGCCGATCGGGACGCATTCAACCATTTCAAAGTCGCCGCTGGTCGCCTCGACCTTCACGCTCAGGGTTTTACCGGGTTCGAGCGCGGCAAGGTCGGCGTCCTCGATCCGTACGAACAACCGCTTCCCGGCTTCCAAGATTTCGGGCACGGGCTTCATGCCGTCGGGGGTCGACGCATCCGGTGGGGGAAGGGCAGTGCCAACGCGCTCCAGCGCGGCAATCGCCCGGCTATAGTGGCCCTGCTGAAAGTGGCCCAGACCGATGTAGTAGTAGGCCTGGTTCACCTGCGGGCTAACCGGGTACTTCTCGATCACGTCGCGCATGTACTTGAAGCACTTGCCATAGTTGCGGCCCTCGAAGTAGCACACACCCACTTTGAGGGTCGCTTCGGAGCGCGATTCCTCGCTGGGGTTGTCGTCGGCTGCGGCGGACTCGAAGAACGTGCGAGCGCGGTCAAATGCGCGGTCTTTCGTGAGGAGATGGTTGCCGAGTTTGAGATACGCGTCGAACCGGACCTTGCTGCGCGGATACCGTTCGATCACCGAGAGCCACACTTCAACGGCCTTCGCCGGTTCGCCGGCTTCAAGACGGGCGTCTCCGGCTTCGAGGAGTTTCCGCGCGGTGCGGTCCTCAACGATGGACCCGCGTTCCGGGGCGCCCTTGTCTTTGTCTTTATCCTTGGCGTCTTGCGCGTCGGGGACGCGAGGTGAACCGTGGCTTTCGACGAAGCTGAGTGCGACCCCGCCCAGAACGAGAGCAGGCAGGAGGAGACGCAAACGAAGAACGGCGATGTTCATGAATTAGCTCGGCGACGGTGCAGTTCGTGTTGGGCGGTCGTGAGGGCGTGAACCCTGTTTCGGCGGGAGCGTCGTAACTCGGACTTTTTCGGACAACGACCAGCGGGGCAGTGAGAATCCCGCGGCTGGACAGTTGTGGGCACGAAAAAGTTCCGTGGGTAGATAGTGTGTCCCAGACGCGTCACGAATGCAAGGGGCAAACGCGCGAACCGCGCGATTGCTCGAAAGCATCCCGAAGGGCGTTGCTCTGTCCCGCGGTTCGGGTAAGATAGACAAACTGCCGGTTGCCGACATCCGACCCACTCAACTTCCCTAATGTTGAACCTCACATGACCCAAACCCACTCAAACGGCCAACCCCAGAGAGGGCAACTCTTGACCACGCACGCGGAACCGCAGGCAGTCACCGACTCGCCACACCCAACCCGCACGCGACCACCACGAGACACGCTCGGACATTCCGCACGCAGCGACCTTTTTTTGGCATCGCTAGTGGCGGGGTTCGGCTTCGCCGTGCTGTTCGTGGGCTTGACGTTCGGTCCGTATTACTGGAACAAGTCGCAGGGTACGACGAAGGCGACGCCAGCCCCAGCGGAGAAGTCTGACGCTCCTCCCGCGAGTCTGCCGGTGGCACCGGCGCCCACGTCCCCGGACCCAGGCGCCGCAAAACTCCCACCGGGCGGTTCGCCGGTCGTGGGCAAGGTGCCCGGTAAGGGTGACATTCTCGACAAACTCGGCGAGAGCGGGACGAAGGCCGCGCCCGCGAAGGTGAACCCGCTCGACAAGAAGGACGACGACATCCTTAAGGACATCAAGTAACTGATCGTTTGGCGTTCGCTCTACCCACCCACCAAGCGACCCACAACCGTGCGCAGTTTCCACCTGACTCCGTCTCGGGCCGCCCTTCTGAGCGGTCTGTTTGTCGCCCTGTGGGGCGGCCTCGTCCTGGTGTTTCCAGATAAGCCGTCCGTTGCGCTGTGGGACGGTCTCGTACTTGTGCTTCCAGAAAAGCAGTTTGTCGCATTCATCGGCTGGGTGGTGCTGTACCTGATCGGGTTTGCGTGGGGAATCTACCTACTCGAACGCGCCGCGAAGCGGATTGAATCGTCCGCTGTTCCGACCAGAGACAACGCGCGACCGCAGATTTCGGTGAGTGGCGAAGCCGTCGGCAACCGGCGTGGCGCGTGGAACCCGTTCGATCCCGACGCGCGATACTATGGCCCCGCACTTGGTATCGTCTGCTTTTTCGTGTGCATGTCGCTTTTCGCCGCGGCGGTGGTTTCCGAGTTCCCTAACCTCGGTTCTGAATCGGCGGTGTTCAAACTTTGTGCGGCACTCCAGCCCGTGAAGTTCACGGCCCTCATCCTCGCGACTGCGGGTCTGGCAACGGCCGTGGCGCGGAGCAAGCGAGTCCGTCAGTCGCTCTCGATGATCGCCGCGTATTCGCTCCTCTTCACACTGGTGTACTTCCTCGCGCACCGGAGGTCTGGTACCAACGAGGAAGAATACGCGCTGCCTGCGGGCGGCGGCAACGACTCGCCACAGGCGATGTCGGTGAAGGTCCAGAAGGTTGTGCGCAAGCGGTACGTCATCAACCCCTACAGTTCCATCACGTTCGCGGCCCCGCCGCCAATCGAGAACATCGACGTGAAACTGACCGACGAGACGTCCAACCGGTATCAGGTCGGCATGGGCGATGGCGGTCTTGGGCAGGGCGACGGCGAAGGCGGCGGGTTCGGCAGCGGCAAGGACGGCGGCAAGATCCGCTTCATCCGACTGCGTCACTCCGACAAGTCGTGGGATAAGAACTTCGGCATCGGTGGCGACCGCAATCTGCTCGCGGAACTGGTCGTTCGCTTTCCGAAGATGAACGGAAAAGTGGCCGACGAAACCGAGGCGATAGACTTCGTTACGCTCGGCAACTACAAGCCGAAGGCCGCGCCGCCCGTGGTGTACGTCGGCGGTGCGGGCACGTTCGCGCCGTCGGCCACCGACAAGCGAGTACTGAAGCAGTACATCACTGAGCGGCACGGCATGATCCTTGGGGACACGCTTGGCGGTGGCGCGTTCCACAGCAACTTCATCGCTGTGATGAACGAGATCACGGGCACAACGCGAGTTGAGATTCCCCGCGACGACCCCATCCACAAGCGGCCCTACGAGATTCCCCAATTGCCGTTCGTTGTTGCGCACGGCGGTTCGACCCCATACGGTTGGAAGCTCGACGGGCGCTGGGTGGTGTACCACCACCCCGGCGCGCTCAGCGACGCGTGGCGCGACGACCGCGCCGGCATCAAGAAGGTCATCGCCGACCACTGTTACTTGCTCGGCATCAATATTATCTCTTACGCTCACCGGGAGCACGACCAATGGCGCCGTTCGCAACAACCCTGAGTGCGGAAGAACCCCTCCCCCCAACCCCCTCCCCTAAGAAGGGAGGGGGAGCCTGCATTACACCCCCTCCCTTCTTAGAGGAGGGGGTTGGGGGGAGGGGTCGTCTTTTCTTCCGCATCGCGCTCGTCGTGCTCGCCCTCGGCTTCTGCGCAACGCTCGCGCCGGCTGGACCGCTTGACGAGATGTCGGTCGAGCGCTGGGCGAAGCTCAAGGAAGCGGAACGGTTCCAACTGAACGCCGCCGAACGACTCTTCCGCGAGAGCCAGTGGAAGGCCGCGGCCGACGAGTACGAGAAGTTCCTCAAGCTCTACGAGCGGAGCGAGGGGGCCGCGTTCGCCCAACTCAAATGGTCGCACTGCCAGGTGAACCTGCGGAGGCAGAACGCCGCCATCAAGGACGGCTACCAGTCGCTGCTCGACTACTACCCGGAATCCCCGGAAGCCCCGATCGCGGGGTTGCTAATCGGGCGCACGTATCGCGACATCGGCGACGCGAAGCCCGCGAAGAAAGCCTACGCGAAGGTGATCGCGGCGCACCCCAAACACTTCGCCGCGGTGATGTCACGCCTGGACCTGGTCGAACTTGCGGCCAAGGAGAACGACACTGAGACTTACGCGCGACTACTGCGCGAACTCACATACGACGTTGAGCGTAAGGGCGCGACGACTGCGCCGTGCGTTACGGCGTCGCAGCAATACGCACGGCTCACGTTCCGCGCGGGCAACTTCGAGGAAGGGCTGAAGGCGCTTGCCACCAGTTGTTCAGAGGCACAGTTGCCTCACCACCTCATGCACCCCAGTTGGGGCGCACTGCCGACCATCGTGGGCGAACTCACTGGGTCGAAGGACGAACCGACGAAGAAGAACGGCGAGAAACTCACGGACGCTGGCGCGGCGTGGTTCAAGACGCAAGTGACGGCCAACCTGAAAGACCCGAAGACCAAGCCGCAGGCACAGGCGGCCTGGTACGACATCGCCGAGATTCGCCGGCACGCGGGCCAGACGGACAAGCAGAAGGCGGTGTACGAGGACATCATCGCCACGCTCGGGCCGGACGACACCACGCTCGGGTACCTCGCACGCTGGTACAAGGTCCACAAGCAACCGGAACTGGCGCGCACGACCTACGGCAGATTCAAGGACGTGGCCGAGGGACAGGGTCAGATCGCGCTAAGTTACCGCGAAGAGACCCCACCGCAGACTGACAAGGCGGTCGCGATATACCGGCAACTCGCGGCTGATGTGAAGGTGGCTCCGCGGTGGCTCGGCGAAGCGGCAATGGCGTACCGCCGCGGCGGCAAGCCCGATCTCGCCATAGCCGTGTACCGCGAACTGATCACCTCCGACGCGAAGGGCGCCGACGCTTACGCCATCGAGATCGCCGAAACGCTGTACCAGGCGCAGCGGTGGAAGGAGTGCATCGCCGCGTACCGGGGCACCAACAACTTCCCGACGAACTACCTGCACATGGCGACCGCGAACCGGCGCCTCAAGCAGTACGACGAGGCCATCGCGCTCTACCGACAAGTGATCGCGGCTTCCCCGGCAAACGCGTCTTCCGCGCTGCTTCAGATTGCATACACGCAGGAAGAAGCAGGCAAGAAGGAAGACGCGATCAAAACGCTGAAGCAGATTTGTGACAAGCACCCAAAGACATCTGAGGGTAGCACGGCCCACACCCGGCTGAACGACGTGTATAAGATTCCCATCACGCTCGGCGGGGCCAAGGATTGAGTCTTACTTTACGCGGTCGGGACCGAAGACAGTTCGTTCCTGACGCGCCGGAAGCGTAAGCGATTGGCAGCGTTATCCATCGCGTACGGTTCCGGTTCTTCAAACCGTCTCAATCCCAGTTCACGGCGGGCTGAGGTCGAAGTTGTACGCGCCTGCGGTCGGGTTCTCGACCACCTCGATCTGTAGGTCGGTTGTCTCTTTCTTCACGTACTTCGCTGCGACATGCGCCCGAATGGGCTTCAGTTGCCCGCTCGCGTCGTAGGCTGGCGCCGCCGGGACCGGCTCGGCCCACGCCCAGACCACGACCTTGTACCGACCCGGACGAACCCCGCCCTTGTCGTTGGTCGCCAGCGTGTAGGTGCCATCCGGTTGGAGGTCGCCCAGGGAATACTCTGCGTGCGTATTGCCCTGAGGCTCGTCCGGGATGAACGCGAGTTGACCCGCTGTCAGCGGTTTACCGCTGACAGTCACCCGTCCGGAAACGGTGACGAACTTCTCGGGCGGCGGGCTACCACAGCCCACCGCCAGAAGTCCCGTACACACCGCCAGTGCCACCACGCCTAACTTTCGCATCGGATCCATCCCGGGTGATCGTTCGGAGTTCGGCCGGTCAGGGAACGTTGACGACCTGCCCGTCGTCTCGGATGCTGAGCCATTTGAACGTGTCGAAACTCATCGAGTTATTCAGGTACGCCACGCTCCCGTCACACCGGAGGATGTTCGCGCCGTTCCCAGCGTGGGGCGACTGGATCGGCCGGTTCCAACCCCAGTTCCCCATCCCATCGTCGATGTTCGTCCGCGATCGTTGACCGAGCGGCCAGCGCACGGTGGTTACTGAGCACGGCACCCCGCCGCCCAAGGGAGTGGCCACTGTGTGCGGTTGTCCGTGCGTGTCGCCCGCCCACGACCCCTGTTTCAACCCGGTCCGGAGGTCGTACTGGTCGTTCGGCGTCGTGGAACACCCGGTGCCAAGACCGGGGTCACGGCCGTACCCCGACTGTTCGCCAATCGCGAACGTGTTGCTCGACCCGTCGGTGATGTCGGTCACCTTGAGTCGGGCTCCTGGGTGCATGACCCCATTGGACGACTTGAACCCGCCGTGGTGGCACTGGGTCGGACCACTGATCGTGGCCACCACGCCTCGGCTTCGCCCGGTGGGGTCGGTGTGGTCCGTCGAACTGGAACTCGCTCCCATGATGCCGACGTAGGAACTGGCCATGATCTGGCTGCCGACTGGGTATGCTGCGTCGGTGGACACCATCGGCGTGTAGGGCGTGGCCGGGCACAGGTAAGTACTCACCCTGAACTCGGCAAGTGCGATGATGTTCGGGGGAAATGGTCCGGTCGGATAGGGATTCGCGTAGGCGAACACGGCTGCTGACAGGTTCAGTCTCGCGTGCATCGCTGATTGTTCAATATGCGGGAGCAACTGCACGGTCCAACCGGCCGTGTAGCCCGGCTCGCCCCCGCTCGGGAATCGACCGTGTGTGGTGTGGTGGTCGTGCATCCCGATGCCGATTTGCTTGAGGTTGTTTGCACACTTCATGCGTGCGGCGGTCTCGCGCACTTTCTGCACGGCGGGCAACAACAGCCCGATCAGGACGGCGATGATCGCGATCACCACCAGTAATTCGATTAGTGTGAATGCAGAGCGGGCGCGGGGCATGATAAGCATCCTAGGCGGGATGATTAACGGCCTGCATGCCGGGATGGGAACCCGATCACGGGCCGAACTGGCGGATCGCAGTGGTTGCAGGTGCCGCGACAAAGGAGCGCACTTCCAGGCAGAAATTGAGAGTAACAGCACCGCATGGGGATGTCAATCAGTACAGGGCAGTGACGTGTGAGCCTGGGAAGTTTGGAATGTGGCGTCGCGGCATCGCTCGATCCCAGAACGAGCGAAAACCGAGGCATTCAGACCCGGCGCCCAACAACCTACGTCCTCGCGTCAATCTCTGAGCAGCGTTGGTCACGCTGGTTTCAGGTGCCTGTCGAGGAAGGCGAAGCAGTCGTCCTGCATCTCCTTCGTGAACTTGTGCGGCACGTCGTAGAACCGACCGGTAAATTGCTCCTTCGACCCCGCCTTCTCGTACACCTTCGCGATCACTTCAACGGACTCCTTCATCCCCGCGAGCGGAAACAGCCCGTCCCTGGAACATTGCTGCACGAGCAGCGCTCGCGGGGCCGCCAGCGAAACCACGTCGGGCAGGTCGAGCCACCGGTGCAGGTGCGGAACGAAGTGGACGAACGAGTGCGTGTCGAGGTGCGCTTTCACCATCGGGCGCACCGTAGACATGAACCCGGTCACGCACGCCGCCGCGATGCGGTCGTCTAAACCCGCCAGGTACAGCGTGCGGTGCCCGCCCATCGAGACGCCGAGACACCCGATGCGCTTCGGATCGACCTCCGGCCGCGACACGAGGTAGTCCACGGTGCGGATGTCGTCCCACGTCACGATGCCCGGCCACGTCAACCCCGCGAGCGTCAAGCCCTTCACGACGGTCGATTCTTTTGCGCGGCACTTCGCGTTGAGTTGCTGCACGTCGGCCGCGGTGTACTTGGTGCGGTCCCAACCGGTCTTCGCGTCCGCGTCCATCATTACGCGGCGCTCGCCGAACATGAACGCGTCGATCACGATCACCACGTACCCGCGACGCACGAACGCCGTGGCCGTGGGTCGGCCGTCGTAATTGCGCTCGTGGTAGTCGGTCATCACCGGATGATTCTTGCCAAAGTCGATTACCTTCTCTTTGCCGAACACAAACATCCCGCCGTGCGAGTGCAGATCGACGATCGCGGGTGCCGGCTTCTTCAGCCCCTTCGGAATGAGCACATACGCGGGCACGCGGAACTGCGGGCTGGTGGAGAAGAGAACCTTCTCGCGGGTGTAATCCGCCAACTCGGTGCGCTCGATCACTTCCGGCTTCGGATCGACCTTCGCGGGCCGGTACGCGAACGCCTCGAACACCTTCTCGCGCCCGGCTTGCTTGAACTCGTCGAGTGTCTTGAAGCGGTCGCCGAGGAACGAGTACGCGAAGCGGTTCGCCTCCGCGAGTTCGTTCACCGGCGTGAAGTTCGTGCCGAGGTCGGCCCCGGTGGGTTTTAGTTCGCGTGGCGCGTCGATTGGCAGGTCGAGCGCACGAACGGGGTCCGCGGTCACGGCCAGCCCCAGCGCCGCCGGCACCGCGGCCCGTTGCAGAAACTCGCGTCGCGTCGCGCCCATTCGTGTATCTCCTCGGTGGCGGAAACGGAGTGTGCCCGGCGGAACCGCGATGGTTCCGCCGGGCACACTTCAAGATACTCGCGGACGCGTCAGTAGTTGATCTGGAACTGCGCGCGGAGTACACCGCCCTCAAAGTTCCGATACGACCGCGTGTTGGCCCGGTCGATCGCGGTCAGGCTCACGTTGTCCACGAAGTTGTATTCCAACACCAACTCCATCTCCTTGCGGATCTGCCACTCCACGCCGATGTCCCACTGGTTGGTGGTGCCGAACGGGGCGTTCGCTGCCGACCGGTAGCCGCCGTCGAAGTGCTGATACCGGACGTATGGGGTGAAGATGCCGCAGTTCGGCGTGTCGTGCTTGTACATCGCCATGACGTAACCACCGTGCAGGTTCCGCACCACGACGGCGGTCTGCGCGTCGTTCAGTCCCGGTCCCTCGCCGACGTTCCATTCAGCCTGGAACCCAAACGGCTGCGCGTACCAGATGAACGAGGCCGCGAGCCGCTGGTCGCGGTGCCCGCGCAGGTTGCCGGTGGCTCGCGTACCGGTCGGTGTGAACGACGACCCAGTCCCCAACCGGCGGATCGGTGCGCTCTCCACCACGTACTCGCCGGTGTACCCCTGGAGGCTTGCTTCCACCACCTGCCCGTTCGCCAGTTGAACCGGCCAGGTGACGCGGGCGACTGTGTGCAGGTTGCGGTTCTGCTCCAGTTGCGACCCGCCCTGACCGTTGTAAACGCCGAGGCCGAAGATGCCGTAGTTGCCCGATCCCTTCAGCCCGCCATCCACCAGTTCCTTGAACAGATTCTGCTTGTCCTCTGGGGTCCAGTAGTAGAACACGCCGAGGTCGCGCTCGTTCGGGCTGACCGCGGAGTTGATCGGGTCGGTACGGTCCAGTGGCACCCGGTTCTGGCTCGACTGCAAGTTCTCGAATCCGAACGGCACCTTCGACAGACCGACCCGGAACCGGTGGACCTTGTCGGTGTCGAGGTACACGTCGCCGTACAGGTCGCGCATCTGCGCGAAGAGCGTGCCGTTGGGGCTACCCGTGGGCGTATTTCCGGCGTCCACCTGCGCATACAGGCTGAGGTGTTCACTAACGTCGCCGAACAGGATGAACCGCGCACGCCGGACCGAGAAGTCTTCGGCACTGCCGTTGATAGAGCGGTCGCCGAGAAGCGTTCGCGGAACTCCAATCGGGTCGCTGTCGAGGGTCCGCCCGAAACGAAACT
Organism: Planctomycetia bacterium; assembly: GCA_005772955.1. Lineage (GTDB taxonomy): Bacteria > Planctomycetota > Planctomycetia > Gemmatales > Gemmataceae > Gemmata. The sequence continues at coordinate 24,310 of SXID01000235.1, forward strand.
GGGTGTAGCCGCGGACGCTGAGTTTCTCGTACCAGCCCTTCGACTTCGCCCCCTTCACTGGGGCCGGGTGGAGCGAGTCGAACAGCGACTTCAGCCCGTAGTTGTCGTCGTGGTGGAGCGAATCCACCAGTGGGTTCGGCGCGCCACCCGGAGTCACGGCGGCGGTCGCGTCCGCACCGGGCGCCGCGACCTCAATCGTGGGCGGAAGTTGCTCCGCAGACGGTGGTTGGAACGCGGGCTGCGCGAGTGCCGTCGCCGCGCTCAACGCGATGCAGCACAGAGTGGCAATGGTCCTTTGGGTGTGCGCAAGGAGGGTAGGCGCCACGGTTGTCTCGTTACGTATCGATTCCGTTCCAACTCGATGAGGTAGGTATCGACCCACTTGAAATAATTCGTGAGAAATTGTTCGTGTCGAGAGGTATTCGGCTGCGTAACCCTCTTCGGCCTCGCGATTGTGAAGACGCTTGCCGAGGTTTCCTTGCCGCGATCACCACCCATTCCCCAGTTTCCGTCGAACGGCCTCGAACCGCTCCAATGGATGATGGACGCTTGCGCGTGGCTGCTGCTACCATGTTCTTATTCCTCTCTTCCCGCGCTGAGCGCCCCGCGAAAAGCAGGAGATGTTCCGCCATGCCCCGCCGACCGCGAACAGAAGACTCCGCTGTGCGGGCGCACCGACCCCGATCTCGACGCGCCGGAAGTACCTTGCGCACGACATCACCGTGCAACCCGGCTCGCGCATGCGGCACATCCTGGGCGACGCCATCGTGCCGGTGAACCGCATACACCATCAGGCGATCAAAGACCTCGCGCCGACCGCCTACGCGCCGGACGGCATCATCGAGGGCGTCGAAGGGACGGACTCGCAGTACCTGATCGCGGTGCAGTGGCACCCGGAAGAACTGACGGAAACTCAACCCGGCATGGCGCGGCTGTTCACTACCTTCGCAGACACGTCCAGCGCCGCGTGATGTAGAACAACGAAGAGGTTGGCCACAAAAAAGCACAAGAGGCATCACAGAAAACCAACAGCAGAACTGTTTTCAAACGCTCTTTACTGTTGACGAACGGTGTTAAAATCGTTTGGTAGGTGGACTACGAGGAGCACAACGTCACGGTTTATCGCCCGAACCAGAACACGAATGTTCTCCGCGAAGGCGGCGAACTCACCGGCGGAGACGATCAGGTCGCGGACATTTTCAAACTTACCGGCGAATGGGCGGTGACACCTCCACCACAAGCGCCGCTCGCGTAGGCTGTCTGCATGGTTCGTATCAAGATTTGCGGCGTCACAACACCTGCCGACGCGAAGTTCGCGGCCGATGCCGGGGCTGACGCCGTTGGGTTGAACTTCTATCCCCAATCCCCGCGACACGTAGCTCCGCAGCAATCCGCCGCGATCATGCGCGAGCTTCCGGCGTTCACGGCAGCAGTTGGCGTGTTTGTGGGAATGCCGCTGAGGCAGGTGTGTGCGATCGCGTTCCAGTTGGGGCTACGCGGCGTGCAGACCTACGACGAACAGCCGCCCACGGAAGACACGTTCCCGTTCGCGCACGTCCCGGCGTTCCGCGTGAAGGATCAGGCCGGACTCGATCACGTCCGACGGTTCCTGGACGCGGCACGCGTTCTCAACCGAACGCCCTCGGCGGTGCTGATCGACTCGAACGTTCCGGGGCAGTTCGGCGGCACTGGGCACGCGGCCCCGTGGGAGTTGCTACGACGCTTCGATGCCGGCGTGCCGCTCATACTCGCGGGGGGACTCACGCCAGAGAACGTCGCGGAGGCCATCGCGATTGTGCGCCCGTGGGGCGTCGATGTAGCGAGCGGTGTGGAGCGCGCGCCGGGCGTCAAAGACCCCGATAAAGTGACGCGATTTGTGAAGAACGTGCGAAGCGCGTGAACGCACTTTCCGATTGACTCGTGCTCCGTTTCTCGTTGCGTAAGTGCGGTGCGGTCTTACAATAAGCGGCGCCAGGACGGCGGCACGGCCCCCGACCGGACCTACCCCCTACGGAAGCCCGGCATGAGCACCGGATACTGGCTCGGCGTCGATCTCGGTGGGACCAAAATCCTGTCCGGCTTGTTCGACGACAATCTCAAACTACTCGCGCGCTCCAAACAACCCACATCAGCCGAAGGCGGACCAGCCGGGGTGTTCTCTCGCATCGTCGAGGGCGTGGAAGCCGTCGTCCGCGAGGCCAACGTAGACCCGGGCCAAATTCGCGGAATGGGGATGGGCATCCCAGGGCAAATCGAGTTGGGCACCACGAAGGTGAAGTTCGCCCCGAACCTCGAATGGCGCGACGTTGACCTCAAGCCACTCATGCCCGCGACCTGGCGCTGGCCACTCGTCGTCGAGAATGACGTGCGGATGGGTACCTACGGCGAGTTCGCCCACGGCTCCGCGAAAGGCGCGAAGAACGTGTTGGGCGTGTTCATTGGCACCGGCGTCGGCGGCGGGATGATACTCAACGGCGAACTGTTCACCGGGTTCAACGGCAACGCGGGCGAGATCGGGCACCTCATAGTTCACTGGCGCCAGGGCACCGAACTCGAAGGCATCGCGGGCCGCAAGTACATGATGAAACGCGCGAAGGAGATTCTGGACGACGCGCCCAAGCGCGTGCGAAAGGAATGGAAGGGCGTGGACCTCGGCGGTGTGCGAAGCTCGCAGCTCGCGGAGTACTACCAGAAGGACGACCCGGTCGCGGTGCAACTCGTCGATGACGCAGCCCGCGCACTCGGGGCGGCACTCGGCGGACTGGTGAACTTCATCAGCCCGGAGGTGATCGTGGTCGGCGGCGGCGTGACCGGCGCGCTGGGTGACACGTTCATCGAGCGCATCTGGGAAATCGCCCAGCGGTACGCGCTGCCCGGTGCCGCAACTGGCGTGAAGTGCGTCTCGGCCGCCCTCGGCGACGATAGCGGCATCGTCGGCTGCGCAGCTTACGCGAAGGCCCACCCGCCGACAGCGTAAGCCGCTCGCGGCTTCGTCAGTCGTGCGCGAACACTCGCGAAGCCGCGAGCGGTTTCAGGACGAAGAGTAAAGACACACATGAATGCCGATTGGCGCACGCGATATGACTTGGCCGTGAACGCGGCACACAAGGCCGGCGACCTCGCCCGCACGTACTACGAAACCACGTTCGCGGTCGAACACAAAGCCGATAACAGCCCGGTCACGATAGCGGACAAGTCTGCGGAGAAGTTAATCCGCGACGCGGTGTCCGCCGCGTTCCCGAACGACGGCTTCCTGGGCGAAGAGTTCGGCGACCAGCCCGGCACGAGCGGGTTCCGTTGGATCATCGACCCCATCGACGGCACCAAGTCGTTCATACGCCACGTGCCCATCTGGGCCACGCTCATCGGCCTGGAATATCAGGGCGAACAGATCGGCGGAGTCGCGTATATCCCGGTGTTCGGGATGACATACCGCGCGCTCCGTGGCGACGGTGCCTACCACAACGAGCGTCGCATCCGCGTCTCGGACGTGACCGCACTCGCAGAGTGCTCGCTGTGCTATTCGAGCATGGGATGGTTCACGCGCGCCGGCCGCGAAAACGTGTTCCACGACCTCTACCGCCGGACGAAGCGCCAGCGCGGGCACGGCGACTTCTACGGCTTCGTGCTGGTGGCCGAGGGTGCCGCGGACGTGATGATTGAGCACGGCGTGAACCCGTGGGACGTGGCCGCGACCAAGCCCATCGTCGAAGAAGCCGGCGGCACGTTCACCGACTGGAACGGTGTGGCGACGATTCACACGCCCGACGTGCTCGCAACGAATGGCAAGTTGCACGCCGACGTGCTGGCGATCCTTCGGCAGTAGTCTGAGGTCATTCGTCAGGGGCGACGTTGGCATTCGCCACACAGACGAGTTCGGCCCCTTCGGGTCCGACGCGAAACGACCAATGACTGTGGACGATTGGACACTTCGCCAGAACAATAAGAAGGTCGTAGCCCGCCAACCACGCCCAAATACCCTCTCACAACCGGAGTTGCCCCTCATGCAACGTATTGTGTTTTCCTCACTGTTCGCCGCGCTCGTGCTGGCCGGTACCGGTCTCACGGCAACCGCCCAGGATAAGTGGGCGACGATTAAAGGCCAGGTCGTGTTCCCGGCAGACAAGGAACTCCCCAAACGTGGCCCGCTCAACGTCACGCAGGACAAGGAGCACTGCGAGAGCAAAGGCAAAATTCTCGACGAGTCGATTCTGGTGAACGCGAAGAACAAGGGCATCAAGAACGTGGTCGTGTTCCTGCGGCCCGACGACGATGACCTGAAAGTCGAGTTCCCGAGGAACAAGATCCACCCGGACGACGCGAAGCGGAAGCCCGGCGAAGTGGTCATCGACCAGCCGTGTTGCATGTTCGTTAACCGCGTCTCGGTCGCGCGTGTGGGCGACAAACTCGTCGTGAAGAACTCCGCTCCGGTCGCGCACAACTTCTTCTGGGACAGCGGCAACAACGGTGCGCACAACATCACCGTGCCGAAGATGGACAAGTGGGAGATGAAAGACGCGCTGGTGAAGGAAAGCCCGCCGATCCAGTACAAGTGTACGATCCACGGCTGGATGACCGGCTACGTGCGCATCTTCGACCACCCGTACTACACGATCACCGACGAGGACGGGAAGTTCGAGATCAAGAACGCCCCGGCCGGTAAGTTCCGCATCGTGTACTGGCACGAGAACGGCGTCCGTGGCGGCGTCAAGGGCCGCGGGGGCAACCCGGTCGATATCACCGGCCCGACGACAGAGATGAAGCCCATCGACTTCGACGTTAGCCCAAAGTAAGGCCGTCTTCTTGCCCTCTCCCCTTGCGGGAGAGGGCAATGAAAAGACCGGAGGTGACGCACACTGAGTGTGCGTCACCTCCGGTCGCTTACGCTCCCGGCTCGCCGGGGTTAGGCTACTTCTTGCGGCGATCTTCGTAGAGTGCGTCCTTCGGGTCGTCGCTCACGAACCACGGCTTCCCGTCCCGCAGATACATCTTCCGCTGCTCGGCCCCGTTCAACGGCCGGGCACCCACGCGGCCGAACACGCCGAGTTGGTTACCGTTCTCGTCCACCGCGCGGTCGCGGTCGAGCGCGCGGGCCACGCTCTTGATATGCCCGCCGTGCGGCAACCTGTATGTCGCCACCAGACGCGGGGTCGGCTTCGGGCCGAAGCCCTCGTATCCGGGCGTTTCGGGCGACATCAGTTGCACTACCCGCAGCCCGTTCTTCCCGTCCGCGACGTAGGCGAACAGGCTGTTGTAGGTGATGCCGAGTTTCACGTCGTGGGCGTCGTTGATGTGCCCACCGGCCGTGTAAACCTGATCGACCTTCGGCTCCTCGGCGTTCTGGATGTCGAGGATCACAAGCCCGCGCGGGCCCGCCGCGACGTAGGCGTAGGTACGAGCCAGGTAGATGCTGTGCGTGTCCGGGAGCTTGATCTGCGACTTCACCACCGGCTTCGCCAGGTCCGTGATGTCCAGAACCTTAATGCCCTCTTCATCCGCCACATAGGCGTAGCGGAACTGGGTCGCGACCATGTGCGGATTCTTGATGTACTTCTCGCCAATCACGGACGTCACCTTCGGCTTCTTCGGGTCGTCGATGTCGATGACCACGAGGCCCGCGGCGCACGACACGTACACGTAGTGACCGACCACGAGAGCGTGCTTCGCGTCGAACAGTAGCCCGTCCGGATTGAAGCACACGTCCTTCCTGAGGAAGTTGTTCACCGGGTTGCCGTCGAGGAGGGTCCCCACGCCGGTGATGATCAACCCCTCGTACTTGTCGCAGATATACAGGTAGCCGAACAGCGGGTGAACCGGCTGCTCCTTGTTACTGGGATTCATCTTCCGCGTCGGGTCCACGGCCACGGTTGAAGGGGCCGCAACGTAAGTCGCGTACTTGGTGTCCAGGTAGAACTTCTGACCAAGCGGCGAAACCGGGGCGGTGGTGATCCGCTCGGCGAACGCCTTGTCGTCGATGAACGCGATGTCGAACACGCGGACCCCGCCCTCGCCGCACGCGGCATAGAGGTACTCCCCGCGGTTCTGCACCATCAGCACCTCGGATTTCTTGAATGGCCGGGTCATACCCTTGGCGATGTCTCGCCCGGGGTGCTCGTGAGCGTTCTTCAGCAACCCGCCCTTCTCCGCGTGCTTCTTGTAGTGGTCCGGGTACGCGTAGTAGTGCAGGTCGCTGCCGAACACCGCTTGCGGCTCGGTCGCCTCGGTGACCTGGACGGCGAACAGTCCTTCCTCGCCCGCCCCGACCCAGGCATACTTGCCCATGAAGTTCATGAACCCAGTGCCATGCATGAGCAGTTGCGCCATCCAGGCGTTGTTGTCGTTCTTCTTTGAGAGGTGGCAGTCGCTGCACTGCTTAGTCTCGCCGACCCCGCTCCCGCGGACCGTGTGCGGTACGTTCGTGCTGAACGCGATGCCGCTGTACCCCTCGGCCGAGTGGGTCTGCTGTTGGACGTAGATGGACTCGCGGTTCCCGTTGTGCGACCCGACGTGGATCGCGCAACTGGAGCGAGCCGGGTTAATCTTGTTGCCAGTCGCATCGCCGTCGCGGGCGAGCATGTAGGTGCAATCACGCAGAGTCTGGAAGTTGTACGCGGTGTAGTTGCGTTGCGTGTCGCCGTCAGCGTGGAGCACCGGCATTTTCAGGTTGGCCCGCTGCGGCAAGTGACACCCGAAGCAACTCGGGTTCCAGGCCGAGTGGCACGTCATGCAACTCATGTTGTCGTTGGTGTGGGCGCACTTCCCGTCGGCGGGCAGTTCCCCCCACACCATCTTGCCGTTCTCGACGCGCACGGTCTTGGCGAGCGCGGCCTTCTCGTTGTACCGGGCGTGGCCCTTCGTGATCGCGTCTTTAGTCTGCACCAATTCCCACTGTAGCCCCTTCTCGACGTTGGAATTCTGGAAGTAGCGTTTGGTGCCGTCCGAGGACTCGCGGATCTCGAACCGCGGGGTGCCGAACGGGGTCTTCATGGCCAGGAGGTTACGACCGTTACCGTCGGGCGCGGATGTGTAGCTCGCGGGGCCGGAGGTCTTCAGCGTCGCGTGCTGGCCCGCAGTACCGTGACAGTCGATGCACGCGATCTCGGTCGCGGCGCGAACCTCCATGTGGAGCCGGTTGTTACCGTGCATGTCCTGCGTGAAGTGGCAGTCCACGCAGTGCATCCCCTTCTCCAGGTGGATGTCCATGAGGTGAACCGGTTTGCCCGCGCGGCACGAGTCGTTGAGAGCCTTCTCGGCCTTCTTGGCATCAGCCGAACCGGTCTTCGGGTCCGGGAACTTGGATGTCTGGTGGAACTTCCGGGCCTGGTTCGGCCAGTCCACGCCTGCAGCCATCTTCTCCGCAGTTGGCGGCCCCACGAACCCACCCGCGTAATCGATCCAGTTGCCCTTCTTGTCCTTCTTGAACACCGCGCGATACGCCCACCCGTGTCCGTGAAAGTCCGCGAAGTGGGTCTTCGACAGTTTCGGGTTCAGGTCGCTCAGGTTGGCTGTGAAATCCGGGTCCGCGAGGTTGCCGCGTGCGGCCGACTCGTTCGGGTTCCGCAGCATTGAGCGGACCAACTCTTCGTGTGTGGGGTTCTTCTGCTTCGCGGGATACATGTGCTTGCCGTCAGATTCCTCGTCGTACCACATCAAGCCCAGGTAGCTGTTCATGACCGTGGTGCCGGGGTGCATATGGCACACCATGCACTGGCTGGTCGGAACCGAGTTGGTGAACTTGTGGTCGATCGGGTGCCCCGGTTCGTTCTTCGGAATGGTCGGGTCGGGGCTGAAGCTCAACCCGCGGTTGCCGTACTTGGCGAACGGCCCGGAGTGGACCGGAGAGCGGTCGTTGGCGTACGCAACGTGACACGCCGAACAGCCGCTACTGCGGTAGTCGCCGGGGTTGTCGTTGGTGCCCAGGAAGTTGAGAGTCGGATCGAAGAGACGCGTCTTGTTCGCGCTCACGAGCACCGGGTCGGTCCGGTTACTGGTCCCCAGCCCGCGAACGCTCAACCGCGTGCGCGGGCGTCCGGGTTCTTCGAGGCGCTCGGGGATACCGATTTCCGGGAGGAATCGCCCGCCCGGCTCGAAGATGCGGAGCACGTTACCCGGCTGGCTCATCTCGAACCGCGGGTATGGCACGAGTTGACCGACAACGCCGCGTTTCTGCTCCTCAGGCGTGGGCGGCGGGAACGACTTGATCAGCAGCGGCGCCCCATCCATACCGTAAGCTTCGCCGATGATCGCGTGTTTCACAGGGAGAGTGCCGTTGTTGTACGCGGCAGCCCCGATCAACATGCACCCGGTGGCCATGATCTGCTTGCGATTCGTCTGGACTTCCTTCGGGTGACAGCCGCTTGTGCCGCAACTGATGTGCGCGATACGGAAGTCGCCGGGGTTGATGAACCTGATAAACTCGGGCGACTCGTTGTTGAGCAGTGTGTAGGACCGGACCGGGTTGGCCGAGGAGGTCCAGAACTGCGGCATCTTGGGTAAAACGTGCGCCTTGTTCTTGTCGCTAGAGTTCGCGTTCCCGCCGTGGCAGTCAGTGCAACCAATGCGAAGCGTGTCCTTGCCGTGCGGATCGCCAACCCCCTTGTGACATCCCATGCACCCGACGGACTTGGCATAAGCCTCCCCGTGTGTCTGCTTCATCAGTTCAAGGTTGGCGAACTCCGGCGGCATCGGGTACGGGTCGGTTGGGTCCGTGGACCACCGCGGGTTCTTGGGGTCGCGTGTGCCGTCGCCGCTTGCCGGCAAGATCGTGGGCGCCTTGGTCAAGCCCCGCACCGCGGGCTGTTTGGCGTAGGCGACCGCCGCGCAGAGCGTGACGACGCACGCGAGCGGTAGGAAGAGTACGGCCGCCCGAACCGCGATTGAGCGGCGAGCGCGTACACTTGGGTTGTGACTCCGAACCGACGTTTCAACCGCGTCCATGCGGCACCCCCCAAATATTCCACGGGCTCGCGCAGTGAACCGGCGGCTATACCGCGACACGCGACCGTGTCAAGACAATCAAAAAAAACACACGCACGGGAGGTCAGTGCGCGGTTTGCCGATCGTGCCCAAACGGTTATTCTGGCGCGGACGGGAATGACACCGCCAGAAAACTTCGAACACTCATCTCTCACCGAACGGGTCCAGCAAGTACGATAAGAAAAACGAGCCGGTACAAGCACGCACCGCCGGTATGCACGGAGGAGTTCGCAGACGATGGCAGAACTCGAAGCGATCACTGACATTCAGGCCGATCCGAAAAAATCGGCAGTCGTGGCCCGTCAGTACGGGCGTCGATTCCCGCTCACCCCGAACCGGCCGCTCAATCTCGGCCGGGACGAGGGGAAGATGGACATCGCCATCCCCGAAGACGACCAGATCTCCCGCTTCCAGGCGGTTCTCACCTGGGAACCGGCCAAGGAGATGCTGACCGTCCAGACGCGTCCCAACAGTCCCGGCTACCCCAACGCGCCAGCCAACCAGACACTCGTCTTCGACGAGAAAGTTAAGAAACTGGTGGAGTCGCCAGAGGGCAATTGCGTCGTCGGGCGTGACGGATCATTCTGGATCGGGCAGACCCGGTTCACACTGCACAGCGAAGAGGGAGTACAGCAAGAAAGCCCGGCGGACATGACCATCGCGCCGCGCCGGGAGGAGAAGACCCGGGCGCAACTCGAAGATATTCCGTTCGCGAACCCGGCTGCGGCGCTGCGCGCGATGGAGAGCCTGCCCAACACGATCCGCGCGATCACCACCGAACAGGCACTGTTCCGGCAGATGCTCCGCGTCATCATGGACGCGATGCCACGGGCCGACGCGGCCGCCATCGTCCGCATCCCGCCGGATTGCCCGCCCAACGAGAAACGCCTCAACTTACTTGAGTTCAACGTTCGGCCCAAAACGTCACACGCGTCGGACGGCTTCAACCCGTCGAAGCGATTGGCGCACCGCGCGATCACCGAACGCCGGCGTAGTTGCCTGCACTGTTGGTCGCCCGAATCGGCCGGTGGCGGGGCTGAACTCACGATGGCTGCTGCGTCCGCCCAGGGGATCACGCCATGGGCCATCTGTACGCCGTTCCAGGACGGCTCGAAGTACGCGCTCTACGTCGCTGGGCAGACCAACGGCCAGTGGAACATTCTCGATAAGTCCGCGCAGGACAAGATTGTCAATGACCTCACGCAGTACCAGAAGTTCGGCGAACTCTTCGTCGGCATGATCGAGACCACACTGCGAGTGAGCCGCCTCACCGAGCAGAACAAGGTGATCCGCCGGGCATGGCCCCAGAGCCTCTGGAAGTACCTCGACAATCCGGCCGAACTGGAACGGATGTTGGTCCCAGTAGAGAAGGAAATCACGACGCTGTTCTGCGACCTGCGGAACTACTCGCTGTTCGCGTCGCAGCACTCGAGCGAGTTGCTCGCCTCTCAGCGCGAGATCGGTAACGCGCTGAACACGATGGCCTCGACGATCACGGACCGTGACGGCGTGGTGGGCGGGTTCCGCGGCGATGCGGTACTCGGGTTCTGGGGTTGGCCCACACTGCAGGAGCGTCAGGTCGGTCTGGCCGCCCGCGCCGCGATCTCAATCGCGGGGCGCCTCGGGGACTGGACGCGGAGCGGACGCTGTGGGGTAGGGGTCACGCACGGCACGGCGGTCGCCGGCCGCCTCGGCGCCCACGACCTCGCGGTCGTCGATCTCTACGGCCCAGTGGTGAACCTGACGTTCCGCCTGGAAGCCATGACGAAGGCGTTCGGGGTGCCGATCATCGTCTCGCAAGAGGTTTCGCGACAGGTCGCGGAGATCGACCCGTCGGGCCGCGAGATGCTGACACGCCCGCTGGGCAAGGTGCGCGCGAAGGGGTTCCCTGAACCGCTGTGGGCGTTCGAGTTGTATTCGGCCCCGACCGCGATCCTCCCTGACTGGCTTCGCGACGAATGGGCTTCAATGGTGGATTTATTCACGCAAGGCAAGTGGAACGACTGCTACGAGGAAATCACCACCAAGTTCCCCGACGACCCGGTGGGCAAGTGTCTGATTCGCGTGATGGACGCGACCAAACGCCGCCCGCCCGCCAACTGGGACGGCTCGTTCGTTCCGCCCGCGACGAGTGGTTCAGAGTAAATCGATCAGAAGTCGCAGCGCATCACCGCCGGCGCGGGTACGCAGTCCCTCCGGCGCGATTCCGTTGTTCACGAAACGTACGCTCTCATCGCCAAAACAACGTTCGCGTCCACGAAGTGCCAGATCCGAGCGGCCATCAGACACATGTCGCATATTCGACAGGAAGGGCGTTACCCTGCTCGTCCGCTGGCCCTCCGCAAAGCAGCGATTCCAGGCTGTCGCCTTGGAGTTTGCCATGCGGTTTCGTGTTGCCGTGACTTCGTTGGTCATCGAGA
>SXID01000236.1 GCA_005772955.1 Planctomycetia bacterium
ATCGGCTGGCGGCGCGGCAGCAGAAGGGTGAGCCGATCCATTTGGAGGTTGAATCGTTGGCGGGCGCGGTGGCGGTGGATGCGCGCACCCTGCGCATCACCCTTAAGGGGCGCTATCCGCAATTCATCTAAGGACACGGCGCTCGCCCGCCGGTTCCAGGCGATCATCGTGAACCCGCCGTCGATGGCGGAGACGGTCGAAATCCTGAAGGGGCTGCGCGACCGCTACGAAGCCCACCACCGGGTTCAAATTACCGACGGCGCACTCAAGCACGCGGTTGAACTGAGCGAACGGTACATCACCGGACACTGCCTCCCGGATAAGGCCATCGACGTCATCGACGAAGCCGGTGCACGTGTACGCTTGAAGGGCATGACCCGTCCACCGGACCTGAAGGAACTCGACGAGAAGATCGAGAAGCTGAACCAGGAAAAAGAAGCCGCGGTGATGGATCAAGACTTCGAGCGGGCTGCGAGCCTGCGCGACCAGTCCGAGAAACTCCGCAAGGAGAAGGACACCACTCACAAGCAATGGCGCGAAAAGGCCAAGGAAACGGATGGCGTGGTCGACGAGGAAGTGGTTGCCGAAGTCGTAAGCAAGATGACCGGCGTGCCGCTCCGCAAGGTCGGCGAGGACGAAACGCGACGGCTCCTCAACATGGAAGCCGAACTGCACAACTCCGTCATCAGTCAGAACGAGGCGATCCACGCCATCGCAAAGGCAGTACGCAAGAGCCGTAGCGGCATGAAAGACCCGAAACGCCCCATTGGGAGCTTCATCTTCGCAGGGCCGACCGGTGTCGGGAAGACGCTGCTCGCCAAGCAGCTCGCGAAGTTCATGTTCGCAGACGAAAATAACATCGTGCAACTCGACATGTCGGAGTACATGGAGAAGCACAACGTGAGTCGCCTCGTGGGTGCCCCCCCAGGCTACATCGGGTACGAAGAAGGCGGGCAACTCACGGAGAAGATCCGCCGCAAGCCGTACTCGGTGGTGCTGCTCGACGAAATCGAGAAGGCGCACCCGGACGTGTGGAACATGCTCCTCCAAATCATGGAAGAGGGCCGACTGACCGACAACGTGGGTCGCGTGGTAGACTTCAAGAATACCATCCTCATCATGACCACGAACATCGGGGCCGAGACGATCGTCGATCAGGGCGACATGACAAGCGCGTTCCGGGCCGGCCTCAAACAGAACACCGAGGCGAGTTACCAGGACATGCAGAAGCGGCTGAAGGGGCGCATGGACAAGGAGTTCAAGCCCGAGTTCCTGAACCGGCTCGATGAGGTCATCGTGTTCCGCAAGTTGACCAACGAAGACCTGAAGCAGATCGTGAACATGGAGTTGGGCAAGGTCTCCAAGCGGCTCACGGAGAAGGGCATCAAGTTGACGGTCACGGAAGAGGCCAAGGAGTACCTGATCGAGAAGGGTTCGAGCACCGAGTACGGCGCGCGGCCGCTCCGCCGGGCCATCGAGCAGTACCTCGAAGACATGCTCGCCGAGGAACTGCTGAAGGGCACGTTCCAAGGGACCGACACTCTGACGGTGAAGCTTGTGGAAGAGAACGGCGAGAAGAAGCTCGGTTTCGACGCCAACACGCCCACGCCGGTCGTTGCCGCGCAGTCGTAAAACGAAGCCGCAAGCGGCTTTACCTCAGAAGGCCACGCGCTTGCAGCGCGTGGCCTTCTTCTTTTACTCCTCGGTCGTTCCCTAGCCCGCTCCCTGCCCGCAGTCCCGAGAATAAGTCACTCCACGCGATACACGATGTACGAGTCGCCATGGTAAACCTTCTCAAGAAACGACGACTCGAACGGCCGCGACCGCGGCGCGACGACGTGCGTGACGCCCTCCGCCTTCAGCCACCCGTAGTCACTCCCGTGGCCCAGCCCCGCGTTGAAACGGACGGCGAACTCCATCCGCCGGTGCCACTCCTTCACCTCCGCCGCGCCATACGGCACCGACTTGAAATCGACGTAGAGGCGTGCGCCCGTCGCGAGCCGGAACCGCTGGAGATCCACCGGTATCTGGTTCGTCCCTTCCTTCGCACGCGGCGCCGGTTTGAAGGTGTTCGACACCGCTCCGCGCCCACTACCGACCTTCGGGAAGTCGGTCGGGATCAGGTACACGTGATCCGGTTCCGCGGTGGCGCGAATGTGGGCGTACAGTTCGCGCTCGTCGACGGTGTGGTAACCAAGTCCGCACGCGGTCACGACCACGCCGCCCGCGACCAGCGCGAGTAGCACCGCCCCCGCAACCCGCTCAGCACACTTTGGCGGTGGCGCATACGCGAGCAACTTCGCGGTAATGATCGCCGTCGCGAGCGGCACGAGCAGCACCGAGATGCGCCACGGGAACGCCAGGGCCAGTGAATCGCTGCGAACCACCAACTGCAAACCGGTGAGCAACGACCCGCCGAGCGCCGCAATCACGAGGGCACGTCCGAACGTGGTTCGCCACACGAAGCACAGCCCGAGGACGATCCACGCGAGTTGCACCGCGGCGACTACATCGAACCAACGCGACGGCAGGCAGTGGTGTGGGATGCGGACGTTCGCAAGGAGGTGCAGCGCCTCGTCCGAATGCCGATCGAATGGGCTGAACCGCCAGAGCGTGTACACGACCACCGGCACGACGATTCCCAGCGAGATCTTGCCCGAAAACACGCCCACACGCGTCTGCCCGTCTTGCGAGAGTGCGATCACAAATCCGCACACGAGCAACCCGGCCGGGAGCAAGTACGTCGAGTGGAACCAGCACGTACCCGCGGCCAGCGCGCACGCCAACACCGGGCGGCCGTGCGCGAACGCGGCCGCTGCGAAGACTAGCAGCGCGCCAAACGCTGAGGGCTGAATCCCCGGCCCGAGCAGGTACTGCGCCGCGACCCCCGCTTGCAGATACCATGGGTAATCAACGCCCGCGACTTCCACCGACGCCCAGCGTAGAATCGCCGCGTGCGTCAGAGTGAAGAGCGAGGCGAAGCTGATTCGCGCGACTCGCGTGTTGGGGAATCCCGGTACAGCGGCGACCAACCACCGCACCGCGAGGAAGTAACTCATCAGCAGCGAGAAGTACGCCGGCTGGAGCAACCACGGGTGGACCTGGTACGCGACCGCGACAAGAAGGGAGAACAGCGGGGTTGGGTCGCGAGTGTTCGCGAGCCAGTCGTGCGCGAGGTGGCCGTCCCCCGCGAGCGCCGCCCCGTGCAGCAGGTACTGGTTCTGGTTCGAGTAGAACAGCGGCGACAGGGTGTGCGCGACCGCGAACGCGAACGCGAGCAGAACCGCTTCGATGATTTGGCGCGCGGGGGGCATAAGCCCCCCGATACCGACAGATTGCGACATGCGTTCGTTTTACGAAGCGGTCGCTACCGCCGTTCGTAGAAGTTACCGGACAGTTTGCGGACCACTTTCTTCATCTCCAGGTGGAGTAGGACACGCGACAGTTCACTGACCGTTAGGCCCAGTTCGCGCGCCAGTTCGTCCGCTTGCCGCTTCGTCGCGAGCGCGTCGAACACACGCTGCTGGGTGGCGTCGAGTACAGGTGGAGGCACTGGAGATGGTGCCGCTCCGCTGCGCGTCGCGGCTACGCCGGGTGCCTCTTCTGCCTTCTCTCCTCTGTTCTCTGTCCTCTGACCTCTGGCCTCTGGCCTCTGGTCGTCCAGAGCCGAAATCCCCTTCAAGTCTTCGATCACGTCGTCCGCGTTACGCACAAGCCTGGCGCCCTTGCGAATCAGCTCAAGACAACCGGCACTGGCGGAACTATCAACCGCGCCCGGTACCACGAACACCTCGCGACCCTGCTCGCCCGCGTGAGTCGCGGTGATCAGTGCGCCGCTCTTCGCGTTCGCTTCCACAACGATGACCGCACGGCTCAACCCGCTGATGATGCGGTTCCGCGCTGGGAACATCCCCGGTTGCGGGGCGACGGTCATTGGTGTCTCCGTGACAAGAGCGCCCTGGCGCGCGACCGCATCGGCTAAATCCGCGTGTTCCGGCGGATAGATCGACGACAGCCCGCCCGCGAGCACCGCGATCGTGCGCCCGCCCGCGTCCAGCGCTGCCCGGTGTGCGACCCCATCAATTCCGCGTGCCAGCCCCGAGATGATCGTGAAACCGGCGCGCACCAGATCACGCGCGAGTTGCTCGGCCACTTTCCGCCCGTACGCGGTGCAACCGCGCGAGCCGACGATGCCTATCGCGTGTATGTCGGCGTCCACCCACTCGCCGCGGAAGTACAACAGTGGAGGAGGCGCGACCACGGCCGCGAGCGGTGCCGGGTATCCCGCGAAGCCGAGCGGCACTGGTGTAACGCCGTGATTTGCGAGCAGCGCGAGTTCGGAGCCGATGTCCACCGTACGAAGTGCGGTCGCAAGCGCCCCGGCCAACTTCTCGCCGATGTGCGGCACTTCCAACAATTCGGCCGCGGTCGCGCGCAGCGCCGCGGCCGGCGAACCGAACCGCGCCAACAGTGCCGCCGTCAGTTTGGGGCCGAGTCCCGGCACAAGCGCCAGAGCGAGGCGGTCATTCAAGTCAGTCATCGAACGTCGTGTGTTCGCGGAGCGGATTCGCAAATTTGCCGCGGAGATTCAGCCCACGATACCCGATGGCCGATACAACCGACACGCCCGTTTCGAATTGGGTGCTGGCGGTCGCGTTTGGCGTGGTACATAATGCGGCTACACAAGGAATCAGGAGACGGGCGTGTCCGGCAACGGCAACGGCAACAACAACAAACTCAAGATCTTCAGCGGGCGAGCCAACCGGCCGCTTGCCGAGGGGGTCGCGAAGGTGCTCGGGGTGCCACTGGGCCACATGACGCTGGGCGACTTCCCCGACAAGGAGACGAGCGTCCGCATCGAAGAAGACGTGCGCGGTCGCGATGTGTTCATCGTGCAGCCGACCTGCACGCCGGTGAACGACCACTTGATGGAACTGCTCATCATCCTGGATGCGTTCCTGCGTGCCAGCCCGGCGCGCATCACCGCCGTGCTGCCCTATTACGGCTACGCCCGGCAGGATCGCAAGGACAAGGGCCGCGTGCCCATCTCCGCGAAGCTCGTCGCCAACCTCATCACGAAAGCGGGCACCAACCGCGTTCTCGCGCTCGACCTGCACGCCGCGCAGATTCAAGGCTTCTTCGACATCCCCGTGGATCACCTGTACGCGGTCAAGGAAATCGCCAAACACGTCCGCAGCCTGAACATCTCGCAGGACGAACTCGTCGTACTCAGCCCGGATGAGGGGAGTATCAAGAAGGCGCTCGACTTCCAGAAGAACGTCGGCGGGAAGATCGCGGTCGCGGACAAGCGACGGAGCAGCGCCACCGAGATCAAGCACGGGCACCTGATCGGTGCGCCGGTCGAGGGCAAGTCGGTCGTCATTTACGACGACATGATCTCGACCGCGGGCACGATCACAGGTGCGGTCAAGGTGGCCCGCGATCACGGTGCGAAAGCGGTGTACGTGTGCGCCACTCACGGCGTATTGTGCGGTGAGGCGATGAACCGGTTGCGGGAGGCGCGGATCGACCAGATCGTCATCACGGACAGCATCCCGCTGCCGCCGGAAAAGCAACTGCCGAACATCAAGGTGATCTCGGTCGCGGCCCTGATCGCCAACGCGATCCAGCGCATCCACGGAAATGAGTCCGTCAGCGACCTGTTCAAGGACGAACCGCCGGGCGGGAAATAGAACCGGTGTGCGGAGTTCCGCAGTTGCCATCAGGTTCCGTACCAGTGGCTTCGCTCCTCACCCTCGCTCCTCACTGATTGCCATGCCCAACATTCGCGTGACCTGCCCGGCGTGCAAGTCGGAGTTGGAAATCGACTCCGCCCACGAGGGCCAGGAGATCGAGTGCGGTGGGTGCCTCCAGGTGTTCACCGCGCAAGCCAACAAGCCGGAACCAGACGCTGCGGGAAGGTCTGGCGCGGGCGGGAAAGGACGCGGGTCCGCGTCGGACAGTGGGCGGGGTCGGTCGGCTCGCGGCTCTCGCCGCCGCGATGACGATGACGACTATGAGGATGACGACCGGAAACGCCGGCGCCGGGACGATGACGACTACGAGGATGACGACTACGAACCGCGGCGGGCGGGCGAGGGACCGGGCGCGGTTTCCGTTGTCGCACTCGTCCTCGGCATCCTCAGTACGGTAGCGTTCCCCATTGCCTGTTGCGGTTGCTGTTCCATCCTATCGTGGCCGGTCACCATCCCGTTGTCACTCAGCGCGATCATCACCGGTGCGTTCGGCCTCAAGGATCCGAAGGGCAAACCGATGGCGATCATCGGAATGATTCTCGGCGGCGCGGCGCTAGGCTTCATCCTGATCCAGTTGGTCGTCGGGTTCGGCCCACTCATGGTTCCGCCACAGGTCCGGTAGCGGTAACCACCGGCCCAAAAATCCTACACTACCGACACTATTCCCAGCCCCTCGCCCCGGCAGAACTCCCATGGCCGACATCCGCGTAACGTGCCCGGCGTGCAAGACGCAACTGGAAATCGGCGCCGAATTCGAGGGCCAAGAGGTCGAGTGCGGCACCTGCCTGGAGGTGTTCACCGCGAGCACCAAGAAAACCAAGCCCAAGGGCGGTGACCCGGACAAGAAGTCCGAGTCCGGTGGTGGGAAGATCAAAGGATCCACGTCCAGGAAGCGGTCGTCGCGCGACCGCGATGAAGATGACGATGACCGTCCGGCACGCCGGCGCCGCGACGACGACGACGACGACGATGACTATGACCACGATTACAGACCGTCCCGCCGGCAGTCGGGCGGGAGTAACGGGCTGGCCATCACGTCGCTGATCCTTGGTATCCTGAGCATCTTGTGCCTCCTCGGGTCGTGTCTTGGAGGAGCGGTCCCGATCGCCGGTTGCTGCTGCGGGCTAGGCTCACTGGGGGGTTCCCTCGGTGCGATCATTACTGGCGCGATCGGGATGAAAAATCCCCAGGGCAAGGGGATGGCCACAGGCGGGTTGGTGCTCGGCGTCCTCACGCTCCTCGCGATCATCGTTCTGTTCGTAATCGGTTTTGTCATCGGTTTCGGTGGAGCGATGAACGGCGGAGGCCCGAACCAGTTCCGCTAACCGTGCTGCACCACCAACAAGGAAACGCCACGCGGCACTCGCGCTCTGCGTGTGCCGCAATAACGCGAAGCGGGTTCCGACCGCGTTCAGGTCGGACCCGCGTTGGTCGCCGTGAGCTTCAACGCGACCGCAGTCCACACGTCCTCGATCACCTTCTTTGCGGTGCCTTCGAGTAGTCCCTTCGGCACCATCTTCAGCAACCCGGTGATCGCGATGAGATCGCCGGTCCAGTGGACGAGCGTTCCGGCTTCGGCTTCTTGGAATTCCAGTTTCGATTCGAACGTGCTACTCGCCCCCATCGCCTTCGAGACAATCTGGAACACGACCGACTTGCCGGGGTCGCGCGCGGTCGCCTCCGCGGTGAGGGTCAGACTCCCGGTGAGGAACGAGAGCTTCGGCTTGATCTTGCCTACGGCCTTATCGGGGGTCGCCTCGATCACCTGCGAGTCGGGCATGCAGTTCGCCACGTAACCGGCATCCGAGAGTTTGGCCGCGACCTCGGCCACGGGCAGCGGAATGATCTTGTCGCCTTCAAAGTGAATCATGTGGGACTCGCGGGGTTGAGCTACGGCCCGCCGGAACCGGCGCGACTATCTCATCATACGCGTGCGGTATCCGCTTGCACGATTCCAGATTTCGTGCGAGCATTCGACGTCTACGAGTCCTAATTTACGTTGGAATCGCCCTGGCACTTGCGCCCGCCCGGACTTCACGGAGTCGTTCACATTTCGACAGCCGCACCGCAATCGGGCGTCGTTCCCGACCTGCACGTACCGCAGCTCCCCGCACTGAAGTTTCCGCGCCCGCCGGTAGGCTGGTACGCGCGACTCCGCGCGATCCCGTTCATTGGGTTGCACGTCGCGGCGGTGGTGACACCGTTCTTCGTGCCGATCACGATGGAAGCCATCGGGCTGGGGCTTCTGTTCTACGTGATGCGGATGTTCGGCATCACCGGCGTGTACCACCGGTACTTCGCGCACCGCGCCTACAAGACTTCACGCTGGTTCCAGTTCGTGCTCGCGTGGATCGGCTGCGCCGCGATGCAGAAGGGTCCGCTGTGGTGGGCCGGGCACCACCGACACCACCACAAGCATTCCGATCAGGAAGAGGACCCGCACTCGCCGATCGTGCGAACGGTGTGGTGGTCGCACGTGGGCTGGGTGATCTCTGGCCGGTTCCGCGACGCGCCCGCGATGAAAGACTTCGAGCGCTACCCCGAACTGCGGGTGCTGGACACGTTCTTCACGTGGGTGCCCGGAATCTCGCTTGGCGTGCTGTGTTACTTACTCGCCGACTGGAGCGGCGTGGTGTGGAGTTTCTTGATTGGCACCGTGTTGCTCTATCACGCCACCTTCTTGGTGAACTCAGCGTGCCACCTGTTCGGCACTCGCCGTTACGAGACAACCGACCAGAGCAAGAACTGCTGGTGGGCCGCGATCCTGACGATGGGTGAAGGCTGGCACAACAACCACCACCACTACCAGAGCTGTGCACGTCAGGGGTTCAAGTGGTGGGAGATCGACATGAGCTACTACATCATCCGCGCGCTGGGGCTGGTCAGGCTGGTGTGGGACATCCGCGAGCCTACCGAGAAAGCGCTGGCAGCGAAGGTGAGCGAGCCGGAAGAGGCGACAACGGAAGTGATCGCACCGGTTTGTAGCCCCAGAGGGGCGTCGGATGGTATCCCCGGGTGAAACTCGCGCCCCGCGCGCGTACCCCCGGGCTACCATCCGACGCCCCTTCGGGGCTGAAGCAGTTACGCCAGCACATCCTTCACCACGGTGCCGGCGACGTCCGTCAACCGGAAGTCGCGGCCGTTGTAGCGGTATGTCAGCTTCTTGTGGTCCAGACCCATCAGGTGAAGCACCGTCGCGTGGAAGTCGTTGATGCTGACGCGGTTCTCCGCCGCCCGGAAGCCGATTTCGTCCGACGCGCCATAGCTCGTGCCTCCCTTCACGCCGCCGCCGGCGAGCCAGTAGGTGATCGCGTGCGGGTTGTGGTCGCGGCCCGCGTTGCCCTTCTGAACGATCGGCAGCCGCCCGAACTCGCCGCCCCAGATCACGAGCGTGCTTTCGAGCAACCCCTTGCGCTGAAGGTCTTCGAGCAACGCCGCGATCGGCTGATCGGTTTCCTGCGCGAACCCGCCGTGGTTCTTGGCGATGTTGTTGTGCCCGTCCCAGCTCAGATCGTTCTCCATGCCGCCCGAGTAAACCTGCACGAACCGGACGCCCTTCTCGACCAGACGGCGTGCGGTGAGGCACTGCTTCGCGAAGTGCGTCGCCTTCGGGTTGTCGAGGCCGTACATCTTCTTCGTTTCGGCGGTCTCTTTCGACAGGTCGAGCGCCTCAGGCGCGGCCATCTGCATGCGGTACGCGAGTTCGTAGCTCTCAACGCGCGCGGTCCAGTCTGCTTCGCCGGGGTGCTTGTCGGCTGCCTTCTTGTTCAGCTTCGCGAGCAGATCGAGCTGACTCCGCTGCCGCTCGTCGGTGATGTCCTTCGGTCGCGTGAGGTTGTCAATCGGGTCGCCTTGCGGCTTGAACGCTGTGCCCTGATAGACGGTCGGCAGGAACCCGCCGCCCCAGTTCAGCGAGTGGCCTTTGGGAATGCCGCGGCCGAGCGTGTCGTACATCACACAGAACGCCGGTAGGTCGCGGCTCTCACTGCCCATGCCATAAGTGACCCAACTGCCGACGCACGGAAAGCCCATCCGCCCCATGCCGGTGTTCATCTTGAACAGCGCCGGCGAGTGATTGTTCGAGTCGCTCCAGAGCGAGTGAATGAACGCCATCTTGTCGACGTGCTTGGCCATGTGCGGGAACAGGTCGGAGACCATCTTCCCGCACTGTCCGTGCTTGGCGAACTTGAACGGCGATTTCATCAGCGGGCCGACCTGCGCGGCGAAGAACCCGGTGTTCGGGTCGAAGCCCTTCAACTCTTGGCCGTCGCGCTTTTCGAGTTCGGGCTTGTAGTCCCAGGTATCGACCTGCGACGGCCCGCCGTTCATGAACAGCCAGATGACGCTCTTGGCCTTCGCCGCGAAGTGCGGCTTCTTGGCCGCGAGCGGGTCTTCGGCGCGCGCCGCGGGCTTGTCTTCGGCGTGGAGCAAGTCGGCGAGCGCGAGCATACCGAAGCCGCCGCCGGCGCGCTGAAGGAACTCGCGGCGCGAGCGGTACGCGGCTTCCGGCGACGCGAACAAACGGGGAAGGTTCAGCATGGTATCCCTCGGTAAGACCGGCTTTGCCGGCCGTATTCGTGATGGTTCGTCTGGGACGGCTACTCCACGTACAGGAATTCGTTGAGGCAGAACAGCACCTGGCACAGGTCGGCCAGTGCGGTCTCGCGAGCGGCCCCGGCGTGCGGCTTCAGGAACGCGAGCGCGTCGTCCAGTTCGTCTTTCGTCGGCGCGCGGCACAGCGCGATCTGATACGCGCCCGTCACGCTCTCGGTGTCACCCAACTTGCCATCGTTCGAGGCGCGCTTCGCGAGACCGTAGGCCGCGGCTCGCACATGCGGATTATTCATGAGGTGAAGTGCCTGTGGCGCGACCGTTGTGCTCGGTCGGTCGCCGACGCCGGTCGTGCCGTCCGGCGCGTCGAACACCACCAACGACGGGATCAGTTTGCTCCGCTTCATCGTGAAGTAGATGCTGCGCCGCGGGCTTTCTTCGGAGAGCGTGCCAGCACCGTACATCGTGATGTTCAGCCGCCCGCCCACGAAAAGGATGTTGTCGCGAATCACTTCGGCTTGCAGCCGTCGCACGGGTTGCCGCCACACGAGCTTGTTATCGGGGTCGGCCTTCGCCTTCGCTTCGTCGCGTGCGGAGCCTTGCTTGTACGCAGCGCTCGTCACGATCAGCTTGTGAATCGGCTTCAACCTCCACCCGCCGCGAATGAGTTCGCCCGCGAGGTAGTCGAGCAACTCTGGGTGGCTCGGCGCTTCGCCGCGAATGCCGAAGTCGCTAAGCGTATTGACTAATCCCCTGCCGAAGTGTGCTGCCCAGAGCCGGTTCACGATCACACGCGCGACAAGGTGCCCGGCGCCATCTTGCGTGTCGGTCATCCAAGTTGCGAACGCGGTGCGCCGGTAGCTGAGGCGCGATCCCGGCGGCGCGGGTTTCACCCACTTCGTTTGCGCCTCCGCATCCGGCATTAGTGTTTGAAGGAACGCGAGATTCGCGACGCCACTCTTTTGCGCCGGATCGCCGCGCCGCAAGAAGTGCGTGTCCGGGAGGAACTCCGACGCGGCCTGCGTGTGCAGTTTGACCGCGGGCAAGCCCTCGCTGGACACGAGTGCCTTCACCTTGTTCGGCTTCGGTGCGGTCGCGAAGTGATCGCGATCGGCCTTCTGGAGCTTCTGGAACTCCGCATCTTGCGGACCGTACCACTTCAGTACGGCGGTCACTTGCTCCGGCGTTCGCTTGTCGGCCGGGAGGCTTAGAGCGGCACGCACGGTTTCCGGCGTCGCGGGGCCGCCCAACTCCGGCTTCTCGTCGGCGTTCACGCTGAATCGCGGACGGCCGATCCCGTGCCCGGTGTTGTTGTTGAACGACAGCGTCACGGTGAGCTTTGTGCCGCCCGCAAACCCGACCGGCTTCTCGAACGCGAACGCGGCGGCGTGATCCTTCCCAATTTGCGGGTCGATCGCCCACGCGGTCGTCACGCCCTCGTCGATCGCGGCCGAAACTCCCAACCCCTTCTGCTCGAACGTGGCGCGCGCGTTGGTGAGCTTCACGCGCACCGCCGGCAGCGTTTCGTTCCGCACCACCGGTTCCGCGAGTACGCGAATATCCGAGAGCGCGAAGTTGCCGTTCGCGGCGCGCCCCGGCCCCCCCTTCACGAATGACGTGTGCGTGAGCGATTCGAGTCGCAGGGACTTGATGCTCTCCAGGTCCGTGCGCAACTCGAAAGTGAGTGTTTCCGTCGTCGGGTTCTTGCCGGACAAAAGCGTACTGCCGTCGTCCTGCGCGGTGAGCGTCGCACCGCCGGCGGACTTGCTCGCGGTCACGCGTGGCAGCACCCAGCCGCCGAGCGGAACGAGCTTCTCTGCTCGCGATTTTTCCCACGCCGCGAACTTCGCCGGCAGTTGCTCCTTCTCGTACTTCGCAAGTGCATCGAGGAACTGCTGATGCGAGACGTCGAATTGCATCTTCTTGATCGCGAACAACTGCGGGTCGAGGTCGAGTTCCACCTCCGTGCGCACGACCGTTGTGAACGCTGACAGCATCCGGTAGTAATCGCGAGCGGGGATCGCGTCGAACTTGTGGTCGTGACACCGGGCGCAGCCAACAGTGAGGCCCAAGAACGTGGTGCCGATGTTCGCGAGCATGTCGTCCATCTCGTCGTACCGGTGCTTCTCGGCTTCGTTCTTCGTGATCTGCGTGCTGTGAACACCGGCCGCGAGGTAGCCGGTCGCCATCATCGCAAGCGGCTCGTTCGGCGCGATCTCGTCGCCCGCGAGCTGCCACTTCGCGAACGTGTCGAACGGCAAATCCGCGTTCATCGCTTTAATCACGAAGTCGCGGTAGTGGTACGCGGTGGGCCGGTCGTAGTCGTGCTCGAACCCGTGGCTCTCGGCGAACCGCACGAGGTCGAGCCAGTGCCGCGCCTGTTTCTCCCCGAAGTGCTGCGACGCGAGCAACGAATCGATCGCTTTTTCGTAGGCGCCCGGCGTATTGTCCTTCAAAAACGCATCGACCTGTTCCGGTGTCGGCGGCAGGCCGATCAAGCCGAGGTACGCCCGCCGGATCAGCGTGCGCTTGTCGGCCACGGGGTTGGGCTTGAGACCTGCTTTGTTCAACTTGTCGAGGAGGAAGGCGTCAACAGGGTGCGCGCCACTTGGGGGCTTAGCAAGTGCCAGGGGCTGGTAGGCCCAGTGCTTCTTGGCGTCTGGGAGAGTGACCTTCTTCGTCCACGCGGTCTCGTCGATCGCGATGAAGGGCTTGTCGTAAGGCGCGCCGAGGTCGATCCACTCCGCGATCTTCGCGATATCCGCGTCCGGGAGCTTGGCCTTCTCGTAAGGCATGTGCGGCTCTTTCTGGTGAGCCGTCAACTGATAGAGCAGGCTCTTCTTGTGGTCTCCGCTTACGATCGCGGCGCCGCGCTCGCCGCCCTTCAGGAGCGTCTCGCGAGTGTTCATGTCGAGCGAGCCTTCCAGGCGCTCCCCGCTGTGACACTTCACGCACTTCCCTTGAAGCACGCCGCGCACACTCGTCTTGAAGAGTTCCGTGCCCTTCGCGATCTTCACGACGTGATCAGGATCGACCCGGTCCTTCGGCTGCGCATTTGGCGAGCCGGGAGCGTAAGCGACCGGAGCGAACACCAACACAAGCAGCGCGGCGCGGCGGGAAATGGAAAATCGCATCGGCGGGAACCTCGTCAGGCGGGATACTAACGAGGGTATCACTCCGCGACCGCGAAGGGAAGCGACGCGACCGCTTCTCTAAGTAAGGGTAAGATGCGTTTGAAGCCGTTCGCGGCTTCGCGAGTCCCGGCCGCTGCACTCGTTATCGGCCCGCTGCGTGCAACGGGCCGCGTTCGCGCTTACACTATGCGGAGGTTCGGTCGCGGATCTCGAAGGGCTGAGTCGTGTCGTCACAACTGTTAAGTTTCGTCGCACCGCCCGCGGTCGCGGTCGTCGTCGGGTTGGTCTTCGCGTTTCTCGGATTTCGTGGGCGAAAGCCCGACGTAAAGTACACGACCTTCTTCAAGATCGGCGGATCGCTTCTTCTGTTCGCCGCGCTGGGTTGGTTCCTCGTCAAGCCCTGGCCGGACGGTTGGAGCCGGCACACCACCACGGACAGGGCGTGCAGCATCGAGTTCCCGCAGGCGCCGCGGCACGAAGTTAACCCCGACGGTGAAGAGGCCGACCGGCTCGAAGTCGCGCTGACGGGCCGCAACGCGCACTACTCGCTCACGTTCTCGGACGTGTCGCCCGAATCGGCCGCGCTTCCGATCGACAAGCAGTTCGACCTGCTCCGCGACATCTTCGGTTCCAGACAGGCGCCAGGCGGCACCCCGCCGCGTTTGCTCAAGGAACTGGTGATTAACGAGCGCGGGTTCCCGGGTCGTGAATATCAGTTCGTGGTCGGGCATCAGTTTGTTACGCGTATCAAGGTGTTCATCAGCGGCCCGCGTATCTACCGCGCAATCGCGGTGAACCCACCGGACCCGAAGACCGAACGCGATGCCCAGCGATTCATCGACTCGTTGCGCTTCGAGATCACCAAGCCGTAGATCGCGTGTCGCGTTCTCGCCCATCGCCATTGCCGCGATCCCGCGGTACGATGCACTCTCTCCCTCCGAGAGTCGCAGAATGTCCAAAGCCAAGAAGCCAGTGCTGGCGAAGTTGTCGGAGCTTCAGCCGGGGAACTACGTCGATTGCTTCGTGCAGCTCGCGGAGAAGGCGCGCGGCACCACGCGCGACGGGAAACCGTTCTTCACGTGCAAGTTCCGCGACGCACGCCGCACTGTTGGCGCGGTGCCCATCTGGGAAGATGCTCCATTGTTTGAAAAGGCTCAGGAGTGGCAGATTGGGCAGTTCTTCAAGGTGCGCGCCACCTACACCGAACACGAGAAGTACGGCGCACAACTCGACATCGAACTATTGCGCCCGGTCGAAGACAACGACCGCAAAGACGGGTTCACCGAACTCGATTTCGTTAATCGCTCTCGCCACGAACCTGACGAGATGTTCGCGGAGTTGGAAGCACTCGTCCGCGGCGAGATCGTGGACGGGCCGCTTCGCACGCTCGTGATGAACTTGCTCACTCTGAATGCGACCACACTGAAAATGCTGCCCGGGTCCGTGCGGCACTACTACCCGTTCGCGGGCGGCTGGCTTGAACACACGCTCTCCGTTACGCGCTCGGTCGCGTGGCTCGCGGAACGCTACGCGACCCTGTTCCCCGAACTCAACCCACCACTCAATCGCGGTCTCGTGATCGCCGCCGCGGTGCTTCACGACATCGGTCGCGTGCGCGAACTCGTCACGCCGCCGGGCCAGCCCGCGAAGCCCGGCATCGAAGGCGAGTTGTTCGGTCACCTGTTCCTCGCGTACGACATGATTCGCACAGCTGCCGCGACCGTACCAGACCTCGACCCCGAACTGCTGCACCTGTTGCTTCACTGCGTCATCACACACCAGAAGTTACCCGCGTGGGGTTCGCCGAGTCTACCGTGCATCCCCGAAGTGCTGATCCTTCACCACGCGGACGACCTCGACGCGAAGATGGAAATGTACGCGCGGTGCCTCACGCGCGACACCGCCGAAGGCGCGTTCACCGAACGCGACCCGGCGCTCGGGCGACAGTTATTGAAGGGGAGAAAGGTGTGATGTCGCTTCCGCCGCTCGCGGCGTCGCAAACAAACAAAGGAGAACCAGCATGAGCACGACCGCGACAAGCATCTACGACATCCCCGTCACCGCGATCGACGGCAGGCCCACCACGCTGGAACCGCATCGCGGTAAGGTGCTGCTCGTCGTGAACGTCGCCAGCAAGTGTGGCTTCTCCGGGCAATACAAGGGACTCGAAGAACTCTACCGCGCGTACAAGGATCGCGGGCTCGTTATCCTGGGATTCCCGTGCAACCAGTTCATGGCGCAAGAGCCGGGAAATGCGGACGAGATTCAATCCTTCTGCTCGCTGAAGTACGACGTGACGTTCCCGATGTTCGCGAAGTTGGACGTGAACGGCAACACCACGCACCCGCTCTACGAACACCTGAAGAGCGCCGCGCGCGGCACACTCGGCACGCGCGGCATCAAGTGGAACTTCACCCAGGTCCTCGTGGACCGCACCGGGAACGTGGTGACGCGCCGCGGGCCGCTCACGAAGCCGCACCAACTCGCCGCCGACATCGAGAAATTGCTGGGGTAGTGTCACGTGCTTGCTACATCGCGAGAAATGCTCCCGCGAAGCCGCAAGCGGCGGAAGACCAGGCGCGCTCAGAAATCCAGCGGAAACACCTCGCCGCCGGAGCGCGTCTGGATGCCCGCCCACACGTTCGGACTCACGCTGTTGCTGATGCTGTGAACCGAACCGTCCGCGAACAGGCAGTTCAGCCCGCGTGTATGCCGGCTGTAGAAGTCGTCGATGTGCGCGGACGCGCTGTTCGGCAGGTGGTCCCCGCGACCGAGAACCAGCAAGAAGTGCCCCTCCACCTGCGTCGGGTCGCGGCGGAACGGCACCTCGGCGCCCGGCGGCGCGCCCGCCCACGTTGGCAGCGCGATGTCACTGCTCCGCTCGCCAACGGCGTACGTATTGCTCAACCCGTCGCGGATGTCGCCGAACCGAACCCGACTGTTGCGGTAGAACATCCCGTTCCCGGCGCTCGGGTCGTCCTCGATCTCGTTCGTGCCGAACACACCCACATAGTTCGCGTGCGCCACTGTGACTGAAACGGTCGCCGTCGTGAACGTGCCGATGCGCTCGTCAGAGGGGCACAGGAACACCGACAGTACCTGCGTTCGCGGGATCGCGTGCGCGGTCGCGCCGAGCGCCACGTTCGTGTCGATCTGCCGACGCACGTTGGCTTGCTCCAGGTCGTCGAGCAGGAACGCGCCCCACCCCCACCCCGCACCGAGTTCGGTCCCGTTCGACGCAAGTCGCGTCGAGTAGCCCGGCGGCAGCGCCTCATTGCGGTCGTGATAACTGTGCAGCGCCAGCCCGATCTGCTTCATGTTGTTCTTGCACTTCAGCCGCGCCGCGGCTTCGCGCACCTTCTGAACCGCAGGTAACAACAGGCCGATCAGAACCGCGATGATCGCGATCACGACCAGTAATTCGATCAGCGTGAAACCGCGCCGGCTGGTGGGAAATGCGTGACGGCGGAGGATCGGTGAAACGATGAATGACATGAAGCGTGACCATCACGACCGAAATTTAATGGCGTGATGGTCAATATACAGAACGTAATACTCTGTTCAACCAGAAATCACAAAATTCGACACAACCATCCCGTGGCCTACTTCTTCGGGGGAGCCGCGAGCAGTGCGTCGGCCTTTGTCGGGTTCTTCTGCACGTAGTCCGCGATCCCGTTGAAGAACTCAAGGAACTGCTCTGCACCTTGTTCCGCGACCTTCGGTGCCGCAGGGCCCATGAGGCGCAGCGCGACGGTCGCGGCCTTGCTGTCGCTCACCATGAAGATCTGCACGCTTGTGCTGAACGACGCGACTCCGTCCTTCGTCGCCTTCTTCGGGTGCGTGAGAATCGCGACCGCCTTCACCGGCACGGAAGGACCCACGGCGCCTGGCTTCACTTTCCCGGTCGCGTACCAGACACGGCCGTCCGCGAACGTGCCGACCGTGCGCCACACCACCTCGCTGCCATTCTCGTCGGTCCACGCGAACAGCCCGTTGCCCGCGTCCGTGATTGGCACTGCCGGCACCTTGAGCCGGTTCCAAGCCATCGCGACCCGATCCGGGTGGTCGAAGAGCCATTCGTACATCGACACCGTGCAGACGAGGTCCGGCGCGGTGGCACGCGTGGACACGGTTGGTTGTTTCACCACTTTCATCACCGCGTCGCGGTAGTCCGCGTGAACCACGTCGGAGAGGTTGACTCGCACCGGCCCGGCGGAAATTGGCAGGTCCGCGGGCACCGTGGCCGAAAGCGGAGCCGGCGTGGGCGGTGCCGCGCATGCGAACCCGCCGACCGCGCCACCCAACAACACACCTAGCGCCTTGGCCGCTCCGGTCATGGGGCACCTCGTCCGTGATTGCCGCGCGGTTGGTCCGGTCGCTCCGTGACCTGTCTAATTTCGCGGACCGCGCGATTCGCAATAATAGATCGAACCGGCACGACCGCGATCATGAACAATTCCGATTACCCAGGCCGGTTGCCCTTGCCCGGACGTCGCCGATCTGGGTAGGCTCCCACCTCGAGTACAGATTACCGGCGTGGGCCGAATGCGTCGCGCCGTCGTGTCTTCCGCCGCTTGCGGCGTCGCAAGCGACGGAACACGGTCAGGAGGACCGGCATTATGACACGCAAGAAACTGATGTGGCGCGCGGCCCTGACGCTCGTGTTGGTGCTCGCGGTCGGCGGCACCTGGGCTGGGTTCAACGCATTTGTCCTGCGTGCGAAGTATGCCGCGAATAAACTCGTTGCCGCGCCCACCGACGAGGAGCGCACGCGGTGGGCCGACACGCTCGCGACCCACGGCACACCGGGCTTCGACCAGCTCATCGGCTTCGTGAAATCAGGCGAGGACCTTTCGCGCACCGCAGCGGCCGGCGCGCTCGAACGACACCTGAACGCGCTGCCAGATGGCGATGCCCGCGCCGTCACCATCGGCGGTTCGATACTCGACGCCTACCCCACCGCGAACGACGCGGGCAAGCGCGCGATCCTCCACCTCGTCCCCACCATCCTGAATCGCACAGGCGGCACGCACGCGGGCCGGTGCCGCGACGTCGTGGCCGAGGGATTGAAGATGCCAGACCTCGACGCCCGGCTCGTCGCGGTCCGGCTCGCGATCCACCCCGACATCCGGTTGCGCGCCGAAATCGTACCCTTGCTTACGGCGAAGGAGCCGGAACTGCGCGGCGCGAGCCTGTTCGCGGTCGCGACCAGTTCCGACAACGACCAGGTGATCGGCGACGAGGAACTGTTCAGGTGGCTCCACGACGTCGACGCAGGCGTGCGGAAAGTCTGTCACGACGCGCTCGTCGGACGCGACCGCTCCGATGTGGAGATCTCGCTCGGCCGTCGGCTCACGCACCTCGACCCGAATGAGCGGCTGAAGTTGCTGTTAGACTTGCGCTACGATGACGTGGCCGACCCGGAACCGTGGCTCGAGCGACTCAGTCGCGACCCCGAACCGGCCGTGCGCGCCGGGTCCGCGCGAGTGATGGTTGAAGTCGCCACGGTCCGCCGGCAACCCTGCCCTGGGTGGGTGGCTCGCGTTGCCGACAGCGACCACCACCCAACGGTGCGGTTCATTGCAAACTACTACCGCCGGCTCCCGATCGCCGCGTCTAACGGCGTGATCCCGGCCGGTGGGCCGTAAACCGATCCCGATTTCCTCTATGAATCACAGAGGAACCAACACGTCGCCTATATTCCGCCAATCTCCTCTCAATTCCCATCCGGGCCGCGCCGTCAACCGAAAAGTCGGAAAATCTGTCATTCTTGGACACATTGTACCTTGACGGCGCAACTTATACGCTTTTACAGTGAATGAACGATGAGAGTGCGCCGACGGTCCGCGCCAGGAAAGGTGTGGACCCAAGCAGGTTTCGCGTTCCCCTCTCTTGGATGAGGAGGGGGCCAAACCGGTTCGTCGGTCACTCGCGGTGGATGTGGACTCGCACCCGGAGGAAATGAGCATCGGGTTCCGTGCCGCAGCACCAGACCCGGAGATTTACTCACGGAAAGATAGACACCAATGCTCGTACTGTCCAGGAAAAAGAACGAGTCGATTGTCATCAACAACGACATCGTGATCACAGTGGTCGAGGTCCGCGGAGACAAGGTGCGTCTCGGCATCCAAGCCCCGAAGGATGTGCCCGTTCACCGGCAAGAGGTGTACGAGGCGATCCACGGCGTCAAGGTGCCGGTGGCCCCGGTGGTCGCAGCGAAAACCGACGACACCGCAAGCCCCACCTGAGAAGTCGCCGCTCACCTTTACTGATCCGCCCCGCACGCCTCTCGGGACGGCCTCTCTCCTATTTATCCCCACACTGACATGATCCGCATAGTCGCGGTAATCGGGGCCAGTCCCGATCGCCGGAAATTCGGCAACAAGTCCGTCCGTGCGCACCGCGCCGCAGGGTTTACTGTCTACCCAGTCACGCCCACCGCAATCGAAGTCGAGGGCTTGCCCGCGTACCCCACGATAGCCGATGCCCCGGCCGGGCACATTGACCGCGTCACCGTGTACTTGCCGCCCGCGATCGGGCTGAAGGTGCTGCCCGAGATTGCTGCGCGTTTTCCTGGCGAGGTGTGGTTCAATCCCGGCGCCGACGCGCCAGAAGTGCTGACCGAAGCGCGCCGTCTGGGCCTGAGCGTGATTGCTGGCTGTAGCATCGTCGATCTGGGGATGTCACCCGCTCAGTTCGGCGAGTGATAGGTGTGAGTGAAAAACAGAAGGCCAGAGCCAACGACGGTTCAGCCTTGATGTCTTTTCACTCACACTCGCGATCACACGGGCTCGCACTACGAGCACGCACTACTATTTCTTGCCCAAGTCCGTGAACTTGATGTCCTTGAACTCGACTCGCATCTTCGGGTAGCCGGCGTGCGCCTGGAACGCGATGATCCCGTCTTTCGGCGTGTCCTTCGGTTCCTTGCCGGGGAGCTTGGCGAACTCCTGATCCACCATTGTCTCGCCGTTGATCTTGATCGTGATCTTCGTGCCCTTTGCGACAATGCTGTATTCGTTGAACTCGGTTTCCTTCACGGCCTTTTTGATCGCGTCGGCGCTCGACTGCTTCATCATGCCACCGACGCCCTCGCCATAGAGACTGCCCCAGTAGCCCTTGCCCACGTCCACCTGCGGTCCGCGGACCTTGAACGGCTGCTTGTTGGTGGAGTCGTCCTTATCCGTCCGCTCGCTGCGGATCTGCGCGCCGCTGTTGCCGACCGCGTCACGCAGTTGAACTTTGAACGACAGCTCGAAATCGCTGTACTTCTTCTTCGAGCAGAAGAACGTGTTGTACTTCGGATCCTCCATCGTCTCGCCGACGATGGTCTTGGCCTTCGGGTCGAGCTTCCAGATATCCTTGCGGCCCTCCCAGTTCTCGGGCTTGAGGAAGTCTTCGGTGTCGTCGGCGCGGACGACCGGCGGCGCGAGGAGGAGGGCGACGATCGCGAAGGGCGTGGCACGAAAGAGGCGGGACAGACGCATGGGAGGCTCCGAGGGTGTAAGAAGAGGCGGGCGGCCCGGTAACTGACGCCGGGACGGTGACATGGTTACGCCTCGCGTGTCTGAACGCAAGGGGTTGCCTTATTGCCGTAAGTCCGATTCCCGCCTACGTTCTCCCCACTGCCCACTTTCGCCTTCAGACGCGCTCGCCTACGGCTCGCGGCTAACCCACCACTGGAGTCGCTCTTGTCCTCCCCTTCCCCTGGCGCCGCACCCGGCCTGTCGCCCATCACCCGCGGGCTCGTTCTCACCGTCGCGGCCATCGGGTTCCTGTTCGACACCTACGAACTGCTCATGTTCCCGGTGATCGGAGCCCAGGCGCTCTCCGAACTGCTGAGCGTGCCGCCGGACAGCGACGCGGTGCGCCTGTGGTCGGGCCGGATGCTCTGGATCGCAGCGCTCGCGGGCGGCGTGTTCGGGTTGCTCGGTGGCGTTCTCATCGACCGTCTCGGCCGCAAGACGGTCATGGTCGGCAGCATCCTCGTGTACTCGCTCTCGCCGCTCGCCGCGGCGTACAGCACCGAACTGTGGCACCTCGTGCTGTTCCGATGCACCACGTTCATCGGCGTGTGCGTGGAACTGGTCGCGGCGGTCACGTGGCTCGCGGAACTGTTCACCGACAAGCGGCAACGCGAGATGGCGATCGGGTGGACGCTCGCGTGCGCCTCGCTCGGCGGCATTCTGGTGACGGAAGTGTTCACCGAAATCTCCGCTTTCATGCGCGACCACAAGGAAGGTGTGTCGTGGCTCCCGGTGCCGGCGGCCGCGTGGCGGTACACGCTCCTCACCGGCCTGATTCCCGGTGCACTGATTCTGGCGCTGATGCCGTTCGTCCCCGAGAGCCGCGTCTGGAAAGAACGGAAGATGGCCGGCAACCTCAAGCGGCCGAGCTTCGGCGAACTGTTCTCACCCGAACTGCGCAAGACCACAATCGTGACGACGCTACTCTCCGCGTGCGGGTATGCGGCGGCGTTCGGCGCGCTGCAACTCACGCCACTTCAAATGACACCGGGCTTGCCAGTGCTCGACCCAGTGAAGAAGGAACACGGACCTGCGGTGAAGGCGGCGCAGGGTAAGTTGAAGGGAGCCGACGAGAAACTCACGAAGGCCGAGACTGAAGCCGACAAGAAGGCGGCAGGCGACGCGAAGAAGGTGGCGGCCGAGGAAGTGCGCGCAGCGCAGAAGCCGATCGCCGATGCGATCAACGCGAAGCGTGGCAACATCCAACGGTGGCAGGAACTGGGCGGTTTAACCGGGCGCATCTTGTTCGCGATCCTGCTCCTGTACGTCGCGAGCCGCGTGCTGATTCGCATCTTCCTGTTGCCCGGCGTGGTGCTGTTCCCGATCGCGTACCTCGTGCTCTATCAGGGCGATTACGCGATCTTCGCGCTGGCAATCTTCTTCTGCGGGCTGGTGACGGTGGCGCAGTTCAGTTATGTGAGTGAGTATCTACCAAAGGTGTTCCCGGTTCACCTGCGTGGCACCGGCAGCGCGTTCGCGACGAACGTGGGCGGCCGCATGTTGGGCACGATGGCCGCGACGCTGAACACGGAGTTGCTCGCGCCGCTGATGGCTGGCGAGGGGAACCCGGCGAAGGTGGCGAAGGCCGCCGCGATCATCGGAGCGACCGTATACGCGGTGGCGCTGGGGTTGTCGTTCCTGCTGCCGACGCCGAAGGATGAAGCCCCGCCGTCGGCGTGACGGGGCGAAGCCCGACGTGTCGTAGAACTAGAGGGTACCGCCGCTTCACGTCGAGGGGCCGATGGGGACGTTACACGAAGAAACGCGTCCTGGCACGACGGTGCCGGCCGACGGGCCACCCGCGTGGACCAACGTGGGCGACACCCCGGTCCCGTCACGCGTCGGCGATTTCGAGATCGTCTCAAAGCTCGGGCAAGGCTCCTTCGGGCAGGTGTTCCTCGCGCGCCAGGTGTCGCTCGGCCGCAGTGTCGCCCTGAAGGTGCTGGTGGGCGAACCGGGCGGGCGCAACGAAGGACAGTTGCTCGCGGGCCTGGAACACGACCACATCGTGAAGGTCTACTCCACGTTCGCGGACTGCGAGACCGGGCTGACCGGGCTGTGCCTCCAGTACGTTCCCGGCGCGGACCTCGGCGTCCTCATCCGGCAAATCTATGAAGGCGGGCGCGTCCCCGAATCCGGGAGCTCGCTGCTCGCTGCCCTCGACCAGTTGCGCCGCGGCGACCCCGGCTTCGACCCGGCGTCTCTCCGCGACCGCGAGGCGATTGCCGCCGACAACTTCCCGCAGGCGGTATGTCGGCTCGGCGGCAAGCTCGCGGAGGCGCTGGCGTTCGCCCACGCGCGCGGCATCCTGCACTGCGATATCAAACCGGGGAACATCCTGCTGACGCCGTACGGCCGGCCGATGCTCGCGGACTTCAACGTGGCGTTCGACCGCACGCGGCACCGGCCGGAGGACACGCGGTACGGTGGAACGCTCGCGTACATGGCGCCCGAGTATTACGCCGCGGTGGTCGGGAATCCCGGCGGCGCGGCCGACGAGCGGTGCGACATCTACTCACTCGGTATGGTGCTGTACGAACTCGCTACCGGCACGCGCCCCAAACGGCTTCATCGCGCGGCCGAAACCCGAGTCACGCCCATCCCCAACACCGCAACGGATCCCGCGGCGGCGGCGGAATCCGACGCACTCGACCACGTGCCTCGCGAACTGGCCGCGGTGATCCGCCGCGCGATCAATCCGGACCCGGCCCGGCGCTACCAGACTGGCACGGACCTCGCCAGCGCGCTCGCGGGCGCGCGGCAGTTGCTCGTCGCCCAGCGTGCGCTGCCCGCGCCCTCTCCCGTGGGCCGATGGATGACGACATATCCGGCTCGCTCGCTGGCGCTGGTCGCCAGTTTGCCGCACCTCGTCGCGTCAATCGTGCAAATCGGGTACAACGCTGTCGAGATCCACCTGAACGCGGCCCAGGGGACCGTGTTTGCGTGGCTGGTACTCGCGTACAACCTGGTCGCGTATCCGGCGTGCGCTGGCACTGGTTTTTGGCTCTTCTGGCGAATCACGCGCCGGCTCGCAGACATCGCGGTGCTGCCCGGTCCCGAACTGGACAATCTGCGCCGACAGGTTCGATTGCTTTGCGGACAAGTGGCCGTGATCGGCGCGATCGGATGGCTACCCGGCGGCATCATCTTCCCGTTGGTGATCGACCTCTTCGCCGGGCCGCTCCCGTGGCAAACGTACGCGCACTACCTCGTCTCGTTCACGCTCGCGGGGGTGATCGGCGGCGTGTTCAGTTACCTGGGAATCACCTACGTCGTTCTCCGAACGCTGCTCCCGCGACTCGGGAACCCGGACACGCACACGCCCGCGACGGCCTGGAACGAGGTGCGACCGCTGACCGCTCCGTTCGGAACGCTGGTGATGCTCGCGTGCGGCGTGCCACTGGTGGGCGCGGTGCTGCTCCTGACGCTCGCGGATGCTTCATTCACGCTGGGCTTCCGGGTGCTGGTCGCGGGTCTGATCGGTGTGGGCGTCGCGGGCGTAGGACTGGCGGAACGCATCGTCCGCCGACTACGCGCACTCGCCGCCGTATGGCAGAAGGACGCCGCCGAAGTACGCTGATGCGTGAAAAACGCGCTGACGTAATTCAGCGCAATTTCAGGAA
>SXID01000237.1 GCA_005772955.1 Planctomycetia bacterium
CGGCTCGCCCTTGCTCTCGTAGGAATCGCGGATCACCGTTCCCAGTACCCGCAGGACGTAGATTGCACCGAGGAACCCGGCGACGAACGTGGCCGTGTACCCGAGCGTCACCGTGGTGACGTGCGTGGCCAGCCAGAAGTTCGTGTCCAGCACCGCCTCCATCATCTCCAGCGTGTCCTGCGTGCCGAGGTTGTGCGCCACGATACACGTCGCCAGTCCGAGTTTTGCCGCGACCGTGTTCCCGATCCCAATCGGGAAGATGCGTTCCAGTACCAGGCACAGCGCGACACAGCCCCACCCGATGAAGACGGCTGACGAATACAGGTTGGTGACGAACACCCCGGCCCGGTTCATGAGGTACATGCGTGCGAACAGCGCGATCGTGTGTACGACCAGAGCGAGGATGAGGACCAGCGTCCCGGACCGGCGGAGCGAGTTCGCCCAGTGCGACTTCTGCGCCACGCTTGCCGAGAACCCGATCATCGCCAGCACGAACCCGATGATGTACAAGGCGGCGCACTGGGCGAACGGCTGGAACCGGTTGAACGTCACCTCGGTGCGGAGCCGCCCCACCCCGTTGAACGGGCTATAGACCACCTGCTCGAAGAGGTTGTGCCCCGCGTTCGCGTCGGGCAGGTGCGCCGTGTGCTTCGCACGATACCCACGCACCACGTCGTTGAACGCCTCCGGCTTCTTCTCGCGGTACGTCGTGAGGAGTTTGTGCCAGTCTTCCGCGGGCGGGTTTTCCGCGAAAGCCGCGGCCTCAAGAACATCGACCCGCGCGACCAGTTTCGCGTTGAGCGCGGCCTTCTCTTCCTTCGACATCTTGTCGAGCGCCCCTTCCGGGAGCGGGAACTCGGTCTGGATCTGTTTCTTCAGGTCGGTTTCGAGTTTGAAGAGGTACTCACCGTACGAGGTCCATTTCTCCCCGCCATCGACCGCCGGCGGGAGGAACAGCGGGCGCGGGTGTGGGGGCATCCCGGCCCGCGGGGGCGGGAACGGGCTGGTCTCACCCGCGATGCGGAAGATCGTGTTGATCCGCTGTACCAACTCATTGAACTTCGTCTCGGTCTGGTCGAGTTTCTGCTTGTTATCGACCTTCTCCTGAGCCGCCGCGCCGCGTTGCCCAATGATCTGGAATTTCGGACCGAGTTCGTCCAGCGAGTACCGGAAGCCCTCGACGTTCGGCAACCCGAGGTCGCGGAGCACTTGCTCGTTGTCGATGCGGATGACCTTGTACTTCCACGCGACCCCGCGGGCGTCGGGGCTTCCACTCGTGAGGACATCCAGATACCAGCGGATCGCAGGTTGCTTCTTGCCGGTCTCGTCCTCGAACTCCTCTCTCGCGCTTACGACGCGCAGGTTGACCCGCGCGAGCGTGTCGAGCGGCTTCGTCCGCCCGCCGTCCACGACGGGAATCCGCCCGAACGCGTCGAGGTCGTGAGGCTCGGTTTTCGGCGTCATCCGCCCGGAGATCGAGTACAGGTAGCCGACCATCACCAACAGAATGAACCACGGGAGATACCGCGCGACCGGTGGGGCCGTGCCGACGACGGGCGCGAGTTTCGCCGCGGCTGCCGCCATCTGCACCGTGCGACTGCGCATCAGGAACTGAATCAGGAAGATCCCGAAGTGGATCATCAGCCCGAATCCGACCACCGCACACGAGATGTACG
The DNA here is from genome assembly GCA_005772955.1 of Planctomycetia bacterium. Lineage (GTDB taxonomy): Bacteria > Planctomycetota > Planctomycetia > Gemmatales > Gemmataceae > Gemmata. The sequence goes on from SXID01000237.1 coordinate 1,677, forward strand.
GCAGCCGCCAGCCTGGGTTCCGCACCACCTGAAGGATGGTCGTCGTCTCCGACCGGTCGAAACTCTGCTGGTAGAACGTCTCGCCCTCGTACCGGAGCGGGTCGTTCATCGAGATTCGCAGTTGGCGAACAGGTACCGGGTTACCGGGTTCGTACACTTTCACGTCGCTGGAGTAGTTCCGCGCCTTGCCGGTGCCGATGTAGCGGTCGAACCGGAACTGGTCGAGGTGGATGCTGTACGCCTTGTAGTACCGCTTGAACCGCAGCGTGAGTTCGTATGTCTTCCCGTCCACCTCGATGTAATCGGCCCGTCCCATGCGGTACAGCCAGAGCGAGGTCATGTAGGTGCCGATCTCCTGATCGGTCCCCTTCTTGAACAGTTTCACGTAGACCGTCGGCAGGTCCGTCTTCTGTTCGGTATCGACGCCCGCGACTTCCTTCTGCTTGGTCGCGATTGCCGACTTGCCCCACCCAGCGGTTGCCGGGTTCGACTTGCCCGGACCCGCGTCCACGAGGTCCGAGTTCACCATGTACTCGCCAACCACCTCGACATCGACGGGTAAGTCTGGGTGTGAGATTCGGCCCTTTGTACTCTTGAGGATGTTCTGCGGGACCGCGGTCACGCGATCGACATCGGGGTCCGAGTGGTCGATGAACGTGAGTTGCACGAACCGCGAGTCTTCGGTGAAGTTGGATGACTTGCCGGTCTCGATCGTCATCCGCTGTTCGATGGCAAACTCGCGGGTGATGTACTCGCCGAGGAACAGGAACAGCAGTCCGCCGTGAATGAGGAAGATGCCAGACCGTTTCCAGGTGAGCCTGAACCGGGTCGCGTGCGCGGCTAGCAGGTTGATGAGCATCGCGATGCCGAGCGTGATGCCGCCGGGCAGCGGGAACCCATACTTCCACTCGCCCTCGGGACCGCTGGCCGCGGGGAACCACTCCTTCCAGAACACGTTGAGGAACTTGTGGACCAGTTCGAACCGCACCATCACGACTGACGACCAGAAATACTGATCGACGACGGTCCAGATACCGTTGTCGAGTTGCGCGAGGGTGCCGAAGAACACCAGCAAGATGGCGAGCGAGAACAGGACTACAGTGACCTGGAGCGAGGCGAACGCCTTCAGTCCGCGTCGCAGGTAGTAGACGACATCGGGAGCCGGTTTGCCGGCTGGTGGTTCGCCGTGCTCGCCCTTCGCGTGCGGTTCGGTCGTGTTCATCGCTGGTTCCTCGGAGACTCGGACCGCGTGCCTGTGTGAAATGACGGTGAAAGGAGTGTTACTGCTTGCCCATGAACGGGCCACCGCCGCCGGTGGGGTTCTTCGGGCCGCGGAGATCAACGCGCAGTCCCTTCACGCCGTTCGCGTCGAACTTCTGCGTGACCTTATCTGGGGCGAAGTCCGTTGCGCCGACCTGCCCGGCCCACCGCGCAAGGTTCTGGCCCAGCCCGCCGCCGGGGATGTATGTGATGGTGATTTCCGCCTTCGTGCCGAACCGGAGCGTCTCGTCGGTCTTGATCTGGATGCCGCCGCGATCCACGACCCGCGGTCCGGTGCGGGTCCACTCGGCTGGCATGTCAAACGCGGGCAACGCCGTTGGGTTGGCCTGGAGTTTCACGCTCTTTGTGATTTTGTCGAACTCCGCCTCGTAGGTTGTGATCTGCGCCGTGCTGCCTGTGAATTTGAAGTACCACTCCGGCGCGTCGGCCGGGTAGAGCGCACCGAGAATGCGGTACTCGCCGGCGGCCGGCACCACGTCGGACGGTCCCTTACCGTTCTCGGACTTCGGCGCGTTGTACGCGGTCACCGCGTCGCCACCGCCGCACCCGGTCACGCAGACCGCGAGGCCCGCGACCAGCGCGAATGGCAGTACGAGAAGGACGCGGGAATAAAGTCGTGGCATGTGTGGAGGTCTCGAAGACGGCCCGCAGGGGCCGGTGTAGAGGCGGGCGCAGC